>DAIUEO010000122.1:0-344 GCA_036845125.1 Candidatus Eiseniibacteriota bacterium | reverse complement strand
GTTCAAGCTGAAGATCGGAACCGTCTCGGACACGATCCAGGCGTCCGTCGGCACGGTGTGGATCCGGCCCACCGAAAAGAAGGCGATGGAGGGACACTCCTTCGAACAGGACCGCATGCAGATCCAGAACGAGCTCTACGCCAAGAACAGCGAGGAGTGGGTCGAGCGGAAGAAGAAGACCATCAAGTACGAGATCCTGCGGGCGGACCTCCGCGAGGCCATGAAGCCGATTCCGCCGCGGACCGTGACCTACACCGTGGGCGGGTAGGCATTCGCCTTGGCCGGGGCCCGCGCCGTCCTGTAGCCTGCCCTCTTCCCGGCACCCGGAACGCCCTCCCTCAGGC
>DAIUEO010000121.1:0-10887 GCA_036845125.1 Candidatus Eiseniibacteriota bacterium | reverse complement strand
AGCGGCAGCCCGAGCGTACCGGCGCGGACGAACGATTGCGGCGTCCCTCCCACCCAGCGTTCGAGCGGCTCCGCCGCGGACCGCGCGGCGAAGCGACGCGGGCCCGGCGCTCCGATGAGAACCCTGCGCGTACTTCGCAACGTCATCACCAACTATCTCCGCTTCGGGGTGACGGGGCTGGTCGGGTTCGTGCTCACCCCGATCATGGTCCACGTCATGGGCGACGGGGACTACGGGTTGTGGGTGGCGGTGTTCTCGCTCACCGGCTATTTTGGCCTGTTCGACCAGGGCATCCGGCCGTCGCTCGTCCGCTACGTCTCGCGGGATCACGCGCGCGGCGACCAGGAGGGCCTGAGCGGGACCATCTCCAGCGCCTTCATGCTCTATGGGGTGGTCGGCGTGCTCGCGATCGCGGCCACGGCCGTGGTGGCGACGCAGTTCGGGACCTGGTTTCACGTGGGCCCCGATCAGCTTCCGGTCGCACGCTCGGTGGTGTGGCTGGCCGGCGCCTCCGTCGCGATCGGATTCCCGTTCGGCGTGTTCGGCGCCGTGCTTTCGGGGCTCCAGCGCTACGACATTGGCAACGGGATCGGCATCGGCATCGCCATCGCGCGGGCCCTGGCGTTCGTCGCCGTCCTCAGGGCCGGTGGCGGAATCGTCGGACTGGCGTGGACCTCGCTCGCGCTCAACGTGGCCGGGCATGGGCTCTCGTGGCTCGCGGTGCGCCGCCAGCTGCCGGACGTGCACCTGCGCGCAAGATCCGTCTCGCGTGAGCGGCTCCGCATGATCGGCTCCTACAGCAGCTTCGCCTTCATCGGTGCGCTCGCGACCAGCATCGCCTTTCAGACCGACGCGCTCGTCATCACCGCCTTCCTCGGCACCGCCTTCGTGACCCCGTTCGCGCTGGCCGCGGGCCTGGTGGACAACGCCCGCTCCCTGGTGCACTCCGCGACCTGGGTGCTGTCACCAACCGCGAGCGAGCTCGAGACGAAGGGCGAGGCCGGCAAGCTCCACGAGATGATGATCGCCGGGGGCAAGTACTCGGTCCTCGTGAGTTGGCCGGTGCTGGCCGCCCTGATTCTGTTCGGCGGGAGCCTGCTCGTGACCTGGGTGGGAGAGAAGTACCGCGAAGCCCACCCGCTGCTGATCCTGCTGGCGGCGCCGACGGCACTGTCGCTTCCGCAGTCGGCCATGGCCTCGATCCTGTTCGGGGTGAGCCGGCACCGTGGTGTCGTTGTGCTCTCGCTCCTGAACGCGCTCGTCAACCTGGGGCTCTCACTGCTGTGGGTGCGGCCCTGGGGTCTCACCGGCGTCGCGCTCGGAACCGCGGTGCCGCTCGGCTTCGTGGGGGGCATCGCGATGATGGTGTACGGGTGCCGCGCGCTCGGCCTCCCGCTCCGCCGCTACGTGGGCGAAGCGATGCTCAAGCCCGGGCTGGTCTCCATGGCTTTCGTGGTGCCGGCGGCGATCGTGCAGCTGATGTTCCATCCGATCGGATGGGCGCCGCTCGGAATCGCGGTGTTCGGCTGCTGGATCCCGTTCGCGTTCTGCGCGTGGCGCTTCGCGCTCGGTCCGGCCGAGCGCACGCGCTGGAAGGACGCCGTGGCGGGTCTCGCCGGCGCCCGCGGCACGCCGGCTCCGGCTGTCGCCGGGGAGGGCACACCGTCGTGAAGGTGAGCGTCATCGTCGCGACCTGGAATTCGTCCTGGTGCATCGTGCGCGCGCTCGAGAGCGCCTTCGCGCAGACGCTGCCGCCGCACGAGGTGATCGTGTGCGACGACGGCTCGACCGACGGGACGCCGGATCTGGTCGAGCAGCGATTTGGATCGAAGGTCCAGGTCCTGAGGCTCCCGCATCGCAACGCCTCGGCCTCGCGCCGGGACGGTTTCGAGCGCGCGACCGGCGACTGGGTGGCGTTTCTCGACAGTGACGATTACTGGGCCCCCGAAAAACTCGAGCGCCAAGCGGCATTCGTCGCGAGCCATCCCGGGATGGGCTGGATCGCGACCGATGGCTCCTATGTCTCCGAGGCGGGTGTGATCCGGGAATCGTGGCTGGCGGACTACTTCGATCCGGTCCGCGAGCTGGCGGGCGATCTGCTGCCCGCGATGGTCGAGCGGTGCTTCCCGCTCACGAGCTCGGTCCTGGTCCGCGCCGACGTTTATCGCGAGGTGGGGGGCATCGACCCGGATCTCGTGTACAACCACGACTACGACCTCTGGCTCAAAGTGCTCGCGCGCCACCCGGGCGCCCAGCTCACGGATCGTCTCGTCTACTACTGGGCGAGCCCGAACGCGCTGTCCCAGCGTTACGAAGGCCGCCACCGCGACAACCTGGCGACGATGCGGAGGATCGAGTCCGGCGCATACACCCCGCGCCCGGAGATCCGCCGCCAGGCTGCCGAGCGTGCCGCGGTGCTGGAGTTCCATCTCGCCGTGATCGATCTCCGGGCCGGACACACCGCGCGGGCGCGGGAGCACTTCCGGCGCGCCGTGACGCGCGGGCCGCTCCATCGCCGGCTGATCGCGGCGGCCGGCAACCTCGCTCCGGCGTGGCTGCTGCCGTTCCTGGCGCGCGCCTCGTGGCTCAGGCGCGCGGTGTCCGAATCGCGCGAGCCGGCGCGTCCCATCGCGGCCGGTGCCCGGGGGGAGTGACGTGAGCGGGTCCGGCTTCAGCGTCGTCATCCCAGCGCACAATGCGCTCCCGGACGTGCTGGACGCGGTGCAGTCGGCGCTCGGCCAGACGCTGCCTCCCGACGAGATCATCGTCGTGGACGACGGTTCGACCGATCGCACCGGTGACGCTGTCGAGGAGCGTTTCGGCGATCGCGTGCGCGTCCTGCGCGGTACGTTCGGCAGCGCCGCCGCGGCGCGCAACGCGGGATGGCGCACCTCGCGTGCGCCGTGGGTCGCCCTGCTCGATGCCGACGACCTGTGGTTCCCGACCAAGCTCGAGACCGCGCGCGAGGTGCTCGAGCGCCATCCGCGCGCGGTGTGGTTCTTCAGCGACGGCGCTTTCCGCGAGCTCGACGGCACGCTGAGGCCCTCGTGGTTCGAGATGTATGCCGAGATGCCGGAAACCTATTTCGGACAGCCGGTCGCCCAGCTCGTGGAGGTGAACTTCATCCTGACCTCCTCGCTGGTCGTGCGCCGCGAGGCGGTCGAGACGCTCGGGGGCTTCGACGAGTCCATGAGTCACGCGGAGGACCTCGACCTGTGGATCCGGCTCGCGCGGCGCTGGCCGGCGGCGGCGACGCGGCGCTCGCTCATCCGCTACCAGCACCGGCCGGGCGGCCTCACCCGCCAGACCGAGGCGCGCCTCCAGGGCGACATCACGCTGTTCGAGCGGCTGGCGGCCGATGCCACGCTCGACCCCGACGTCCGCCGCCGCGCACGGCACCGGGTGGCGATGGCCCACTACAAGTTCGGCTGGGGCGAGCTGCGCGAGCGACGCGGCGGAAGTGCGCGCCGTCATCTCCGCGCCGCCTGGATGTTTCCCGAGCGTGCCCTCCCGGTGGCGGCGGCCTGGGCCGCGAGCCTGCTGCCCGACGGCGTGTACGATCTGCTGCGGAAGAACCGCATCGCCAAGTACGGCGTGGCCGCACCCATGGTTCGCCCGAAGCGGGTCGTGCTGCAGTCGCTGCCCGTCGAAGGCGGGGCCACATGAGCCTCGCCCCGCGGCCGTCCACCTCCCCGGTCCGCGTTTCCGGGGACGAGCGCTCGGGCCCCAACGTCCCGCTGCTTCTCTTCGGGGCGATCGGCGTCGCCATCTTCGGGATGGCGTTGTTCGTCCTGCTCGACTACCAGCTCGGCCAGGCGCCGCACCGGCTCCTGAAGCTCCTGCTCGGCGCGGCCATGGTCTCGGTCGTGTTCGTGAAGCCGCGCGTCGGCCTCTTCCTGATGCCGGTGATCACGCCGTTCCTGGCCTGGCTTCCCAAGATCCCGGCCCCGGGCATCAACCCGCTGAACGCGATGCTGGTCGCGGTGTTCGTGCTGTGGGCGCTGCGTCGGGTCATCGAGCGCCGCTCGGTCCTGAGGTTCGGCCGCCTGACGGGGCCGATCGCCGCCGTGACCGTGGTGTGCGCGCTCGGACTGGTGCGCGGCATCGCCTTCCCCTCGGGCTACACCTTCGACGGGGCGCAGAGCGGGGTTCATCTCTTCCGGGCGCTGGTCACCTTCACCGTGTACTTCATCTCCTTCACGATGATCCAGGGCGAGAGCGACCGCCGCAAGCTCGCCGGGGCAATCGTGGTGGCGCTGCTCCTCGAATCGATCGCCACCATCATCCTCGGCCGCACCGGCAGCGGCTCGCGCGCGGTGGGCTCGCTGGGACAGGCCAACGATCTCGGCGCCTTCCTGAGCCTCCACATCCCGATCGCGGCGGCGCTGTGGTTCGGAGTCCGTGCCGTGTGGGCGCGGATCGGGATTGCACTCGCGGTGGCGGCCGGGTGCGTCGCCACGGTGCTGACGCTGTCGCGCGCGAGCATCGTCGCCCTGGGCGTGACGATGGGAATCGTCGCCGTGCGCCGCTCGCGCACGCTCACGCTGATGATCGTGGCGGCGGTCCTGCTGAGCCCGTTCTGGGCGCCGCAATGGCTCAAGGACCGCGTGCTCCAGAACCCGGACGACGCCGTGGCCCAGGACGAGGTCGCGCTCGACCACGCCGCGCAGCTCCGCGTCGACACCTGGCGCGCGATCGGCCGGCTGATCACCGAGCACCCCGTCGACGGCGTGGGTTTCGCCGGGCTCGAGTTCGTGCTGCCCGAAACCGGTGAAGACATGGGTCTCGAGGTGAAGGACTCCTCGCACAACACCTACCTGCGCTTCCTGAGCGAGATGGGGATCTTCGGGCTGCTGTTCTTCATCATGTTGCTGGTCGCGTGTGTCCGGCTCGCACGCGCGGGGGCCGCGGCGGCGAGCAACGAGTTCGACCGCAACCTCTCCTTCGGCGTCGGCGTGGCGGCCATCGCCCTGGCGATCAACTGTGCCTTCGGGGACCGCTTCTTCAACGTGCTCATCATCGGCAACTTCTGGATCTCGTGCGCGCTCGTGGACGACCTGATCCGCGAGCGGAAGGAGCGCATTTGAGCCGGGCGGCCCTGCGCTGGCTGCTGAGCTTCGTCCCGCGCGTCGAGGCGGCCGGGGCACGGCTCACGATCGTGCGCCACCATCGCGTCTACGGCGCCGACGAGCGGCCGCTCTACCGCCTCGGTGTCTCGGAGTCGGTGCTCGAGGACCAGCTCACCCTGCTGGACCGCCTGGGCCGGACGCCGATCACCGTAGCCGAGGGGCTCCGGCACCTCGAATCGGGCCGCCCGGGTCACCGGGTGGCGATGACGTTCGACGACGGCTACGCCGATAACGTCACGCGGGCGTTTCCGATCCTGCGCCGGCACGGGGCGCGCGCCACGTTCTACCTCACCGCCGGGTGGATCGAGGAGCGCCGGACGCCGTGGTGGGACGTGCTGGCGCACGCGCTCGAGCAGGGCCGTCCCGGCCGCGCGGTCCCCGGTTTCGGATCGGCCGCCGGAGGCGCGACGCTCGACGGCGCCGGGCGCCGCGGCGCACGCTCGCCCAGCTGCTGCCCGCGTTCCGGGTGCCGCTCGCCGAGCGGGAGCGACGTCTCGCCGAGCTGCGCGCCGCGCTGGGGGTCGACGCCGCGGCGCCTTGCGAGCTCGCGACGTGGGACGAGTGCCACGCCCTGGTGGAGGGTGACATGGAGGTGGGAGCGCACACGATGAATCATCCGCACCTGCGCCTGCTCGACCGCTCCGCCCAGCAGGAGGAGATCGTCGGATCGGCGCGCCTGATCGAGCGCCGACTCGGCGTTCGTCCGTCCGGTCTCGCGTACCCGGGAGGAGACTACGACGAGGCGAGCCTCGCGGCGGTCACCGCCTCCGGGCTCGCGTACGCGGTGACCACGCGGGCCGGCCACAACGTCGCCGGCGCGCCACGCTACGAGCTGAGACGGCGCAGCTGGTCCGAGGGCGCCTGCCTCGGCCCCTCGGGCCGGTTCTCCACGCGCCTCGCGACGGCGGAGCTGAACGGCGCGTTCGACACGCTCCGCAGCGCCTCGACAGGCGTCGCCTCGTGAGTCCGCGCCCGAGCCGGATCCGACTTCTCTATGTGGTCGGCAATTTCGTGGCCGGGGGCGCCGAGCGCCACCTGCTCGAGCTGTGGTCGCGGCTCGACCGCTCGCGCTTCGAGGTGGAGATCGCGTGCTTCCACCGGGAAGGCCAGTTCCTCGCGGAGGTGGAAGCCCTCGGCTGGCCGGTGCACGAGCTCGGGGTGGGACGGAGACTCTACGGCCCGTCCGGACTCCGCGCGTTCGCACGGCTGCTCCACCTCATACTTTCCTTCCGCCCGCACGTCATCCACGGCTACCTCTTCGGACCCAACCTGTTCGCCGCGCTGGCGGGACGCCTGGCCGGAGTTCCCGTGGTCGCGGTGGCGAAGCGCAACGTCGACGCCTTCGAATCCCCGCGGCAGGTCGCGGTGCAGCGCCTCGCGCATCGTCTCGCGACCCACGTGACGGCGGTGAGCGAGGCGGTCGCCGTCACCGCCCGCGATCTCGGCGTGCCGGAGAGCCGCATCACGGTGATTCCGAACGGCGTGGACGTCGCCCGCTTCGACGAGCCGCCGCTCGAGCGGACCGCGATCGGGGTCAACGGCGGCGCACCGCTGGTGGGGAGCGTGGGATGTCTCGCCCCGCGCAAGGACTACGCGACCCTGCTCGAGAGCCTGGCGCTGCTCGCGGCCCGCGGCGTGCGGTTCCGGCTCCTGCTCGTCGGCGACGGTCCCGAGCGCGACGCCCTCGAGCGCCGCGCGCGCGAGCTCGGCCTGGCGCCGGTCGTCACCTTCCTCGGCGAGCGGTCGGACATCAACCGCCTGCTGCCGCTCATGGACGTGTTCGTGCTGAGCTCGCGCGAGGAGGGCATTCCGAACGCGCTGCTCGAGGCGATGGCCGCGGCGCGTCCGTCGATCGCGACCGCGGTGGGCGGAACGCCGGAGGTGTTGGACCACGGGCGGACCGGATGGATCGTGCCCCCGCAGCAGCCGGCGGCGCTGGCCGCGGCACTCGAGGACGCGCTCTCGCGACCGGACGAGGCGCGGCGGCGCGGCGAGGCGGCGCGGCGCGAGGTGATCGAGAGCATGAGCATCGAGACCATGGTGCGCCGGCACCAGGACTTCTACGCGCGAGTCGTCGCGGAGCGCACGGCATGAAGTCGGTTCTCTACGTCACCACGACGTTCCCGACGCTCGCGGCATTCATCGAGAACGAGGTCCTGAGGCTGGTCGAGCGCGGGGTGCGGATCCGCGTGCTCACGTTGCGCAGCGTGAGTCGCAACTACCAGCCCCGCTACGCCCCGCTGGTCGAACGCACGATGTCCGTGGGGAACCCGCTCGACCCGCGCGGCTGGCTCGCCCTCCTCGGCTGGCTGGCGCGGCGCCCGCACGTGCTGGTCCCCGAGATGGCGCGCATCCTCTGGGCGTCGCGCTCGAGCCTCTACGCCCTGGTCGGGCACGTCGGCTACCTGCCGGCGGCGGCGCGCATCGCGTCGATCGCCGAGCGCGAGGACTTCGAGCGCATCCACGGGGTGTGGGCCCATTTCCCGGCGACCGCCGCCTACCTCGCGGCGCGCCTCACCGGACGGCGGTTCAGCATGTCGGGCCACGCCGGGTCCGATCTCCACCGCACCCGCGCGTTCCTCGCTGAGAAGGCACGCGCCGCCGACTTCGTGAACTGCTGCGTGCGCCAGAACGCGGAGATGCTGAGCACGCTCGCGGGACCGCCGGCACGCGTCGAGTGGATCTACCACGGCACCGATCTCTCGCGCTTCGACGGCGCCGGCCGCCACCGCGCTCCCGAGCCCACGCTCGCGATCGTCGGGCGGCTCGCGGCCACCAAGGGGTTCGAGGACGCGGTGCTGGCGCTCGGCGAGCTCAAGCGCCGCGGGGTCGAGGCGAAGCTCTCGGTGGTCGGGGACGGGCCGCTGCGCCCCACGCTGGAACACCTCGCACGCGAGCAGGGGGTCGAGGACCGCATCACCTTCCACGGCGCGCTCTCGCACGAGGAGCTGCTGCCGGTCTACCGCCGCGCGTGGCTGCTGGTCGCGCCGTGCCGCGTGCTGGCGAACGGCCGGCAGGACGGAATCCCGAACGTGGTCGTCGAGGCGATGGCGATGAAGCTGCCGTGCGTCGGCACCCGGATTCCCGGCCTCGAGGAGGCGATCGTCTCCGGGCAGACCGGCGCGATCTGCGAAGGCGGCGATCCGGTGGTGCTGGCCCAGGCCATCGAGTCGCTGCTCGCCGCCCCGGCCGAGCTCGAGCGCATGGGCGAGGCGGCGCGGACGCGCGCGCTCGAGCGTTTCGACTTCGACCGCAACTTCGAGCGCCTGTGGTCGCTGTTCACGGGCGAGACCGATCAGCGGGATCGCGCGGCGGTGAACGGCTGATGCGCGTTCTCCACGTGATCGAAGCCATGCACCAGGGCGGCGCCGAATCGCTGATCGCCGAGCACGTGCGCCATGCGGGGCGCGGCGTCGAGTCCCTGGTGTGCGCGCTCAATCGCGGCGGCCCGGCGCTCGACCTCGCCGCCGCCTACGGCGCCCGCACCTTCGTGCTCGACAAGCGGCAGTCGCACCCCCTGATGGGAAGGCTCGCGGCGATCGGGCGGCTGGCGGCGCTCATCCGGAGCGAACGGGTGGACGTCGTCAACGGCCACAACCCGGTGGGCGCACTCTACGCGTCCGCGGCCGGCCGTCTCGGCGGGGCACGCGCCGTGGTGCGCACCGAGCACAGCATCCACTATCCGGGCCGGCACTCCGTCTTCTATCCCGCGCTCGAGAACCTCTCCACGCTGCTGGCCGATCGCGTGATCTGCGTGTGCGACGCGGCGCGGGTGAGCCATGCGACACGGCTCGGCTGGGCGGCATCCCGGTTCGTGACCATCCTGAACGGAACCTCGGGCGCCGCCCCGACGCGCACGCGCGAACAGGTGCGCGCCTCCTTCTCGCTGCTCGAAAACGACCGGCTCGCGCTCCATGTCGGCAGCCTCACGCCGCAGAAGGCCCAGCACGTGCTGATCGAGGCGTTCATGACGGTGGCCCGCCGCAGCAGCGCCGCACGCCTCTTCGTGGTCGGGGACGGGCCGCTCAAGCCTATCCTCGAGCAGCGCGTCGCCGATGCCGGGTTCCGCGACCGCGTCCGGTTCCTGGGGCCACGGCTCGACATCGCGGAGCTGATGGTGGCCGCCGATGCCTACGTGCTGTCGTCGGTGCGCGAGGGGCTCTCCGTCACCCTGATCGAGGCCATGCGCGCGGGGCTGCCCTGTGTCGCGACCCGCGTCGGTGGCAATCCCGAAGCGGTCGCCGACGGCGAAACCGGGATCATCGTCCCGCCCGGGGATCCCGAGTCGCTGAGCCGCGCGCTGCTCACGGTGCTCGACGACCGCGTGCTGGCGGGGCGGATGGCGCGCGCGGGGCGCGACCGCTGGCGGCGGCTCTTCACCGGCGAGCGCATGGTTCGCGACACCGAAGCGCTCTACGCGAGCCTGCTGGCGCGGCGCTCGCCGGCAACCGCGACCCGCTCGGCGCCCGGCGCGAAGCTTCCCGAGCTCGAGGGAGAGTCCCGGTGAGTCTTCACCTCTGGAACTTAGCCGAGCCGATCGCCGCCGATTTCGAGCGGCGCTGGAACGAGCTGATCCGGACCTCCGCCCACGCGAGCTTCTGGTTCGACCCGGCGTGTCTGCGCCATGCGGCCGCCCACGGCGAGCCCGGCGTCGCGGCGCTCGATGAAACCGGCGATGCACGGCTCGCGCTCGTGGTGCGCTTCGTGAACGGCGAGGCCCGCTGTGGCTGGCCGTGGCGCTGGCACGTGGTGATCGAGGGAACCGACGCCCAGCTCGGGCCGAACGCGGAGCAGGGGGCGCGCGCGCTGGCGCTCGCCGAGCGCCTGGCGGGGAACCGGCGCTTGCGCTGCTACCTGCCGGCCGGGACCGGCGACCGGCGGCCGCAGTACACGGCCGGCGCCACCGTGCTGCAGGCCGTGCTCGACGAGGACGCGATGAAGAAGAACCTCGACGGCGACAAGCGCCGCTCGATCCCGAAGGCCGGGAAGCTCGGCTACCGCGCGGTGGTCGCCGAGCGTCCCGAGCTGTTCCAGGCGTTCGCGCGCATCCAGCACGAGACCGAGACGCGTCACGGCAAGGACGGCAGCGGCGTGCCCGACCACTGCGAGCCCGGCGAAGGGTGGCGGGAGTGGGAGCTGCCCTGGATGAAGCTGATCGTGGCCATCAAGGACGACGCCGTGGTCGCGGGCTCGGGGTTCGGCCTCTATCCCGGGGCGACGCTCGACTACCGCGCCAACGCCTCCACGGAGATCGCGCGGCGCGAGGGCGCCAACGTCCTGCTCGCTTGGGAGGCGATGCGCTTCGCGGCGAGGAGCGGCTACCGGTGGATCAACTGGTGTGGAGCGACGCGCTTCAAGCGCGATCTCGGTGGAACGCTGGTGCCGACGGTATGTCATCTCGGGGGTGGGGCCTGGTGGACGATCCCGAACACGCTGGTCGCCGCATCGCGCCGGGCGCAGGCGCGGGTCGGCGCCGGGATCCGCGAGCTCAGGCGGCGGCGCATGGAGTCCGCGCGCGCGGCGAAGGCGAAAGCGCAGGCCGCGAAGCCAGGGAACCCGTTGAAGCCTCCAGCATCCGACAAGCCTCGAGGGGCCACCCCCGATGCCGAGTCCGCGCGCTGGGACACGAACGAGCCGCTGACCTTCTCGGTGGTCGACCCCGGATCTCCGGTGAACGCTTCACGCATCCTCGTGGTGGATCACGCAGCGGAATTGCGTTTTGCGCCTCCTGATGAAGCGCTGTTGTCGGCGATCTCCC
>DAIUEO010000120.1:0-10990 GCA_036845125.1 Candidatus Eiseniibacteriota bacterium | reverse complement strand
CGGGGAAGAACGCTGACCCCTCGACAAGTCGCGCCAAAGATCACGCCGTTGTTCAGTCCGTGCAACGTCCAGCGCCGCGGCGTCGGCACGGTTGTTTCGCGGGTGGCCACCGGCGGCGATGCACGGCGCGCGCGCCTCGCCGGACTCGCGCTCGCCGCGCGCAACGGCGTGACGACCTACCTGCCGCTCGGCCACAGCAGCGGCCCCAACTTCTCGCTCGAACAGGTGCGGTCGTGGATCGGCCTCCTGCTCGGCGACTCCGCCAGCCCCAAGGTCGAGGAGGACGTGAAGCGTGACGCCCACCTGCTCGAGAGCGCGGGGGTCCGGCTGTCGGGCGCCGTGCTCGACACGCGGGTCGCCTCCTTCCTCTGCGACCCGTCGCGGGCGCACGGCGTGGCCGAGTGCGTGCGCGACTTCCTGGGGGAGCGCCTGCCTTCGATCGAGGATCACGTCGCCGCCGTACGCGCGCGGGGGGGACGCATCACCGCCGCCGATCTTCCACCCGAAGACATGGCGGCGGTCGCCGAGCCGCTCGCAGCGGCACTGCTTCCGCTCGGAGACGCGCTGCGTGCCCAGCTCGAGGCACGCTCCCAGTGGAAGCTCTACAAGGAGATCGAGCACCCGCTGATCCGCGTGCTGCGCGAGATGGAGCGCGCCGGGATTCGCGTGGACACCGCGGCACTCGCCACGATGGCGGAGCGCGCCGGCACCGAGCTCGCGCGGCTCGAGGAGGAGCTGCACCGGCTCGCGGGGGAAACCCTCAACCTGAACAGCGGCCCGCAGCTCGCCCGCATTCTCTTCGACGTGCTGCGGCTCACGCCCGGCCGCCGCACCAAGACCGGCTACTCCACCGACCAGGCGGTGCTCGAGGAGCTGGCCACGGTCCACGAGTTCCCCGCGCGGCTGCTGGAGTACCGCACGCTCTCCAAGCTCAAGTCCACCTATCTCGACGCGCTGCCGCTCACCGTGGATCCTGCCGACGGGCGCATCCACACCACGTTCGACCAGACCGGCGCCGCTACCGGGCGGCTCTCCTCGAGCAATCCCAACCTGCAGAACATCCCGATGCGCACCCCGCAGGGCCGCGAGATCCGCCACGCCTTCGTGGCGGCGCCGGACTGCCTGCTGGTAGGGGCGGATTACTCGCAGATCGAGCTGCGATTGATGGCGCACCTCTCGGGCGATGCGAACCTGATCGCCGCCTTCCAGGGCGGCGAGGACATCCACGAGGGCACCGCGCGCCGCATTTTCGGCGTTCCCGAAGGGCCGCTCGATCCCGCGCTCCGCTCGCGCGCCAAGATCGTCAACTTCGGAATCATGTACGGCATGGGCCCGCGCAGCCTGTCCCAGCAGATGGGTATCGGCCTGCCCGAGGCGCAGGAGTTCATCGCCAGCTATTTCCGGGTCTTCGCGCGGGTGCGCGAGTACCTGGACGCCTGCCTCGAGGAGGCGCGCCGCCGCGGCTACGTCGAGACGCTGTTCGGGCGCCGGCGCTACCTCGCCGGGCTCGCGAGCAGCTCCGGCGCCGAGCGCTCGTTCGCCGAGCGCGCGGCGATCAACGCGCCGATCCAGGGATCGGCCGCCGATCTCATGAAGCTCGCGATGATCCGCGTCCACCGATCCTTGAAGCAGTCGTTTCCCTCCGCTAGATTGCTGCTGCAGGTGCACGACGAGCTGCTGCTGGAGTGTCCGGCCGTGGAGGCCGAGGAGGTGGCGGCGCGCGTCCGCCACGAAATGGAGAGCGCCTTCCCGCTGAGAGTCCCGCTCGAGGTGTCGGTCGGCCGGGGCTCCACCTGGTTCGATGTCCATTGAGAGGCGCCGTACGACCCGCGACGGGTTGTTCATCATCGGAATCGTCGGGCGCACCGGCAGCGGCAAGAGCACGGTCGCGCGGACGTTCGCGGAAGCGGGCGCCGTGGTGCTCGAAGCGGACCGGCTGGGACACGAGGTGACCGACACCGATCCCGCCGTGCGCGCGGCGCTCGCGGCCGAGTACGGAGACGAGGTCTACCTGCCGGACGGACGCCTCGATCGCGCGCGCGTGGCGGGGAAGGTGTTCCGCGATCCGGCGGCGCGCGGGCGGCTGGATGCTCTCGTGCATCCGAGGATCATCGCGAGGATCCGGGCCCGGTTCGACGAGTTGAAGGCTTCCGGGTTCCGCGGGCCGGTCGTGCTCGATGCGGCCCTGCTGCTCGACTGGGGGCTCGAGCGCGAGTGCGACATCGTGGTGGCCGTGGTGGCGCCCGAGCGGCTCCAGCTCGAGCGGCTGGCGGCATCACGGGGATGGAGCCGCGAGCACGCGGCCGAGCGGCTGGCCGTGCAGCGGCCGGAGGACGAATTCCGCGCGAGCGCCGACGTCACGATCGAGAACGACGGATCGCGCGAGGCACTGGAGGCGCGGTCTCGTGAGATGCTGGGCCGGCTGCTCGCGGCCCACGAAGCGCAAGATGGACACTGAAAGGAAGCCATGCTGACGACCGCCGATCTCAAGAAGAGAGTGGATCAGGTCCGCACCGCACTGGCGGGCCTGGGGAGGTATCTTTGACGTCGACGCACGGAAGCACGAGGCGGCCGAGCTCGAAGCGCGCATGGCGACGCCCGGGTTCTGGGACCGTTCCGAGGACGCACAGCGCACCGTCGCCGCGCTGAAGCGGGCGCGCCGCACCGTCGAGGACTGGGGCGCACCGGATCAGGCGCTGCGCACGCTCGAGGAGATGCTCGAGCTCGCCGGCAGCGAGGGCGACGACAGCATGCTCGATGAGATCGCGGCGGATCTGACCAAGGTGGAAACCGAGGTCGCCGCGCTCGAGCTGAAGAGCCTGCTGTCGGGCGAGCACGACCGGCTGGGCGCGATCGTGTCGATCCATCCCGGCGCCGGCGGCACCGAGTCGCAGGACTGGGCGGAGATGCTCTACCGCATGTACACGCGGTGGGCGGAGCGTCATGGATTCAAGGCCGAGGTGCTCGACCTCCAGCCCGGCGACGAGGCGGGACTCAAGGACGCCACGATCGAAGTCACCGGCGACTACGCCTACGGCTACCTCAAGTCGGAGAGCGGTGTGCACCGGCTGGTGCGCATCTCGCCGTATGACGCCAATCAGCGGCGCCACACGTCGTTCGCGTCGGTGTTCGTCTTTCCGATGGTCGACGACACCATCAACGTGGACATCGGGCCCGCCGACCTCCGCGTGGACACCTTCCGGGCGAGCGGGGCCGGCGGCCAGCACGTCAACAAGACCGAGTCGGCGGTGCGCATCACGCACATCCCGTCGGGAATCGTGGTGCAGTCGCAGGCTGAGCGCAGCCAGCACCGCAACCGCGAGCTCGCGATGCGCATCCTGAAGGCCCGGCTGTTCCTCCACCTGCAGGAGCTCGAGCGGCAGAAGACCCAGGCGCTCTCGGCGGAGAAGAAGAACATCGATTTCGGAAGCCAGATCCGCTCCTACGTGCTCCACCCCTACACGATGGTCAACGACCACCGCACCGAGGTGAAGATGACCGACACCCAGTCGGTCCTCGACGGCAACCTCGATCCGTTCACCGATGCCTATCTCAAGAGGAAGGACGCCCGATGATTCCCGGCCACGTGTTCCGTGAATACGACATCCGCGGCCTGCACGAGACGGAGCTCACCGACGAGCTCGCCGAGTCGATCGGCCGCGCCTTCGGGAGCCTGATGCGGGAGGAGGGCGCCCGCACCGTGGCGGTCGGCCGCGACGTGCGGCCGAGCAGCGCGCGGCTCGCCGCCGCGGCGGAGCGCGGACTGATGGCGACCGGGCTCTCGGTCGAGCGGGTCGGCGTGGTGCCGACGCCGGCGCTCTACTACGCCGTGTCCGAGACCGGGCCCGAGGCCGGGATCCAGGTGACGGGCAGCCACAATCCGCCCGAGTTCAACGGCTTCAAGCTCACCCGCCGCGGCGCTCCCGTGTTCGGGGCGGAGATCCAGGAGATGCGCGAGCGGATCGCGGCCCGCGACTACGGCGACCCTGAGGCGGGAGCGAAACCGACAGCGGTGGACCGGCCGGTGCTGCCGGCCTACCGCGAGATGCTGGTCGACCGGCTGAAGAGCCCGCGCGGGCTCAAGGTGGTGATGGATTGCGGCAACGGCTGCGCGGGCACCGTGGTGCCGGACGTCTTCGAGCGCATGGGACACACCGTGATCCCGCTGTTCGCCGAGCTGGACGGACGCTTCCCGAACCATCTTCCGGATCCCACGGTGCCGAAGCTGCTCGTGGATCTGATCGCCGAGGTGAAACGGAGCGGCGCCGACCTCGGGATCGGATTCGACGGCGACGCCGACCGGATCGGCGCCGTGGACGCGAACGGCCGGGTGGTGTACGGCGACCAGCTGCTCGCGCTCTTCGCGCGTGACGTGCTGACGCGGGTGCCGGGCGGCGAGATTCTGTTCGACGTCAAATGCTCGCAGGGCCTGATCGAGGACATCGAGGCCCACGGCGGCCGGCCATCGATGTGGAAGACCGGCCACTCGCTGCTCAAGATGAGGCTCAAGGAGACCGGAGCGCCGCTCGCCGGGGAGATGTCGGGCCACATCTTCTTCAAGGAGGGGTTCTTCGGGTTCGACGACGCGCTCTATGCCGCCGGCCGCCTGCTGCGTTACGTCGCCGCCACCGGGAAGACCTTCGCGGAGCTGGTGGACTCGATCCCCCACTACTTCTCGACCCCGGAGACCCGCCTCGAATGTCCCGAGGAGAAGAAGTTCGCGATCGTCGACGCGCTCAGGCGCGTGTTCCAGCGGCGCTACCGCGTGATCGACATCGACGGCGCCCGCGTGGAGTTCGGCGACGGCTGGGGCCTGGTGCGGGCTTCCAACACGCAGCCCGTGCTGGTGGTGCGCTTCGAGGCGCGCACGCCGCAGCGTCTCGAGGAGATCCGCAACATCTTCATGGAGCCGCTGCGCCGGCTCGGTGTGGGCGAGGCCGCGGTCGGACACTGAGACGGTGCCGAAGCCGATGGAACCTCCGGCCGAGCTGACGGAGCGCGCGCTCGGCTCACCGCTCGCGCGCCGCTGGTATGCGCGGCCGGTGCTCGAGGTCGCGCGCGGACTGCTCGGCCGCGTGCTGGTGCGCGAGACCGCGGAGGGGGTCAGCGCGGGGCGGATCCTCGAAGTCGAGGCCTATCGCGGCGCCGACGATCCGGCGAGCCACGCGTATCGCGGGCTCACGCGCCGCACCGAGGTGATGTTCGGTCCGCCCGGCTTCGCGTACGTCTATTTCACCTACGGCATGCACTTCTGCTTCAACGTGGTGGTCGAGCCCGCCGGCCGCGCGGCGGCGGTGCTGATCCGCGCGCTCGAGCCCGTGGCGGGAGCGGCGCTCATGTCGCGGCGGCGCGGACCGGACGTGCCGTGGAGCCGGCTTGCCCGCGGACCGGCCTGCGTCGCGGTGGCGCTCGCTCTCGGCAGGGGAGAGAACGGGCTCGATCTCACCCGCGGGCCGCTGTGGGTCTCGAATCTCGCCCCGCGTCGCGGCGGTCGCCGGATCGTCGCCGGTTCGAGGATCGGCATCCGGGTCGGCGTCGAGCGACCGTGGCGTTTCCTGCTCGAAGGGCATCCGCTCGTTTCCGGATCTCCTAAGGGCCCCCGTCCCGCAGGCAAAGGTGGACGCTTGACACCTCCCGGACGCATTCCTAGTATCCGCCGTTCGTTGCACGCACTTCGTTGACCGCGCGTGTTTTCGTCGCCATTGGGTCCGATGTTCCCGCGCCCGACGGCGGCCCTTCCGTCCCGAAAAAGGCACGGGGAAAGGACTCCGTATGAGTTCCTGGCGCGGCGTGATGCGCTGGGCAGCGATGATGACGATGGCGGCCTGCCTTCCGGCCGCCCTCCACGCGCAGGGCCTCGACGAGGCGCTGCGGGACGTGGACAACGAGGCAGCGTTCTTCGCCCGCAACCCCCGCCTGCTGGGGATGGGACGGATCCGCTCGGCGGTGCGTGACGTGCACAACCGGATCAGCCTGTGGGAGCTCGGGAACCCGGTCGGACTCCTGTCCGGGGATTCCACGTCCATCTTCGAAGTCGGGCTGGGATCGGCTTCCCAGCGCTCCGAGTACGACCTCGCGCCAACCGCACGGGTGCGCCAGGACGCCTCGAACGGCGCCCTGAATCTCCCGCTCGAAGCGTGGCACCGCACGGAACGGACGGCCTATGGCTTCGGGGGCCGGTTCGGAACGCTGCAGACCGATCGCACCTACAATCAGGACGTCGAGCGCCGCACCGAGTTCGTGAGCCCGTACCTGGCGCCCACGCTGAACAGCGTCGTGCCGGTGATCAAGAACCCGCGGCTCCGCTACGCGCTCCGGCTCGACTACGCGCCCGAGACCATCACGCGCGACTTCCGGCTCATCACGAAGAACGGCGCCGGCGATTTCGTGAACCAGGACGGCACCATCATTCCCGCCCCCGATACGTTCATTCCGCTGGATGCCGAGGTGGACGTGCTCGGCGGAGGCGCGTGGCTCGGCTACGAGTGGGGAGCGGTGGGGGTGGGCCTCGGATACGAGCGGCTGAGCTACGACTTCTTCGGGATCAATGAAGGCGCGCGTCACCGCGCCGAGTCGAGCGAGGAGCGCCCCTACAACATCACCCAGCTCACGCTGGCGGGAAAGACCGGGGCATTCGAGTGGGGCGTCGACGGTCGGAGTTGGGAGGCCGAGTCGGAGCAGCAGTGGGTCTACTCGGTGTCGGCCGGCACCGCGGTGGCACCGCTCGCCGGTCGCGGCCGGGTGCTCGAGCGGAAGGAGGAGGGAGGCACCGGGGAGCTGCGCGCACGATGGACGAGCGGGTCGCTCGAGATCGGCGTGAGCGCCATCGGCGAGGATCGCGTGATCGACTTCGTCGCGCCCGCGATCGACGACCGGACCTCGTTCAACTACTTCCGCAACCGGGTCTACAACACGCCGGGTGCGGACACCCTGTCGCTCCCGGACAGCATCACGACGCAGCGCACCGAGGATCGTTCGTGGGCCGGTACGATCGGCGCCTCGTGGACCTTCAAGCGCGTGCTGCTCGCCCTCGAAGGGCGCCGGGACTTCCGGGAACACGAGAACACGCTGAGCGACCTCGGCCCGCGTGTCGAGGGATTCGACGTCCGCTCCGGCATCGAGTACCACGCCACGGACCGGCTCGCCCTGCGTGGCGGCTACGGCTACCGCTGGGAAGACACCGACGAGCAGACCCAGATGACCGAGTACCGCGGCTACGAGCTGACTGCCGGGCTCGGGATCGAGGCGGCCAGCAAGCGCTGGGGTGTGGACCTCGCTTTCGGTCACGGATGGGCGTTTGCCGACTACGGGAGCCCCCAGGAGCCCCGAGGGGTGGGCCAGCGGTTCAGCACCCGGATCCGATGGGCCCTCTAGAAATTAATGATTGTCTCTTGACAACCGGGAGGAGTCGGCCGATATTGGTGACGTGCCGGCTGGGCGTAGCCGGCTTCCGCAAAGCCCGCATTCTGCGGCTTCCTCTCCGCGAACGTTTCACCCTCCTGTCGCGGCCGTTTTCCCGATGATCGACATGGACGTCGAGTCAAGGCGCTCTTAGCGCCGCCTTAAATCCAGACCGGGGAACGAGTTGTAGAGGAAATCCATTGACTTCGAGTCGCTCGTTTTGCAATGTGTCACGAGCTTCCCGGGAGCAAACCGCTCCGGGCCTGACCTTACCGTGTCCAACCTCAGGGGTTGTGCGCATGCCATTTGATCCCAAGACTCTGGTCCGTTCCGCCGGGGCCGCCGCGCTGGGACTCCTCATGAGCCTTGCGGCCTTCGCCCAGACACCGCCCGCGCCCGGCGCCCCTACCGGCAAGCTGATCGGGCGCGTCACCGAGCGTGGCAGCACGCCCATTCCCTATGCCAACGTCATCATTCAGACGACCAAGCAGGGAACCGCCACCGACGAGAACGGCAACTTCTCGATCTCCGGCGTGGCGGTCGGCACCCACACGGTCGTGATCCAGGCCATGGGTTTCGAGAAGGCGACCCAGACCGTGACGGTGGTCGCCGGCCAGACGGCGACGCTCAACTTCAATTTCGGCGCCGCGCAGTCGGTGAAGACGATCGAAGAGATCGAAGTCCGCGCCGAGAAGAAGATCGACACCAAGTCATCGACCACCAAGCAGAACGTGACCGCCGAGAAGCTGCGCGAGCTGCCGGTGGACAACCTGAGCCAGGCAGTGGCCACCAAGGCCGGCGTCGTGGCGAAAGGCGACGACCTGCACTTCCGCGGCGGCCGGAGCGGTGAGGTGAAGGTGCAGATCGACGGCACCGAGGCCTCCGATCCCCTGCTCGGCCGCAACGCGAGCGTGGCGAACCTGGCGATCGCGGGAGCGGAAGTGCTCTCGGGCGGGTTCGACGCCGAGTTCGGCAACGCGCTCTCGGGCGTCGTGAGCGTGACCACCAAGGAAGGCACCGATCGGCTCGGCGGCGAAGTGCGATGGGACACCGACCGCTTCGGCAGCCCGGACAAGTCGTTCAACAATCTCGATCGCTTCACCTTCGGCTTCGGCGGCCCGACGCCGGTCCGCAACCTGACCTACTTCCTCACCTACGAAGGAACCTTCTCGGACACCTACCTGGCTTCGACCATGACGAAGCCGAGCCGCACGATCCTCGACTTCATCCAGGTCGGGAACCGGCAGTTCAACCAGATCAACATGAACGCCAAGCTGGCGTACCGGCCGACCTCGCGGCAGAAGGTCACTTTCGAGGCGATCAACAACCACACGATCAACACGCCCTACAACCACATGTGGAGCCGGCAGGGTTACGTGAAGGTCACCTACGACACCCTTCACACGTCCGGGCAGCCGGATTCGTACACGCCGCGGTACGGCACCTGGTCGGCCATCCAGGAGGATTCGAGCTTCGTGCCGATGAACATGCCGGACCACGTGTCGACCACGGACGACACGTACCAGCAGTTCGGCGCGGTGTGGACGAACCAGATTTCGGGCAAGTCGGTGTGGACCACGCGGCTCTCGTCGATCCGTTTCACGACGCTGTCATCGGTCGGCCGCAAGAATCCCTGGGAGTACGAGATCCAGAGTCCGTTCTACTGGAGTGGGAACATCGGCACCGGCAGCGAGAACAATCCCTATTTCGCAACCCACGGCGACCTCCCCCGGTACTCGGAGCGCGATGCCGCGACCTGGACGCTCAAGAGCGACTTCTCGACCCGGAAGTGGAAGAACCACACCTTCAAGACCGGTTTCGAGGCCAAGTACAACCGTGTCGAGAACCTGACCCTCACGCTGCCGAACACCGAGAACAACGGGCTGCCCGGCGGCAACCGCTCCGACTTCACCAACTACAACCCGGAAGGCGCCGCCTACGTGCAGGACCGCTGGGAGTACGAGGGTCTCGTGCTCAACGCCGGCGTTCGCTATGACATGTTCACCCCGGGCGACCAGATCTCGGATGCCGACCTCACGGGCGGCAACCGTTACAAGCAGCAGTTCAGCCCGCGCCTCGGCATCGCGTACCCGATCTCGGACAAGGACGTGCTGAGCTTCCACTACGGGTGGACGTACCAGACCCCCGCACGTCGCTTCATCTTCGAGAACCGCGGCGTCGGCACCAGCGTGGCGGTGCGCGGCAATCCTGACCTCGAACCCGAGACCAACATCGCCTACCAGGCGGGCATGCAGCACCTGTTCTCGCGCGACGTCTCCGGTCAGTTCTCCGTGTTCTTCAAGGACATCTACGGACTGATCACCACCCGGCAGGAGCGAGACGAGTTCGGCAACCTGGTCAACATCTTCTACAACGGCGACTACGCCAGCTCGCGCGGCTTCGAAGCCAGCGTCATCAAGAGCTTCAGCCACAAGTTCTCGGCGGAGGTCAACTACACCTATTCGCTCGCGACGGGCGTCGCGTCCGATCCGAACCAGGCGCTCCAGTTCTTCAACGGCGGCCAGCTCTACCTGCCGATCGCCGAGCAGAACCTGGACTGGGATCAGCGGCACACGATCAGCTTCTCCTCGACCATCCGCGATCCCGGCAAGTGGGGATTCCGCATGCTGTGGACGTACGGCTCGGGCTTCCCGTTCACGCCGAGCTACGCGAACGATCGCCGGCCCGATCCCAAGCTCAACAACTCGCGGCGTCTGCCGTCGAACTCCAGCCTCACGATCGACGGCGACAAGTTCTACAAGATCTGGGGTCAGAACGTGACGCTGTTCTTCGACGCGCGGAACGTGCTCGACGCGAAGAACATCGACAACCTGAGCCAGGACTCGTTCCCGAATCCCTACGTGGATACCGCGGGCGACGACTACAGCATCTACTACACGCAGACCGGCCGTGCCGGCGGCGCCTACTTCATGGACGTGAACGGTGATCAGATCCCGGACTGGGTTCCGCTCAACGATCCACGTGTGTTCGAGGAAGGCCGCGCGGTACGCGTCGGCGTGAGCGTCACCTTCTGATGAAACGCACCCGACCGGGCACCGAAGGCCGCATGTTCGGAAAAACGCTGTGCGCCGCCCTGGCAGGAGCGGCGGTGGTGCTGATCACACCCGTGGCCCAGGCGCAGCCCGGGAAGCTCGATCCGGACGGACTCACGCCGGCCGAGCTCAAGCGGCTGGTCCCGGAATACTTCCACCAGGAAAGCTCCGGCGGCGGCCGGGTGGGACGGCTCGACATTCCCGACGTCTTCGGACCGGGTGCGGTTCTGGACGTCGGCAACATCTACATGAAGGTCACGAACTGGGGGCACGTCGGGAACCTGTTCACCAACGTTTCGAGCGACCCTTCCGGCCAGTGGAAGGGCTCGTCGTCGGTCGAGTACCTGAGCGGAATCCGCCTCTCGGTGGGGGCAGTGAACCCGTCGGCGACCGATCCGACCGCCAAACGCCGCGTGAGCTACCTGCTCGAGTGGCGTCCTCCGACGCTCGATCCCGAGGACAAGATGTACCGGGCCTACGACGGAATCGTGAACGGCACCCGGTTCGGCAACGACGACGGTGACTTCGATCCGCCG
>DAIUEO010000119.1:0-11080 GCA_036845125.1 Candidatus Eiseniibacteriota bacterium | reverse complement strand
GTGCGGGGTCCAGTGCGGAATTGCCAGGAACAGGCCGTCCTGCCAGCCGATCTGCCACATCAGCCACGCCCCGACCACCACCGAGAGCGCGCCGGTGGCGAGACGGGCGGCACGTCCGAATTGCGGCACCCGTGACCCGAGAGCTCCGAGCGGCGCCACGAACGCCGCGGTGACGAGCGCCATCCCCAGCAGTGTGCCGGTCCCGAACACGATGAGCCACGCCGTCGCCCGCCACGGATCACGCACCGCGGCGATCAGCGCGAGCGCCACCGCAGCGCTGCCCGCGAGCCCGTGCACGAGCCCGACGACGAAGGCCCGCCACGCCGGCAGCCGGGTTCCGTACTCGGCGTCGGGCGCGCGCCGCGCGCGCGGTGTCACCCCGAGGTTGAGGAGCCCGACCACGACCAGGGCGATCGCCACCGCGAATTCCAGACCGAGTCCGACGCGCGCCGGGATCGCGAGGTTGAGCAGGATGATCGCTGCTCCCGCCGTGAACAGGGTGATGGCGTGCCCGAGCCCCCACACCGCTCCGAGGCGGGCCGCCGCCCACGGGCTCCGGGTCCGCGCGGCGATCGCCGACACCGCGACCACGTGATCGGGATCGGCCGCGTGACGCAGCCCCAGCAGGAACCCGAGGCCGATCAGCGCGAAGAGGCTCAGAGGGTATCTCCGTGGGGGAAGCGGGGTGGCCCAAAAGCCGAGCGCCGGTCGGAGCGTCCCCTCCGTGATTCAATCGCGGGGAGGATCCCTTTCCCGGCGCCGGCAGGCCGAGCGGCCGAGCCGCATCGAGCCTTCGCCCCGCTCAATTCGCGGGCGGTTGTGGTCACGCGGAACGGACGTCCCGCGTGTGGCACTATTTCACTATCGGTCGCCCGCGAGGTCAACGGGATTCTGGAGGCTCGTGACCAGGAATTTGCGACCGCGGCGGGCGGCGCGGGGCCGCGGACCGGCTGCACCCGGTCGACAGCGACGCTGATCGCGCCGAGCGTCGCATCGACGCGCCCCTCGACCCGCAGCACCGACCCCTCCAGCGAACGCGCCCAGCGCCGGTAGGCGTCGGGGAAGAGCACGCACTCCGCGAGCCCACTGCGGTCGGCGAGGGTCAGAAACATCATGGATTCGTGGGTGCGGGTCTCGACGCGCCGCCAGGCACAGGGCAGGCCGGCGACCGCGACCCGCCGCCCGGCGTGGCGCTCGACGTCGCCCGCCGAGACGCACCCGGAGAGCAGGGCGGGGTCGACCCACAGGTCGAGCGGATGGCCGCCGAACCAGAGGCCGGTCGCGCGGTATTCGCCTTCGACGCGGGCGGCGGGGTCGAACTCGGCGAGCTCGGCAACGGGCGCGGGCGGGACCGGCTCGGGCACGAACGCCGCGCCGGCGGGGCCGGCCAGCACCGGTACGGGGAGGGCGACGGGACGCGCGGCGCCGACGCGCGCGAGTGTCACGCGCGCCTCGAGCAGCAAGGCAGCGCGCGAGCGCCGCGTCCAGTCGAGGGCGCCCGCCAGGATCAGCGATTCGGCCTCGGGCAGCGTGGGCCGCACGCCTGCGAGGAACCCGGCGAGCGTGGAGGCGGGCCGGTCCTCGCGCGCGCGGACGATGCGCTCGACCGTGTGATCGCCAAGGCCGTACACGCGCGCGAGCCCGACCCGCACGCGGCCCTCCTCGAGCGTGGTGTCGGAGGACGAGCGGCGCGTGCAGGGGCTCAGGAACTCGACGCCGCGGCGCCGCAGGTCCTCGACGTGCACCCAGGTCGAGTACATCCCGGCGTGGTGGTTGAGAATGGCGACCGCCCATTCGGCCGGCGCGTGGGTCTTGAGATAGGCGCTCTGGTAGCCGAGCGCCCCGTAGCCCGCCGCGTGCGCCTTGCAGAAGGCGTAGCCGCCGAAGCGCGCGAGATCGCGCCACACCGCGCTCGCGGTCTCGGCGCTCACGCCCGCCCGCACGGCATGCGCGACGAACCCGCGCTCGAGCGAGGCGCGCTCCTCCACGCTACGGGCCGCGCCGATCGAGCGCCGGAGATCGTCGCCGGCGGCGAGTGACAGCCCGGCCAGCGCGGCGGCCACGCGCAGCACGTCCTCCTCGTAGAGCATGACGCCGTGGGTCGAGCGCAGCACTGGCTCGAGCCGCGGGTGCGCGAACGTCGCCGGCTCGAGCCCGCGCGCGCGCCGGCAGAACGCCTCCTTCATGCCGGACTCCGCCGGGCCGGGACGCACCAGCGCGACCGCCGCGATGACCTCCTCCATGGTGCGTGCCCCGAGCATGCGCAGCAGGTGCCGCATGGCCGGTGATTCGAGCTGGAAGCAGTTGAGCGTGTCGCCGGACTCGAGGCGCGCGGCGGTTGCGGGATCGGGATCCGGCAGCCGCTCCACGTCCACGTCGAGCCCGCGCCGGGCGGCGAGCGTCACGCACTCGCCGATCGTGGTCAGTGCGCGGTTGCCGAGCAGGTCCATCTTCACGAGCCCGATCGCCTCGATCGCGCGCATCTCGAACTGGGTGACGACCACGCCCTTGGCGGCGCGCTCGAGCGGCACGTAGTGGGTGAGCGGCCGGTCGCCGATCACCACGCCGCCGCTGTGCACCGACAGGTGGCGCGGCGCGCCCTCGAGGGTCTCCGCGAGCCGCAGCGCTGCGGTGAGCACGGGCTCGCGCCAGTCCACGGCGGCCGCACCCGGCAGCGCGAGCAGGCGGTCGAGGTAGGGCTTCTCGAGCTCCCGTGGCACGCGCCGCGCGAGCGCGTTGACGCGGCTGTTGGGGACACCGAGCGCCTTCGCCGTTTCGCGGAACGCCGAGCGCGCGCCCAGCGTGGCGTGGGTCGAGATCATCGCGACGCGGTCGGCGCCGTAGCGCTCGTACACCCAGTGGATCACCTCGTCGCGCCGTCGCCAGCAGAGGTCGATGTCGAGATCGGGGCAGTCCTTGCGGCCGGGATTCAGGAAGCGCTCGAAGGTGAGCCCGTGGGCGAGCGGGTCGACGTTGGTGATGCCGAGGCAGTACGCCACCATCGAGCTCGCCCCCGAGCCGCGGCCGACCGAGGGGATGCCGCGCGCGCGGGCGAACTCGACGATCTCGGCGACCAGCAGGAAGTAGTCGGTGAAGCCGAGGCGCTCGATCATCTCGAGCTCGCTCTCGAGGCGGCGGCGCGCCGGCGGATGCGGGCGACGGAAGCGGCGCTGCACGCCCGCGCGGCCGAGCGCGAGCAGCCGGGCGGGGCCGGTCTCGCCCGGCGCCAGATCGGCGTGCGGGAAGATCGGCACGCCCAGCTCGAGCTCGAGCCGGCAGCGCTCGGCCGCGAGCGCGTTGTTGGCGAGCGCCTCCTCCGCGGCTTCCGGAAGCCCGGTCGCCGCCCCCAGGCGCCGCACGCGCTGCGCCGCATCCGCCGGAGCGAAGAGCCGCGCATCGGCCGCCGCGAACGCCGACACGGGCATGCGTTCGAGCAGCTCGCCCGCCGCCGCCGTCACCGCCGCCCGATGAGCCGCCAGGTCGCCCGGATCGAGCAGCACCACATCCCCGGTCGCCACCAGCGGAACCCCGAGCCGCCGCGCCGCCGTGACACGCGCCACGAGCTCATGGCGCTCGCCAAAAAGCCCGCGCACGCCCACCCACAGCCCGCCCGGCCGCACCTCACGCGACTCGCGCACCCCGCACGCCGCCGGCACTCCCGCCGCAATCAACGCCGCCGCCAGCGCCGGCGACTCTACAATCACGTGCAGCCCCGCATGGAGCGCCCCCACCGCCCGCACCACGTCGAACCGATCCTCGAGATGCCGCCGCGAGAGGATCTCGCAGAGATGCGCATACCCCCGCCGATCAAGCGCGAGCAGCAACACCTCATGCAGCGCATCCCCGACCGTGGCGCCCAGAACCGGCCGCACCCCCTCATCACGCGCATACCGGTAGAACCGCACCGCCAGGTACAGAGCATCCCGATCCGTGAGCGCCAGCACCCGATGCCCGACCGCCAGTGCACGATCGACAAGCGCCTCGGGCGAAGCAGTGCCGTACAACAGCGACCCATGCGATCGCACGCGCAGCGGGATCACTGAGGCGCCGGGGGCCTTCCGCAGGGCGCTTGAATGGCTCGCGTAGCCAGGATGGCGGAGCGAGCCAGAGGCGCAGCGAGCGGAGCAGGATGCGGAGCGAGCGGACCGGAGGAAGGCCCCCGGCGCCTCAGTGATCCCGCGGGCCAGATGCTTGGGTTAGGCCGCCTCAGCCCCGAGAGGGACCGAACGAAGGCACCGACCCGCCCGTCTCGATCCGCAACCGCACCATCGGCGTCACCCCCGCGCGGAAGTTCTCGTCGCGCAGGATGCGGGTCTGCAGCATCCGTCCCCAGGTCTTCTCGTCCAGGCTCAGCTCGCGCGAGTTCCCCGAGAAGCGGAAGTTGCACACGCCGAGATCCGCGTCCTCCATCCAGGCCACGATCATCCAGTGCGTGCTCGGCTCGCTTCCCGGCAGGCGCAGCCACAGGATCGAGACCTCGTAGTCGCCCACGTGCCGGTTCTCCTCGCTCAGCACCATGCGTTCGGTGAGGTTCATCACCTCGCGGATCGCGAAGCCCGCCGAGGTCGACGGTCCGAAGCGCCCCCGAATCAACGCGGCGCTCGGCTCGACCGGCATCGGCGGGTTGAAGTGCGAGCGGGCGAGGAGGAAGCACAGCGCCTCCGGGCGGTGGCGCGGAGCGAGCTCCGGATTCCGGTGCAGCCACGCCGCGGCGGCGGTGACCAGCAGCACCAGCACCAGGGAGAGCGCTCCCAGCCCCCAGGCCCAGGCGGCGCGCGGCACCAGGCTCGCCGGGCGCTGGCGTTGCGGCGGGCGTGACGGAGCCGCCCGCCGCGGGGCTCCGGAGGCCCGCGCCGGGTTGGAGTAGTTCAGGCGCATATCGCCTTGTCATCGGCATATCTCCGTCACTTCGTCAGCGATGGCGTGCGCAGCACGAACCCGTGGCGGTCCCCGTCGAGCCGGCCCTGGAGACGAAGCGCGCGTCCCGAGACCACGACGCCGTGGCCGTACGCATCCCGCACGCCGTCGAACGCCCGGAACAGCGCCGCCCGGCGCCCGGCCTCGGCCTCGTCGAAGAGCGAGCCCTGCTCGGCGCCGCCGGGCGCGAAGTGGGAGAGCGTGACGCCGATCGCGTGGAGTGCGACGCGCCGCGTGAAGAGCCGTGTGGCGAGCGCGAGCACGCGCTCGAGGACCACCGGATCGACGTCCGAGGGGAGCGGGAGCGAGCGGGCCTGTGCCGCCCCCTCGCCGTCGGCATAGCGCAGGTGTACCTCGATCGTGCGCGGCCGGATGGCCAGCTCGCGGGCGGCGCGGCAGGCGCGCCCCACCAGGTATTCCAGCATGCCGTCGATCTCGGCGCGGTCGGCGGTGTCGCGGTGGAACGAGGTCTCGCGCGAGATCGAGAGCGGGATCTCCTTCGGGTGGATGGGCGCGGTGTCGCGGCCGCGGCAGCGCTCGTAGAGCAGCCGCCCGTGCACCCCGAACAGCGCCTCGAGTGTTTCGGCGGCCAGCGCGCGCATCTCGCCGATGATGCGGATGTTCATGGAACGCAGCGTCCGCGCGTGCGCGCGGCCGACCCCGAGCAGGTCCTCGACCGGGCGCCCGCGGAGGAACGCGTCCGCCCCTTCGGCGGCCAGCGCCACCAGGCCATCCGGCTTGGCCGTGCGACCGACCAGCTTGGCGAGCATCCGGTTGGGAGCGAGCCCGCACGTCACCGTGAGGCCGGTGGCCGCGAAGACGGCGTCCTTGAGGCGCCGGCCGGCCTGGAGCAGGTCGCCACCGTGCAGGCGCTCGGTGCCGGTGAGATCGCAGTAGGCCTCGTCGAGGTAGGTCTCGACCGCGGGGGAGAAGGCGCGGCAGCGCTCGAAGATCTCCTCGGCGAAGCAGCGGTAGACCTGGGCGTGGCCCTCGACGATCACGGCGTGGGGGCAGAGGCGCCTGGCCTCGCTGAGCGGCATCCCGGCCCTGAGCCCGAAGCGCCGCGCCTCGTAGGAGCAGGAGGCGATCACGCCGGCGCCGACGATCACCGGCTTGCCGCGGAGCCGCGGATCGCGGAGCTGCTCGATGCCGGCGAAGAAGGCGTCGATGTCGACGTGCAGGACCGCGCGCGGTGGCTCGTCGGGGCTCATCAGCCCTCCACGGTGACCGAGTCCAGCCACCAGACGAGGTCGGCGGCCGCGAAACGGAGCTGGTATACGTCGCCTCTCTCGGAGGTCACCGAGAAGCAGAACTGGGGGTGCCGCCCGGCCCGATCCACCCAGCGCGCGTTCACGCGCGTGACCCGCTCCTCGCGGCTTCCCCGGCGGAAGGCGAGCGGGACCGCGACGCCGCCGCGGAAGTCGGCGCGCACCGGAACGGCTTCATGGATCGATTCGAGGCGCATGGTGAACGGGCCCGACGATACTGCACGTATGTGCAGTCGGCAAGCACCATGTGCAATTCGCACGATTCCGGGGTACAACTGTCGGACATTCGCGCGAAACGACCGTGTGGCAGCGACTTCGGTGTTGACGATCGAGGGCGCCTGGCGCACGCTAATGCACGAAACCGCGCACGGATCGCGCATCCCCCGGCCGCGCCGACCCTCAAAGCGCGGTCGCCCCCCTTCGGGCGGGGCGGCCGATCCGGAGATTTCAGCCCAAATGCATCCCAGCCGGTTCCTGTGCGGGGCGGCCATTGCCTTGGCCGTGGTCCTCGCCGTGTCCCCCGCGGGCGCCGCCAAGCATCCGCGCGTGCGTCCCGCCAGCGGCCCGATCGAAGTCGTCGGCATCGCCGCCGACACCGTCTGCATCGGCGTCGGCCCCGACGGGGTCAGCAACGAGACCGTCGATCTATTCGAGCCCCAGTTCGGGCCCGACCGCTACTTCGTGCGGCTCGACGCGACCTCGGAGTGCGGCGGCGAGTGCACGACGTCCCGCATCGTTCCGCGCTACATCAACGTGGTTCTGAACTACCGCTGCTCCTGCCAGCAGCAGATGTTCTTCCGCTTCGTGGCTGGCAAGTGGCAGAACGGCACCTGGCGCCCGGATCTCACGAAGCCGCTCATGGACTACTACCTCAACTACGGGCTGCTCGGTACGCCCCCTCCGCCCTGCCTGCCCGACAACGTGGCCATGATCCAGCACGTGCTGCGGCTTCCGGACGAACTGACCGACACGCTGTCCTGCCTGCCGCGCGACGCATTCGTCGAGGCGCACATCGTCAACTACGCACCCGGCTGCGACTCGGAAGACCTGCTGGTCGAGTGGACGTTCGACTCGCTCGGGGTCTGCCCGAGCAACTTCTTCTGGAACTACTACGCCGACGAAGTGGGCAACCACCAGGACGACATGTGCGCGACGTCGCTCAAGACGCCGATCGCCCTCTGGGTCGACGGGGTCTGCTGCGCGGTCGTCCCGACCCGCAAGACGAGCTGGGGAACGGTCCGCCGCCAGTATCACGGCCGCTGATCGCGAATAATCACCGCGCTCCAGCGCGCGCGGCATCCCGCCGATAACGGGGAGGCCCTCACCGGGGCCTCCCCGACGTGCTTCCCCGCTCCCGATCCTGGACCCTCGTGGTCGTCGTTGCCGCCGGCCTCGCGCTGGTCGGCCCGCGCGGCATGGATCGCGCCCCGACCCCGCTCCATCCCGCCTTCGGACGCGGCACCGAGATCGCGCTCATCCACGGACTCGGCAGCAATGCGGCACACTGGCTGCCCGTCGCGCGCGCGCTCGCACGGGACCATCGCGTGAGCCTGGTTCAGCTCCCCGGTCACGGCGCGAGCGCCATGCCCGAGCCGTTCTCACTGGAGCGCGCCGTCGAGGGGCTCGACCAGGCGCTGCGCGCGGAGTCGCGCGGCCCGCTGGTGCTGGTCGGCCATTCGATCGGCGGGCTGATCGCCGTCGCCGAGGCGCTCGAACATCCCGAGCGCGTATCGGCCCTCGTGCTGGTCGAGACCTCGCTCACACCGCTCGGCACTCCCGCCGACCGCGCCGCCATGGCGGAGATGCTCCAGACGAACTACGTCGGCCTCCTGCGCCGCGCGTACACCTCGTTCGGACGCGACTCACTCCAGGGCGAGCAGCTGTTCGCCGAGGCCCTGGCCGAGGATTCCACGAACATCCGGCGCTGGATCCGCCTCGCGTTGACGGCCGACCTCTCGGAGGAAGCGCCACAGCTCCGGCCGCCGGTGCTGGTGGTGCTCAACGAGAGCTCGTGGCCGGTGGGCACGCCCTGGGAGACGGTCGCCTCGGAGTTCGGCTACGCCGGCGTGCCGCGGGTCACTTCGCGGCGCATCCAGGGCTGCGGCCACTTCGTGATGCTCGATCAGCCGGCGACACTCGCGCGCATGATCGAGGACTTCGCGCTGGACTCGCCGCCGGACCTGCTGGCGGGCCAGTAGCCTACGCGGCCTGCTCTTCGTCCGGGTCGTCCTTCGAGACCGAGCGATTGACGTCCAGGATCTCCGTCTGCCCCGGGTACGGGGCCGAGGTCGCCTGGATGATCGAGGCCATCTTGGTCGTCACCCGCTCGATGCGGCGGGCCGCCTCGAGGATCGCCGTCAGCTTGGCGCCGGCCGGCGAGTCCGCCACGCCCGGCTCGCGCAGCAGGAGCTGCACGTTGCCCACCACCGAGGCGAGCGGATTGTTGACCTCGTGGTTCATCGCGCCGACCGTTTCGGTCACGCCCCGCAGCCGCTCGGCCTCGAGCAGCTTGCCCTGCGTTTCCGACAGCTCGCGATAGGCGGTCTTGGACGCCGCCAGCAGCTGCGCGTTCCGCACCGCGGCCGCCGCCTGTGCCGCGATGATCGTCAGCATCTCGAGGTCGTGCGAGTCGTAGACGTTCGGCTTGTCGAAATCCTGGAGTCCCATGATGCCGATCGCCTCGCCGTCGGCGATCAGCGGCACCCCCATCCACGACAACGAGGGCCGGCCCATCGGATCGATGCCGAGCGAGGCGGACTGCGCGATGAGGTCACCGTTCAAGAGCAGCGGCGCCTTCGTGCGCAGCACGTACTCCGTCATGCCGTTCGCGAATCGACGCGGGGCGAGTTCCCGGCGCGTCCGCTGCTCGACGTAGAGCGGGAAGGTCACCCGATCGGCCTCGCGGTCGTAGAGCGCAATGTAGAAGTTGTCGGTGAGCATGATGCGCGACGTCTGCTCGTGGATCCGATCCGCCAGCATCTCCATCTCGATCTCGGAGGAGAGCTCGGCGCCGATGTCGTTGAGCACCGACAGATCGCGGTTGCGGTCCGAGACGCGCTGGCGCCACATCACCTCCTCGGTGACGTTGACGAGCAGCGCGATCAGCGTGCTGCTCCGCGCATCGACCGCGATCGAGACGCGAAAGTGGAGCGCCGGCTGGACCGCCTTCACGATCGGCAGTGTCGCGCGCGCGTTCCCGCCCTGACGGACCTCGGCGAGCAGCCGGAGCACGCTCGGACCGAAAAGATCCAGCAGCCGGGCCGGGCAGTCGCACTCGCGGGCCAGGTCGTAGAACGCGCGGTTCGCCTCGAGCGTCTCGCCGGAGGGATTCACCAGAAGCAGTGGATCCGGGAGCTCCTGCAGCGGACGCCGGTAGTCATGGAGCAAACGAAACCTCCTGTGATTCCGGCGTTATCGGCGTTTTCCGCCCGTTTCTGCAGGCTCCTGAGGAGCCCCCAAAAAGATCGAGCCCCGGCACCTGAGGCGCCGGAGCTCGTCCAAATCGTCTGCGCAGCGATCTACTTGAGAGCCAGCTCCTTCATGGCCTTCGCGATGCGGAACTTCAGCACGGTCTTGGCCGGGATCTTGATGGCTTCGCCGGTCTGCGGGTTGCGGCCCATGCGAGCCTTGCGCTTCACCACGACCAGCTTGCCGACGCCGGGGAACACGAATCCATTCTTGGCCTGCTTCGCGGCGAGGACAGCGAGCTCCTCGAGAATCAAGGTGCTCTGCTTCTTCGTGAGGTCGAACTTGCTCGCGAGGTGACCGGCAATCTGCGACTTCGTCATCATCTTGGCCATCGAGCTTCTCCTTAAGGTTTCGGGTCCTTGCGGCGTGAACGGACGGGCGACTTGCCCTGGCCATGCGTGGGTATAGCAGGACGGATCGCGTTTTCAAAGGCGAATCTGGCAGGTGCAGCGATTTTAGGCAGGGTTGACGCGGCTGGAACCGCTGCATAATTCGGACCGCTCCTGGAGCGGTCGAAACCCGCCTCAGTCGACGAGGGTGATCCGCCGCACCGCGACGCCATCCCGGGCGACCGCGCGCAGGAAGAACACGCCGGGTCGCCGGGTGCCGCGCTCGTCGGATCCATCCCACGAGATCCGGTGTCGTCCGGGTTCGAGGGTGCGGTCGATCAGCGTTCGCACGCGACGTCCCGCCGGATCGTAGATCGAGACATCGACCGGACTTGCTGCAGAAACTTCCAGTGATGTCTCGACCGCGCCGCGGCTCGGGTTGGGAGCCGGCGCCGCGAGGCGGAGCGCGGTCGGCCGCACGCTCTCGACGCCGGTCGGGAGCGGCGCAAGGTCGAGCCGCCACTGCGAGCGGCCGTGAGTCGCCGCCACCAGCGTCCGGGAGGCCGAGTGGAGGGTGAGGTCGAAGACGGTCTGGAGGGGGATGCCGCGGGCGAGCGGGTACCAGCTCTGGCCGCGGTTCCGGGAGGCGTAGACCCCGACGTCGGTGGCGATGAACAGGGTCTGGGGGTCGAGCGGATCCACCACGATGTCGTTGGCGGGAACGTCGGGCAGGTTGGCCGAGATCGAGGTCCACGTCCCGCCGCGGTTCGTGCTGCGGTAGACGTGGGACGCCAGCTCGTCCTGCGAGAAGCCGGAGAAGGTCGCGTACACGCCGGCGGGATCCGCCGGATCGGCGGTGACGCGCGTCACCCAGCGCACCGGCAGCCCCGCCGAGATGTTGGTCCACGCGCCACCGGCGTTCGTGCTGCGCCAGACGCGGCCGTCGTCGGTGCCGGCGTAGTAGTTGTTGCCGTCGGCTTTCGAGATGTCCAGCGTGGTGACCGTGCCATACACCAGCGAGGTCGTCGGGTTGGTGGTGAGGTTGCCGCTCACCGCCGCGTAGGTCAGGCCGTTGTCGGTGCTCTTGTAGACGTACTG
>DAIUEO010000118.1:0-11236 GCA_036845125.1 Candidatus Eiseniibacteriota bacterium | reverse complement strand
CCTCACCGGGGCCGGGCGAGAAGGCCGCCGTCGCCACGCTCGATACCGTGCGTCCGGAAACGTCGAGGATCTCGAATCCCACGAGGCCCGGAGACGCGAGTGTGAACTGGAAGGAGGCCGGTCCCGAGGTGATGGGTGACGGCCGAACGCCGTGGAAACCGCCTGAAGAAATCTCATTGGGGAAGACGGCCACGGTCCCCCGGTTGCGCCCGCCCGGGGTTCCGCCGTCCGCCGCGGAATACTGCATCCAGTCCAGGTCCTCGGCATCGGCCACCGGGTTCAGCTCGTTCGGCGATTCGCCATCCTCCTTCAATGCGATGGCCCGCCCGGTGGTCGAACTGCTGAGCACATCGATCGCGGCGCCGTCCTTCCAGATGCCCTCCGCTACCGCCTCGTCGTCCACGCTTGGTTCGCCGACATTGATCTCGTCGTAGTAGACGAAATCCTGCAGAACCTGGGATGCATCGCTGAGGATCACGGCGTCGCCCGAGTTCGCGAGGTCGGCGGTCCATAGCGACGTCGCGATCAACAGGCCCGAGCCGTCGGTGAGGTCGGTGTCCTCCGGCAGGACGCCGGCAGCGTTGCTGCTGACGATCACGAGGTAGGCGCCGGCCGGCAAGGTCAGCGTCGGGAACGTGAACAGCAGGTCGTCGATGTTGCCGGGGGTGAGATCCTGCAGCTGCCAACCGGCGAGCGGCGTGGTGACCTTGGCGTACAGCTCGACGTACTCGTACTTGAGCGGCCCGGTCGCGACCGATTGGGGGCCGTAGTGGATCTCGTTGATCACGACCCCCAGCTGGACGCCGGCAAGGGCACTTCCCGCGGGGAAGGTCGTACCCGCGAGGATCAGGAGGCCGAGCCCGAGGCGTCGGATCATGCTGCCAGGCCGGTTTGCGGTCATTGGATCTCCAGCCGTTCGATTCCGAAAACGTCGCCCGAAAAGCGTACCTCACGCCGGCCTCGCTGGGGGAGAGGTTTTCGGGGCTCAGCGTGGGCCGGAAGCAACTCCCGGGTGCGACAGGGCGCCGGTCGAATGGCTGGCGAGCCACACGAACAGCGCCAGGTAGTCGCGCGCCTCACGCGTGTGCAGGAAGTTGTCGCGCACATGGTGGTGGCCGTGCAGGCCCAGCTCACGCCGCAGCGCGGGTGCGTGAAGCAGCCGCGTGGTCTGATAGGCCGCGCCCTCGATCGAACGGACGAGCAGGCCGGTGCGCTCGTGCTGGACCTGGAGCGGGATTCCGCCGACGGCGCTCGCCACCACCGCGCGCCGTTTCCAGAGCCCTTCCGAGACCGTGAGCGCGAATCCCTCGCGCAGCGATTTCTGGAGCAGCACCGTCGAGCGCGCCTGGATGGAGTTGATGGTGAGGTGGGCGTCCGGGGGCAGCTCGAGCACCGACACGTCCGTGCGTTTCCCGACCCGCTCCCGCACCTCGGCGAGCACCTCGGCGCCCTCGGGGTCGTCGTCGGCCGAGCCGCCGGCGAGGATCAGTTGCGCGCGCTGGTGGCGCGCCACGAGCTCGAAGGCGCGCACCACGCCGACCGGGTCCTTGAGCCGGTCGAAGCGCGAGATCTGCGTGACCCACGGATGGCGGTCGGGGATGCCGAGCGGCTCCAGCAGGCGTTCCTCTTCGTCTTCGCGGAGCGGCCGGTTCTTGTCGGAGAGCGGATCGATCGAGGGCGGCACCAGCATCGCGGGGACGCCCAGCTCGGGGGCGAAGCTCGCGTGCGAGAACACCGCGGCGTCGTAGCGCTGGACGAGCGGCGCGATCATGTCCCACGCCTCCACCCGCGCGTGCGAGAGGTCGATGTGGCAGCGCCACACCCAGCTCTGTCCGGGCTGCCGACGATCGATGAGGCCCGCGGGCTGCGGGTCGTGGATGAGGATGAGGTCGCCGTCCAGCTCGAGCGTGCTGGCGGCGTGCTGGTTGGTTTCGCGGAACACCTCGCGATCCTCGTCGGTGAACTTCACGGGTGTGCCGTGGAGGGCGTTGTGCAGCGCCTTCGTCACCGCATAGAAGCGCGCGTGGCCGGGCATGACCTCCCACGTGGTGGCGATGCCGGCTTCGTTGAGGAGCCGCACCAGCCGGTGGAGGATCTCGGCTACGCCGCCGCCGAGCGACGTCGAGTTGACCATCACGAGCCGGCGGCCCCGCAGGTGCTTCGCCAGCCGCTCGAGGGTCTGTACCGGACCGTCGCCGACAATCGCGCGGTAGCCGTCGAGCTGGGAGGGGCCGTCGAGCGAAACCGGGACGCGCGTCATTCGCCCTCCGGGCGCCGGACCCGGCGCACGAGTCCCTGGATGGCCCGCCGGCCGGCCTCGCGCCGCTCCGGCTCGGGCACCCCGCTCGCAGCGGCGACGCGTGCGCTCAACCGCGAGCGGCGCCAGCGCGAGAGCGTGGTGCGCCGCACCTGGTCGAGCGCGGCTGGCTTCGCCGTCTCGATCGCGAGCATCTCCGCGAGGCGCGGCTCTCCGAGGCCGCGCAGCCACGCGATCGGAGTGGGCGTGGCGCCAGTCGTCCACGGCTCCTCGATGAAATGCCAGAACCACACCGAGGCGTCGGCGGCCGCCAGCGCCTCGTAGAGCGCCGCGGCGTCCGCGACCGGCGGGCCCCACGGCATCACGACCGATTCACCGGCCAGGAACTCGAACTCGCCTCCCAACGGGCTGTCGCGCTCGTGCCGCTGGGACTTCGGGATCGCCTCCAGCACCTCGACCATCGCCGCGCGCATGCCGTCGGCATCCTGAGGGTGCTGGAGCGCCGCGAACCCGAGGCGTTCCGCGGTCTCGGGGTGCTGGACCACGCCGCGCGTCCAGGCGCTGAAGTCGTCGGGAGCGAGATCGTCGCCCGCCGGATCCCGCAGCCGGTGCTGGACGGCGTGATAGAAGATCGAGCTGCGCGGTGCCTCCGCGATGCCGACCCTCAGCTCCTCGAGGTCGCCGGCGCGGCGCCGGAGGGCACGCACCAGGTGGATGACGCCATGGAGCGACAGCGGCGCGTGGTTCACTGGCGGCGCTCGGTCGGCTCCTCGAGGGAACTCAGGTACTCCACGACGAAGTCCCGCGCGAGATCGCGACAACCGAGACCGAACGCGAGCGCGATCGCGAGTCCGATCGCGCCGGTGGCGGCGACGCCGATCGCGAGGATGAGCTGGGCCGCGAGCCCGAGCTGCTCGAGCGAGAGCAGGACCGCGAACCCGGACAACACGAACGTCACCACCTGGCCCCGCCAGCGCGCTCCCGCGCCGACGCCGGTGGTCTCGAACAGCCGGCGCGTCAGCGCGCCGACGAACAGCGCGAGCGCGAGGCCCACCACCAGCTCGACCGTGGCCGCGATGACCCGCGGCAGCACCTCGGCGAACCGCTGCGCCACCGACGTGGAGAGCTCGAGACCGGCGACGTCACCGGCCACCAGCACCGCGAACAGGAACACGAAGCCCTGGGCGATCCAGGCCAGCACACCGGACGGCATGGCGCCGCTCCGCCAGCGCGGGGTGCCGAGGGTCTTGAGCACGGCATCGTCGAAACGCGCGCGCTCGAGCACCCACCGCACGATCAGGAAGGCGAGCCGCGCCAGCATCCAGCCGGTGACCAGCAGCAGGGTCACCACGAGGATCTGCAGGCTCACGGCTCCCACTCCGGATGCCACCTCCTGGAGCCGGGTTCCCGCCGATTCCAGGGTGAACGGAGTCGCGGCGATCCATGCCATCAGTTGTCTCCTTTCTCGGCGACGGCCGGGGCCGGAAGCCCCTCCGCCGGCGACGGGGTCTGCAGAACCAGCCGGTCGACCGTATCGAGCACATCGATCGCCCAGTCGTAGATGTTGTTCCGTTGAACCGTCTCGCGCAGGGCGCGCATGCGTTCACGCCGTGTTTCCACGTCCTCCGAGAGCGCCGCGTGCAGCGCGTCGGCCAGGCCTTCGCGATCGTAGGGCGAGGCCAGGTAGGCGCGCTCGAGCTCGCGCGCCGCACCGGTGAAGGGTGACAGCACGAGGGCGCCCTCGAGGTCGGTGCAGGCCGAGACGTATTCCTTGGCCACCAGGTTCATGCCGTCGTGGAGGGCCGTCACCGCGCACAGGTCGGCGAGCCGGTAGTAGGGGACCAGCTCGCGGAAGTCGAGGTTGGCCTCGATGAGGTGCACGGTCGGGCCGCCCGGGCGCGGGAACTTCCGGTTGATGCGCGCCGCCAGCGTGCGCGTGCGGCGGAGCACCCGCTGGTATTCCTCGAGCTCGATCCGCGACGGCACCCCGATCTGGATGAACGCGAAGCGGCCGACCCACTCCGGATGGCGCTCGAACAGCCGCTCGATCGCCTCGAGCCGGTCGGGGATGCCCTTGGTGTAGTCCATGCGATCCACGCCGAGGCCGACCCGGATGCCGTCGAGCCCGAGCTCGGTGCGCAGCCGGGTCTCGACGCGTAGCGCCTCGGAGGAATCCGCCATGGCGCCGATCTCGTCGGCCGGCACGCTGATCGGGAACGGACGGAGCCAGGTGCGCCGGCTGCCGCGGTTGATCGCGAGCTGGTCGTAGTCCACCCGCGCCTCGACGAATTCGCCGACCGCCTCGAGGAAGTTGAGCGCGTGATGCCGGATGTGAAACCCCAGGACGTCGTTGGCGAGCAGGCCGTCCAACAGCTGCTCGCGCCACGGCAGGATCCGGAACACCTCCGGGTTGGGCCACGGGATGTGCCAGAACTGGGCGAGGACCAGGTCGGGGCGCCGCTCGCGCAGGAACTTCGGGACGAGGCCCAGGTGGTAGTCCTGGATGAACACCAGCGCCGGCCCGTCGCCGGTCTCGTCGAGGATGGTCTCCGCGAAGCGCCGGTTCACGTCCTCGTAGCTCGCCCAGTCGGCGACGTTGAAGCGGGGGCGCACGTAGGCGATGTGGCAGAGCGGCCACAGGGCGGTGTTGGAGGCTCCAGAGTAGTAGCGCTCGTGATCGCGCTCGGTGAGCCACATCCGGCGGAGCGTGTAGCTCGGGCGGTCGGGAGGACAGGCCACGCGGCCACGCTCGTCGGAGGACTCGCGGTCGGCGTCGCCGTTCCCGTGCGCCACCCAGACGCCGCCGAGCGCCTGCATCACGGCATCGAGGGCGACCGTGAGCCCGCCGGCGTTGCGGGTCCAGCGGATGGTGCCGTCCTCGGCCCGCGAGTGGGTGTAGGGCTCCCGGTTCGAGGCGATGACGAAGCGGCGGCCGCGCAGGTGGGAGCCCGCCCATGCGACGAGGTCCTCACGGGTTGTCCGGTGGGGGGCCACCGAACGGGCGCGGGTTTTCTCGGCGGCCCGGGACAACGCTTCGCGGAGGCGGCTCGCGGTATCCATGCGCCTCAGTTTGGCTTCCGGAGGTGAGTTCGGGCAAACCGGACGCAATGAACAACTCGTGGACGTTTCCCCCGGTCGGGCCCGCGATCATGAATCCCGTTGAACGCCCGTGATGGAAGCTCGCCCTCCGGGCTGTCCCCGGAGTTCTGGGCGCGGGTCACTGCGACCCGCCACCGGCTGCTGATGCTCGACTACGACGGCACCCTGGTGCCGTTCCGGGTCGACCGTCTTGAGCCGCGCATTTCCCGTGAAGCGCGCGCGGCGCTGCGCGACATCGCGCGCCACTCCCGGGTGGTGGTGGTGTCCGGACGTCCGATCGGGGAGCTGGCCCTGATGCTCGAAGGGCTCGACCTCGACCTCGTCGGGGAGCACGGCTGGGAGGAGCGCCGCCATGGGGGCGCGACCAGCCGCCACCCGCTCCCGGCGAACGCCGAGCGGGTGCTCGAGGAGGCATGGAAGCGCTCCCGCAAGCACGTATGGGCGGGTCACATCGAGCGGAAGCGTACCTCGCTCATGCTCCACACCCGGGGGCTCGACGCCGAAGAGGCGCGGAGATTCGAGGACGAGGCATCGGGAACATGGGCGAGCCTCGAGCCGGGAACGCTCGATCTCCGGAAAGTGAGCGGCGGCGTGGAGCTGCGCTCGCGCGGCGCGGACAAGGGCACCGCGGTGCTCCGGCTGCTCGCCGAGACGCCGCGTGGCGCGGTGGTGGTCTACCTCGGAGATGACGAGACCGACGAGGACGCGTTCGCCGCCCTCGCGGGACGCGGGGTCGGGATTCGGGTCGGACCGCTGCAGGCGACCCGCGCCAGCGTCACGCTGCCGGACACGCAGGCGGTGCTGAAGTTCCTCGAGAGCTGGCGCAGCGTCACGAGCCGCTAGGCGAGCGGAGGCTCCTGAGCGGGAGTCTGCCCCGGTGCCTGCAGCACCTTGAGATCCACCCGCGCCTTGGAGTGGCCGTTCCACGACAGCTCGAAGGCGTAGTGACCGGGCTTCGCGAACTGGACGCCGGCGAAGTTGAGGATCTGGTTCATGTGCCCGAACTCCCCGGCCGGCACTGGGCCCACCTGGAGCCGCGCATCGGCCTCGAGCACGACGCGGCCGTCGTCGTCGCGCAGCGTCACCTTCATCACGTGGGTGCGATTGCCGTCTTCGTGATCGAGCTTGAGCCGGAGCACGAGCGCCATCACCGGATGCACGCAGGGGAAGCGGGAGGACGCGATCGTGTCGAAAGCGCCGAGGATGTTCAGCTTCTCGGGGGGAGCGATGTTGGCGGCATCGGCAAGCACGGCGACACGCACTTCCATTGAGGTTCCTCGCGGGGTTCGGGGCTCGGGTCGGGGCCGCATCCTAGCCGAGCCCCGCCGCCCCGGCGAGCAGCGGAAGTCGTGTTTCCTCTTGATCGTGGGGGCGCCCTGCGCCACCCTTCGTCGGCTTCCGGCTTCGCACTCCCGCCCAGGTGCCGGCCGCGATCGGGCGGGCTGTTCCGTGGACCGAACTCGAGGATGACGCCATGGCGTCCGAACCCGTTCCCGTAGAGCCCGACACCCGCAAGCGCACGCCGGAAGAAATCGAGCGCGACTGGTTCGAAAACGTCTACCAGGGCGACAAGATGCCGCAGCTCACGCCGCGCGCCCTCATCATGGGGATCGCGCTCGGCGCGATCATGTCGCTCTCGAACGTGTACGTCGGGCTCAAGGCGGGCTGGGGACTCGGGGTCGCGATCACGTCGACCATCCTCGCCTTCGTCACCTTCAAGACGCTCACCAAGATCTTCCCGAAGCAGTTCCCCGAGTTCTCGATCCTCGAGAACAACGCCATGGCCTCGTGCGCGTCGGCGGCCGGCTACATGACCGGGGCCGGTGTCGTGAACGCGATCCCGGCGCTGATGATGCTCCATCCCGAGGCCGTGCCCGGACAGCTGCCGCTGATCGCGTGGATCGGCCTGATCTCGATGCTCGGCGTGTTCCTCGCCGTCCCGGCCAAGCGCCAGATGGTGAACATCGAGCAGCTGCGCTTCCCGTCCGGGATCGCGTGCGCGACCACGCTCAAGACGCTCCACCACGAAGGCGGCGGCGCCGCGTCCCGCCAGGCGGCTTCGCTCGGGTGGGGACTCGGGATCGGCGCCTTCCTGACCTGGATCCGCGACGCGAATGCTCCCTGGCTCAACTGGTATCCGAAGCTCCCGGGCGTCTGGCTGCCCGGCCCGTGGAAGATCGGCGTCCACCGGATGCAGCAGGACCTCACGCTCGCCTTCGAAGGATCGCTGCTGTTCGTCGCGGCCGGTGCCATCATGGGGTTTCGCCAGGCGTGGAGCCTGATGCTCGGCACCATCATCAACTACGGGGTGCTCGCCCCGATGATGATGGACGCTGGCGTGATTCCGATGGAGGGCGGCTCGGCGTTCCGCCGCATCTCCACCTGGAGTCTGTGGATCGGGGTGCCCATGATGGTGACCTCGGGCCTCCTGCTGTTCTTCATGCAGTGGAAGACGGTGCTGCGCGCCTTCAGCACCATCGCCGCGATGTTCCGGCCGAAAGGCACCGCCGAAGATCCGATGGACAAGATCGAAGTGCCGGGGTCGTGGTTCATCGGTGGCGTGCTCGTGCTCGGCACGGTCGTGATCTGGCTCGGGCACACGATCTTCCACATCCAGATCTGGATGGGGATCATCGCGGTGCTCATGACGTTCCTGCTGGTGGTGGTGGCGGGGCGCGCGACCGGTGAGACCGACATCACGCCGACCGGGCCGCTCAGCAAGGTGACGCAGCTCACCTTCGGCGCGCTGGCGCCGGGGAACGTGCCGACGAATCTCATGACCGCGAACATCACCGCGGGAGCGTGCAGCCACGCCGGCGATCTCCTCACCGATCTCAAGAGCGGCTACCTGCTGGGCGCCAAGCCGCGCCAGCAGTTCATCGCGCAGTTCTTCGGCGTGCTGATTGGCTCCGTCGTCGTGATCCCGGCGTTCTTCCTGCTGATCCCGACGCCGGACCTGATCGGCTCGGACCAGTGGCCGGCGCCCGCCGCACAGGTGTGGCGCGGGGTCGCGGAGCTGCTCTCGAAGGGGGTGGGCTCGCTCCATCCCACGGCGCAGACCGGCGTCGTGGTGGGCGCGATCGCCGGCATCATCCTCGTGCTGCTCGAGCTCTGGTTCCCGAAGGCGAAGCCGTTCATTCCTTCGCCGACCGGGCTCGGCCTGGCCTTCACGATCACCGGCTACTACTCGGTGTCGATGTTCATCGGAGCGCTGTTCGCGCTGATGCTCCACAAGGCCAAGCCCAAACTGGCCGACGAGTACGTGGTTCCCGTCTCCTCCGGGATCATCGCGGGCGAGAGCCTGATGGGGGTGCTCATCGCACTCCTCATTGTCGGGAAACTGCTGCAGAGCTAGCGGCCCGGTTCCCTGGCGCGGCCCGTCGGACTCTTGGCGGGCCGCGTTCGGCGGCCATGCACGACTACCCCGGCATCCTGAGCTGCATCCTCGAGGGCTACACGCTCCCACGGCGTGGCGATCACGGGATCGTGCACTGGGCCCGCGTGTACGAGAACGGTTTGCGCCTCGCCGAATCGACCGGCGCCGATCCCGAAATCGTCGCGCTGTTCGCCCTGTTCCACGATTCCTGCCGCGTCAACGAGCAACGCGACCACGGCCATGGACACCGCGGCGGCGAGTTGGCGCGATCGCTGCGCGGCTCGCTCGTGCACCTCGACAATTCGCGTTTCGATGCTCTCTACGAGGCCTGCCGGCTCCACACCGACGGCCTCGTCGTGGCCGACGCGACCCTCATGACCTGCTGGGACGCCGACCGCCTCGATCTCGGACGGGTCGGAATCGAGCCGCGACCGGAGCGCCTGTGCACCGACGCGGCGCGCGATCTGCTGGACTGGGCACATGAACGGGCGATCCTGGGCCACGAGCCGGTCGAGGTGCTGCGAGGGTGGCGAGCGTGAATGATCGCGCCGGGCGGAGCCGGTCGCCCTACCCGCGCCAGCGCGGGTAAAAGCTGGCAAAACTGAACAGTGTGGTGCTCGCATTGAACACAGGGTGCCGCACATCGCTGTGGTTCAGGCCGCCCCCGGAGCTGCCGATAACGCGGGGGTGAACCCCTGCCTGCCTTCGATGCTCATCGCCGTGATCGCCACCGCCCCGGGGCCCTCACCCGGGCTGCGTGATTCGCTCGCCGGATTCGTCGCCACCCGGTGGGACACCTCGGCCAGCGGATTCTTCGAGCGCGGGGGCGTGCCGTACATCGATGCGGCCGAGCTGGGTTTCGCGCTCGGGGGCGACGGCAGCCAGGAATGGCTCGCGCGCGCGCTCGGGACGATTCGTTGCGCGCTCGCGCTGGAAGATTCGACCGTCGGCGGGTTCTTCACCGAGCCTCCCGGCGACCTCGCGCCGGGCGCCGGGATGTTCAGGAAGACCACGATGAACCAGGCGACGCGCATCGAGGTGTTTCTCGCCGCCTACTCCGCCAGCGGCGACTCCACGTTCCTCAAAGCTGCCTCACGGACCATCCGGTTTCTCGAGCGCAACGTGCTGGACGCGCGCGGCGGCTTCGCGATCGGCCCCGCGGCGCCGACCGATCTCATCCCCGAGGCCAACGGGGCGGCGATCCGGGCATGGCTGCGCTGGTACGCCATCACCGGGAACCCGGTGCGTCGCGACTTCGCGCTCAAGAGCCTGAGCCGTGTCTGGAATGTGACGTGGAAGGATTCGCTCGGCTTCGTGCGCGTGAACACGTTCGGCGACGTGCTCGAGTGGCCGAACCTGTCCGACCAGGTGGAGATGGGTCGTGCATTCGTGCTCGCCGTCCATCTGCTCAACCGTCCGAAGGACCTCGCCCGCGCCCGTCTGATCGGGGACCACGTGCTGGCCCGCTTCTCGAGCCCGAAGGGCGGATTCTTCAACGTGTCCGAGGCGACCAAGACCGGCGGCGTGAAGAAGTCGTCCGTAAAGAGGGATGCCAACGCCCGCGCGGTGCGATTCCTCGCTGAGCTGTCGTTCGTGACCGGCGATCCGCACTATCGCGAAGCCGCGCAGGCGGCCGCACTCATCGTTCTCAAGAACGTCCGCAAGCGCCACCTCGAGGACGCCGAGTGGGTCCTGGCGCTGCGCGCGCTCGAGCGGCCCGAGCTGCCCCAGCCTTCGGACGCCGCCCGCCGCTCGCTCGAAGCCCAGGCGCGCTAGGAGCGCCCCGCCGCACCTACTTGCGGCGCGGCAAGTCCGGCTGCTTTCCGGGTGGTTTTGACCGGCCCGGCCGGAACCCCTAGGTTTCGCGGCCGATCCGACTTCCAACCCGAGGGCCCGCCATGCGTCGAGTGCTCGTCACCGGCGTGACCGGCTTTGCCGGCAGCCACCTGGTGGACTACCTGCTGGAACGCGGCGACTGCGAGATCTTCGGCATCCACCGCTGGCGCAGCCGCACCGAGAACATCGAGCACTTCATGAGCCGCATCACGCTCATCGAGTGCGACCTCCGCGACGCCGCCTCGACCCGCGACACGCTCGAGAAGGTGCGGCCCGAGTACATCTTCCACCTGGCGGCGCAGTCGTTCGTCCCCACTTCCTGGATCGCGCCCAGCGAATCGCTCACCACCAACGTCCTCGGCCAGGTGAACATCTTCGAGGCGGTGCGGCGGATCGGGCTCCCGTGCCGGATCCAGCTCGCGTGCTCGAGCGAGGAATACGGCATGGTATTCCCGAACGAGGTGCCGATCCGCGAAACCAACCCGCTGCGGCCGCTGTCGCCCTACGCGGTGAGCAAGGTCGCGCAGGACCTGCTCGGCTACCAGTACTGGATGTCGTGGAAGGTGGACAGCGTCCGCACCCGCGGCTTCAACCACGAGGGTCCGCGGCGCGGGCCGGTGTTCGTGGCGTCGGACTTCGCGAAGCAGATCGCCGACATCGAGAAGGGC
>DAIUEO010000117.1:0-11270 GCA_036845125.1 Candidatus Eiseniibacteriota bacterium | reverse complement strand
CGAAGTCTCCCGCGCGCTCGCCGGATTGCTCGAGGCGGCGGGCGCACAGGTTCTGCTCACCCGCGACGGCGACTACGCGGTCTCCGAGTTCGAGCGCGTGCGGGTGAGCGAAGCCTTCCATGCCGACCGTTTCCTGCGCATCGGTCATCGCGCCGAGGCGCCGCGGCTCGGCCACTATTTCTCGAGTGCGGTCGGCAAGCGATGGGCGGAGCGCACAGCCGGCGTGCTCTCGCAGCTCGGGCTCGGCGCTCCGGCGGTCGCCGAGGACGCGCAGTACCCGATCCAGCAGACCTCGTGCCCCTCGCTCTACGTCTCCGCGGCGCGCGTGGATTCGGCCGCCGACGAGGAGCGCCTGGCCGCCCCCGGTGCGCTCCGGCTCGAGGCCTGGGCGCTGTTCCTCGGGCTCGCCGGCGAATGGGGAAGCGAGCCTTTTCCCCTGGACTCGGTCCGGGTGCTCGACGGCGACGGCCGCCCGGTGGCGGCGGCCGCGGTCCGCCTCGGACGCGGACTCGTCGCCCAAACCGACGCGTCCGGCATCGCCCGCTTCGCCCGTACCGAGCCCGGCGCGATGCTCGTCGAAATCAGCGGTGGGACGAATGCCCGGAGCGTTCTGCTAGACTCCGACCGCGGAGTCACCGTGTCCGGGTTGCGCGCGCCGTAGCCCCGATGGCGCGGTTAAGGGGCGCCGATTCGATGGAACACGGCATCTCGGAATACTTCAAGGAGCGCGCTCGCTCCGGGCAGCGCGTGTCCGCGCTGACGTTCGGCCTCGGGCTGGTCGTTCTGGCCCTGATCTGGTGGGTCACCTCGCCGTACGCCCCGCCCTTCCTCAAGCGCATTCCGACCGCCCGCTTCGGCTACGAGGGCGACACCCAGTACGTGCGCCGGATCTTCCTCAAGACCGAAGGCATGTCGAACGCACCCAAGGCCGGGCCCTCAGCGGTGGCGCTGGCGGGCTCGAAGCGGGGCGGCGCGCTCACCAAGCGGACGCGGCGGGCCACCACGCCGGAAACCCGGCCCGAGCTTCCCGATCATGGGGACGCCCTCGAGAACCGCGTGGCGCTCGCGATGGCACGGGTCGCCAACGTGCCGCTCGTCCAGTCCGAGGATCTCGTGATCGAGGAGCTGGTGCGCCCCGCTTACCCCGAAGAGGCACGCGAGAAGGGCATCGAGGGACGCATCGCCGTGCTCGCGCTGGTGGACACTCTCGGGCGGATCACCGAGGTCGAGGTCGTGAGCGGCAACGATCTGAGCATTCTGGCGCTCGCGTCGACCGAGGCGGTGTGGAAATGCCGCTTCCGTCCCTACGAGGTGGATGGCCGCGTGCAGGAGGTCTACGCGATGTTCCGGTTCAATTTCCGGATCTATTGAACAACAGGTTTTCTCCCGTTCGAAGATTTCCTGAATCATTTCGTGCCGCCGGCCGTCGAATGATTCCGCCTCCGAACAGCGCGCCCCCGAAGCAAAGGAATTCCCTGCCATGCGCGCTCTTCCATACCGCGAGTTGCCGGATCGTGACCTGCTCCAGCTGCTCTCCGAGCTCAGCCGTCGCGAGCAAAGATCGACCGCCGATCTGATCGCCTGTATCGCCGAAGTGGACGAACGCCGGCTCTATCTTCGGAACGGCTGTTCGTCGATGTTCGCCTACTGCGTGGAGATCCTGGGCCTGTCCGAGGACGCCGCCTACAAGCGAATCCAAGCCGCAAGAGTGGTCCGGAAGCACCCGGAGGCCTTCGAGTACCTGAAGGACGGTCGGCTCCAGCTCTACGCCTTGTATCGCCTGGCTCCGCACATGACCGCGACCAATGCTGCGCAGTTGCTGAACGCCGCCGTGGGCCGAAGCACCCGGCAGATCGAGGAAACGATTGCGGCCCTGAGACCCCAAACCGAGACGCTTCCCATCGTGCACAAGATCACGGCCGCCACTCCGCCACCAGAGCAACTCGCTGCGCAGCGAGTTTTGGTTGACGGGCCTGAACAAACGCATCAAGCCAGTGAACCCGTCTTCTCCGCGTGCGCGCCGCCGCGGGTCACGCCCATTGCGCAGGAGCGCTATTCGGTCCAGATCACGCTCGGCAAGGAGGGCCACGAAGATCTCGAAGCGCTACGGGAGCTGCTCAGCCATCGCATTCCTTCGGGGAATCTGAACGAGATCGCCGAGTACACATTCAGGCTCGTGCGAAGGACGGTCGAGAAGCGAAAGTTCGCAGCGACTTCAAGGCCGCAGGCGCCTCGGGCTCATGTCCCGAAACACCTCCGCACCATCCCGGCGAACGTTCGCCGGGCGGTTCGGGAGCGGGACGGGAACCAATGCACGTTCGTAGGCGAGAACGGCCACCGATGCTCGGAACGCCGGTTCCTCGAGTTCGATCACATCCTGCCCTTCGCGCGCACGCCGGAATCCACCTTGAGCAACCTGAGGCTGCGCTGCCGCGCTCACAATCAGCTTGCGGCAGAGCAGGTCTATGGCGTCGAGTTCATGGAGGCGAAGCGAAACCGCGGCTCGGGCTAGCGGGGAAGCGCACCGGCGGGCATGGGACAGTCGGAGTGGCGAGCACGACAGTGAAATCGGTGTTTCGCTAGCTACTTGCCGCCCGCCGGCACCGCAGTGCCGCGCTGAACCATCATCACTGGCAGCGTCACCGAGTCGGCCGAGAAATCCAGGAAGCCGAGCGCGCGGGCCGCGGGATGCGTGGCGCGCCGCTGGTCGAGCGCCGCGCGGATCTCCTCCGGACAGAGCGCACCGCCGTCGATCGCGCGGCGCAGCGCGCGCCCGGCGAGGAAACCGCGCACGCCGAGCCCCTGCATCGGATCGGCCTCATGGGCGCTGGGCGCACCCTGGATCTGGGAAGTGTCGCGGGTCGCGGCGGTGTCGCGGGTGATCGGAGGCGCGGAGGACGGCGGGCTTCCGCCGAGACCGGGCGGAAGCGTCCACTCGTCGCCGATGAAGTACACGCCTTCGAGCAGAACCCGCGAGTTCGCATGGAAGGGCTCCGGCGAGAGCGAGGCGCCGCCGCACACCTGCACCTGGACCCGGTCGCGCGAGAGCTGGCGGAGCAGTGCCTCACCATCGCGCGACTCGCCGTCCCAGAACAGCACCTGCAGGTTCGCGCTCGTGATCTCCGTGGCCTCGACGCGGAATCCGGGGTTGCCGGCCGTGTGCGAGCCGCGCCAGGCCACCGTTCCGCCGAGCGCTTCGGCCGCCGCGGCAAACCCCTCCGCGAACGTGCCGGTCGACGACGAGGAAACGAGCACGCCGACCCGGACTCCGGGCTTCACCATCGCGCGCGCGAGCGTGGCGCCGCGCTCGTACCCCGAGGGACCCACCTGGAAGATGTGCGCGCCCATTCTCCCGAGTCGCTCGTCGCCGGCGGTCGGGGACACGACCGGCAACCCGAGGTAGCGCGCTCCCGCGGCCACCGACAGCGTCGGTCCGCTCAAGAGCTCGCCGATCACCGAGCCTGCCGCCCACGAGGCTGAATCGAGCGCCATCACCGCGCGGCCGGGGTCGTCCTCGCCCGACTGCCAGCTCTCGACCGTGATCGCCCTTTGGGACGTGCCGAGGGACGCCGCGCCGGCCACCGCACCATTCCGCACCGCATGCGCGTACTCGGCGTAGGCGCCGGAATCCGGGAGCAGCACCGCGATGCGGAACACCGAGGCCCACGGCCGGTCGGTGCTCGCCGGACGCACCGGAGTCTTGCTCGTGAGCGGCGCGAGCCGCCGCTCGAGGCGCTCGCGCAGCGCGACGCGCGAGGGCTCCGCCACCTTGAGCGCCCGCTCGAGCAGGGGCCGCTCGACGTCACCCAGCTCGCGCGTCGTCCGGCGCAGCACGTAGACCACGTCCGCGAGCGGCGCGCTTTCGATCCACGGCTTCAAGGCCTTCGCGCGTTCGGCACCGCCGGCGGCAATGATCGAATCGGCCGCCGCGAGGCTCGCGGGCGGCGGTGGGGTCTTCTTCGCGGCGGAGGAGGTGAGCGGCAGGGTGAGCGCGAGGAGCAGGGCGGCGAGCGCCGCCACCGGTCGCGTCGTCACAGCTGGAACTTTCCGAAATCCTCGGGATTGAGCTTCTCGAGATAGCGTCGAAGCTGCTCGGCCTTCTCCTCCGGCGACAGCTCGCGCGGCGGCTCCTCGCTCTCCTCTTCCTGGGTGGGAGGCTCCTGAAGCAGCTTTTCGTTCACGAAGATCGGCGCCTTCGCGCGCAACCCGAGCGCCACGGAGTCCGAAGGCCGCGCGTCGATCGACAACACTTCGGAGTCGCGCTCGAGGATGATGCTGGCGAAGAACGTGTTCTCGCGGAGGTCCGCGATGAGGATGCGCGTCACCTTCGCCTTCAGCCCCTCGATCGCGAGGAACAGGAGGTCGTGGGTCAGCGGCCGCGGGAACGGCTCCTCGGAGAGGATGCGGCGGATCGCCTGGGCCTCGCCGGGACCGATCCAGATCGGCAGGATGCGCTCGCCGTCCAGCTCGCGCAGGACGACGATGTTCTGCTGGCTCTTGTGCTCGAGAATGAGCCCATGAACCTTGACCTCAATGACGGTCACGGCTTCTTGGCGCCCTTCGCTGCGGCCCCGGAGGCGGCGTTGTGCGCGCCGGTGCTGTCGGGTGAGAGATCCAGGAACGGCGGCGCTTCCTCGGTGCGCATGTGCTCGATCATCCACTGGGCCGACGGCGCCAGCTCGGCCTTGGGCCAGCGCTGGATCAGCATGCGGAACTCGGCCTCGGCCTTGTCGTAGTCCTTGATCTCCTCGGAGTAGATGAAGCCGATCATGAACTGGGCCTGCGGGCTGACGTCGGCGGTGGGGTAGGTCACGAGGAGCTTGCGATAGGCCTCGATGCGGGCCTCGGGCGGCCCTGCCGCCTGGGCCTCGTTGAACATCTCGCGCGCGGTCTTCTTCTGCGACAGCCAGGCGCGGATCGCCGCCGAGTCCGGCTTCACGCCGACTTCGCGGCGCGCGGTCTCGAGCTGCAAGCGGTAGTAGTCCTGCGAGTTCTTGGACCCGAGCTGGCGCGTAATCACCTGTTTCACCTGGTCGAACTCGCGAACGCTTTCTTCCCGCTTGTCGTCCACCTGGATCACGTGCCATCCACGGTCCGTCTTCCACGGCCCGCCGACGGCGCCCTTCCCGAGCGTGAACGCGGACTCCGCGAGCGCGGGCTGCGTGCCGAGCACCGCGAAGTGTCCCTCGAGGGTCACCGTGCCCAGCGACCCGCCGGTGTTCTTGGTCAGGGTGTCGGTCGACCACTTCTTCGCGAGCGCCGTCCAGTCCTTGGTCTTCGCCTGGTTCTTCACGTTCTTGGCGTCGCTCTCCTTCTTGAGCTGGATGTGGCGCAGCGTGATGCTCGCCGGCAGCTTGTACTCGGACAGGTGCTCGTCGTAGTAGGAGCGCGCCTGCTCGTCGCTGACTGGTGGCGCCTCGGCCATCAACTCGTTCAGGTAGGTGCGGACCACGAGATCGCGACTCTGCTGCTCGATCTGCTGCTTCACGATGGGCCGCTCGGGAACGCCGTCCTGCTTCGCCCGCTGGAGCCACACCCGCTCCTCGATCAGGCGGTCGAGCAGTTGCTGGCGGCCTTCCGGCGTCGAGTAGTTGGCGCGGTACTGCTCCGGCAACACGTCGATCCGGCGCTGCACGTCGACCCGGCGGATCGGCTCCTTGCCGACGGTCGCCAGCACCTGGAGCGACTCCGGGACCGCCGCCGGCTTCTTCGCCGCCGACTTCTTCTTCGCGGTGGCGGCCGTCCCCGACGCGACGAGCGCCAGGAGCAGAGCGACGGCCAGCACCAGCCCGCGACCTGCGAAACCGACCACCCGCGGCGTCACGGCCGCACCACCCACACTTTGACGGTGGCGGTGACGCCGCCGTGGATGTTGACGACGATGTCGTAGCGGCCGAGCTGCTTGATCGGCTCCGCGAGCTCGATGCGGCGCTTGTCGACCGCGTGACCGGCCCGGTGAAGCGCCTCCGCCACGTCGGCGTTGGTCACCGATCCGAACAGCGTGTCCTCTTCGTTGGCCTGGGCCGGGATGTTGACCTCCACCCCGTTCAGCTTCGCGGCCTCGGCGCGCGCGGCCTCGAGATCCTTCTGGGAGCGGATCTCGCGCTGGCGCTGCAGCTCCTCGTAGACCTTCCCCGATTTGGTGTCGGCCTGGATCGCGAGCTGGCGCGGCAGGAGATAGTTGCGGGCGAAACCGGGCTTCACGCTCACCATGGCCCCGCGGGCGCCCACACCCTCGAGGTTCTCGAGCAGAATGACGTTCATGTTCTCCTTGCTCCTCTAGGAAGACTCCGGATCCGCCGGAGCATCGAGACGTCGATAATCGAGCCACACATCGCTGAGTCCCACCGCCACCGAGGTCAGCATGAACACGGGCATCGCGAGCGCAAAGACGAACGCGAGCGTCAGGACGATGAGCGTGGGAGGAAGCCCGCGCGCCAGCAGGAGGGCCTCCACCACCGCTACGCCCTGGATACTATAGCCAAGGCCGCTGTTGAGCAGGAGCGTCCACGCCGTCGAGGCGCCGGCGCGCCACGGCGTGACCAGGATGGCGAGCCCCGCGAGGAACACCCACACCGCGGTGTCCGGCAGCCGCCACATCCTGAGCTCGGTGCGCGACAGCGGCGGCCACTTGAGCAGGCCCGCAGCGCGCGAGGCGAACAGCCGGCCCGCCGCGATCAGCATCACCATCCACACGAAGAGCGCCGAGGGCAGCAGCGACGGCAGCGCCTGCTGCCGGAGCCGGGCGTTCTCGCTCACCGCCCGCTCGACGGTCGCCAGGCGATCGCCGGTGGAGCCGGTCTGGCGCGCGATGTCGACCAGCTGCTGGTCGGCGCGCGTGAGCTCGGATTCGACGCGCGAGGCGAAACCGGCGTAGGACGGCGACCACGGCATCCACGCCGCGAACACCAGTACCGGGAGCAGCATCCAGGCGCGCTCCCCGGAGGTCGGTCCGCCGCCTTCCTCGCGAAGCCCCATCCACAGGCCCGCCAGGCCGGCCACCGCCGGCCACCACACCCACAGCGACACCATCCCGCCGAGCGCCATCGCGCCGCCCAGCAGTGCCACCGGCACCACGACGCCGCGCACCCCGAACCGCCAGCCCGCGAGCAGCGCGAGCGCGGTCGAGAGCGGCACCGCGACCCACAGGATGCCCCACGGCGAGGGCGTCTGGACCGCGAACAGCGCGAGCGACGACGCGATGAGCAGCGTCCGTGCCCACGATGGGTAGCTGCCGGGGATCCGGCTCATCTCACCGGTAGTAGTCGCTGGTGAACGGCAGCAGCGCCAGCACACGGGCGCGCTTGATGGCGGTCGTGAGCTGCTTCTGATGGCGCGCGCAGGTTCCCGACACGCGGCGCGGCACGATCTTGCCGCGATCGGTGATGAAGCGGCCGAGCCGCTTCTCGTCCTTGTAGTCGACGAAGCCGACCTTTTCGAGACACAGCTTGCAGTACTTCTTCTTCAGCCCTCTGCCTTCACGCTCTTTACGCTCTTTGGCCATGATTCGGAACGATCCTCCCGCCGTCTAGAACAGACGGCCTTCTTCCTCGGCATGCGACGCACTGTCCGGCTGCGTCGCTCCCGCCTTCTCCAGGAAATGCACCTGCTCACCGCGGATCTCCAGGCGTTGCCGCCTCGCGCCCCCGGGCGTGGTCCACTCCCGCATCTGCAGCCGGCCTTCGACCAGCACCGCGCTGCCTCGCTTCAGGTACTGCCCGCATACTTCCGCCAGACGCTGGTACGTCAGCACCGTCACGTAGCCGGTCTGTTCCTCGATGCCGCCGTCCCGGCCGCGGAAGTGCCGGTGAAACGCCAGCGGCAGGATCGTGACCCGCGTGCCATCGGCGGCGGCCCGTTTGTCCGGGTCCCGCGTCAGGCGCCCGCTCAGGAGCACCCGATTGACCTCCGGGAGCTTCAGATCGGTCACGGCGCTCCGCTCAGTCGTCCCCGCCGTCCTCGGCGAGTGCGGCCGCTTCCGGATCCACCTGCGGCTGGGTCAGCTCGGGCGGAACGTGTTCCACCGTGAGCACGCGCATGACGCTTTCGTTCAGGCGCAGGCGGCGCTCCAGCTCCTTCGGAATCGCGCCCGGGCCCTGGTAGACCATCAACGTGTAGACGCCGTCGCGCTTGCGGTTGATCTCGTACGACAGGCGCCGCTTGCCCCAGCGCTGCACGTCGACGACCTCGCCGCCCATGTCGCGGATCCATTGCGACGCCTTGTCGACCTCTTCCTGGGTCCGATTCTCGTCGTACCCCGGGTCGAGAATGAACGTGGTTTCGTACTTGTTCACGATTCGGAGACCTCCTTCGGGTCCTGACCATTGAAACGATTCATCGCAGGGCCGAGTCCTTCCTTCACCCAGCACTCCACGGCATCCGCGGCCCGCAGGGCGGCCTCTTCGAGCACCGCCGCCTCCTTCTCCGAGGGCGTTTCGAGCACGTGCCGCTTGAGCTCGGCTGAACTGGCCTCTCCCACTCCAATCCTCAATCGCGTGTAGTCCCGGCTCTGAAGCGCCGCTTCGATGCTCTCGAGCCCGCGGTGACCGCCCGCGGAGCCGCCGCTACGCAGCCGCAGCCTTCCCACCGGGAGATAAACGTCGTCAGCGATCACCAGCAGATCCTCGATGTCCGGGTGCAAGGCGCGCCATGCATCGAGCGCTTCGCCGCTCCGGTTCATGTACGTCTGGGGGGCGAGGAGTCCGACCGGCCGGCCGTCCACTTCGCATTCCCACGCGCGATAAACCTTCGTCTTCTCGGACAGCCTCGCGTTCCAGCGTTCCTGCAGCCGCTCGAGCACCCACCAGCCCACGTTGTGACGGGTCGAGGCGTAATCCGCCCCGGGATTCCCGAGCCCCAGCACCAGCACCACGCGCTATTTCTTCTCCTTCGCCTTGGGCTCCTTGTCCTTCCCCTCGGCCTCGCCTTCCTCGTCCTTCTTGCCCTTGGTGATGACTTCCGGCTCGGCCGCTGTCGGCTCGGCCGTCGGCTCCGCCACTACTGGAGCCTCCTCGACCGACGGCGCCACCACGGTCGCCACCGTCGCATCGGGATCGCTCAGGATGGTCACGTCCGTCACCTTGAGGTCGCGCACGTGGAGCGACTCGCCGATGTTGAGCGCGCTCACGTCGAGATCGAGGTGCGGCGGAATCGCGGTCGGCAGGCAGCGCACCTTGATGTTGCGCATGATGGTCTCGAGGATGCCGCCACCGTCCTTCACGCCCACCGCCGTTCCCACCAGGTGCACCGTGACGTCGACTTCCACCGTCTCGGTCAGCGAGATGTGCTGGAAGTCGAGGTGCAGGATATCGTGATTGATCGGGTCGTACTGGACCGCGCGGATCAGGGCGGTGACCTCGCTCCCGCTCACGGCCAGGTTGACGATGACGTTCCCGCCCTCGTGCTTCCGCAACGCGACTTCGAAGTCGCGCGCGGTGATCTGGACCGGCAGCGGCGTGTCACCGTGCCCGTAGACGATGCCGGGAATGTGGCCGGCAGCCCGCGCCTTGCGGGCGCCGCCCTTCCCCAGCCCTTCGCGGCGTTCGCCGCGGAGCGATATGACTGCCATGCATCCTCCTCTTTCTCTCGATGGACCCCGGCACGCGGGATCGGAACGACGCGCGATCGCGCGCGGGATGTCAGACGAACAACGAGCTGAGCGAACGCTCCTCGTGAATGCGCTGCATCGCCTCGCCCACCAGGCCCGCAATCGTGAGCTCGGTGATGCTGGACGGCAGGTTCTCGTGGTGGAGCGTGTCGGTGACGATCATTTCCTTGATGGGCGAATCCGCGATGCGCTCGAAGCAGCCTTCGCAGAACACGCCGTGGCTGACGCCGGCATAGATGTCCTTGGCGCCGGCCTCCCTGATGGCGGCCGCCGCCTGCGTGATGGTGCGGCCGGTGGTGATGACGTCGTCGAACAGCACGACGTTCCGGCCCTCGACGTCGCCGATGATGTTCATGATCTCGACCGAATCCGGCTTCGGGCGGCGCTTGTCCACCAGCGCCAGCTCGGCGCCGAGTCGCTTCGCGTAGGCGCGCGCCATCTTCACGCTGCCGATGTCCGGCGCGACCACCACGAGGTCGGCGATGTGCCGCTCCTGGAAGTACTCGATCAGGACCGGCGCCGCGTAGAGGTGGTCGAAGGGGATGTCGAAGAAGCCCTGGATCTGCGCGCTGTGGAGATCCATCGTGAGCGCGCGGTCCGCGCCCGCGATCGTGACCAGGTTGGCCACGAGCTTGGCGGAGATCGGCGCCCGCGGCTGGTCCTTGCGATCCTGCCGCGCGTAGCCGAAATACGGCATCACCGCGGTGACGCGTCGTGCGGACGCGCGCTTGGCGGCGTCCAGCATCACGAGCATCTCCATCAGGTTGTCCGCCGGCGCGCCGGTGGCCTGGATGATGAAGACGTCGCTGCCGCGAATGTTCTCGTTGATCTTGACCGAGACTTCGCCGTCTTCGAAGCGCGACACGTCGGCGTCGCCGAGCGGAACTTTCAATCGGTCACAGACCGCCTGCGCGAGTCTTCGGCTCGCGTTGCCCGCGAAGATGCGGCAGGAATCCAAGGATTCTCCCCCCGTCCGGCGCCAGGCGCCCGATTGTGCCGGTACCAAAGTCGTCATGGATCGCGAAGTCCTCGAAGGCTTCGGCGGTGCGGGCGGCGGGAAAGGTCCGTCGGTTCGCCTCGCCCGCCCCCCATATGGCTGGGGCGGGAGGATTCGAACCTCCGGATGCGAGATCCAAAGTCTCGTGCCTTACCGCTTGGCCACGCCCCACCAACAGAACGGGATTTCCGTCACGGACCGTTCCGCCTCGTGGCGGATCGGGGTGATGGCTACTGGCCCGGAAGAAACGACCGGAGTGAAGCGGCAGGGAGGATAGGGACGACCGCGCCTCGGGTCAACCGCGAACCGGCGCGACGAGCGCCGGCCGGTCAGGGGGTGCGGACGATGCGCGTGGTGCCGGTGCCGAAGGGGCTCGTGACCCTGAGGAAGTAGAGACCGGCGCCGAGCGCCTGCCCGCGGTCTCCCCGGCCGTCCCAGGTCACGGTGGTGCGCCCGCGACCGACCGGACCCGAGTGGAGGGTGCGGACCACCCGACCCTGGAGATCGAGGAGCCGGGCTTCCACCGGGACCGCGCCTTCGAGGCGGTTGCTGCCCGGGACCGAAAACTCGACCGTCATGGGACGGTTCGAGGGGTTCGGCCACACCCGCACGCCGAACGGCGTGTTGGGCACGGTGACCGCGCAGGGACCGTAGGAGGTCAGCGGC
>DAIUEO010000116.1:5257-11403 GCA_036845125.1 Candidatus Eiseniibacteriota bacterium | reverse complement strand
CGAGCGAGTGGAGCACCGGAAGCACGACGTCGCACTGTGACGTCGTCTCGTCCATCGAGGTCGCGAGCGCCACCTTGAACGGCACCTTCTCGAGCGCGGCCCCGAACCCGGCCCACGCCGGCGTCGCGTACACCGGGTTCGGACCCTGCACGACCAGCATCCCGACCTTGCCGTCCGAGACGTCCTCGCCGAGCTTCTGGAGGTCGGCGAGCGAGGCGGTCCCCTCGTGGTTCATCAGGCGGTCGAACTTGACCGTGCGGCCGACGTTGCCGGCCACGTGGTTGAGCAGGTGCACCGCCGCGACCATCGCCACGGCCTGCTCGCTCTGCGCGGCCACGCCTCCCGCCACCGCGAGGCTCGGGCGCGCGTGCACGAACGCCGCCGCCAGCTCGCGGACCTTGGCCGCCGGAACGCCGGTCCGGGCCTCGACCGCTTCGGGCGTGTACTCGCGCACCGCATCCATCAGCGCGCCGCGCCCGTCGGGCGAAGGACCCAGGTTGTCGGCCAGGATCACGTGCGCGAGCCCCAGGGCGAGCGCCATCTCGGCGCCGGCCGGGATCGCGATCCACTCGTCCGCGTTGGCGCCCGTGTTCGAGAGTCGCGGCTCGACCGCCACGAACCGCGTCGACGGACGACGGCGCATCTCGGCGAACTGGCGCGCCTGGTAGACCGGATTGCCCCAGGTCTCGAGGAAGTCGGCGCCGAAGGAGATCACGAACTCGGATGACGCGATGTCGTAGTGCGGGATCTCGGCCACGCCGAACGTGCGGCGCGACGCCTCGCGCACCGCGTCCATGCCGAAGGGCTCGAAGGCGAGATGCGTGCCGCCCGCGGCGGCCGCGACATCGGCGGCGAGCGATGCCATCGAGCCGGTCTCGTGACCGGTAATGAGCGCCATCTGCTTGCCGCCCGCCTTCGACTGCGCGAGCTCCATCGCGATGCGGCTCAGCGCCTCGTCCCAGGAGATCGGCTTCCAGGTCGTGCCTTCGCGGATCATCGGGGTCTTCAGGCGATCGGGATCGTAGAGCCCCTGGAGCGCCGCATGGCCGCGCGCGCACAGCCCGCCCGCATTCACCGGATGCTCGGGGTTCCCCTCGATCTTGATGGCGCGGCCCTCGCGCGCCTTCACCAGGATGCCGCAGCCGCTCGAGCACTCACCGCAGGTGCTCGCGTACCAATAGGCCACGCCGGGCAGGATGTCCTGCGGCGCCACCAGGTAGGGGATCAGCTTCTCGGACTCGCGCGGGGCGCAGCCGCTCGCAGCACCCGCCACGCCGATGCCCAGGAGCTTCAGGAAGTCGCGCCGGTTGAAGACGATCTCGGACACGGGCGCCCCTAGTGGTGGCAGACCAGGCAGTCCATGGACGCCGGGTTCGTGGGGTGGTTCAAGTTCTGGCGGTGACAGCTCACGCACCAGCCCATCTTGAGCGACGAGTACTGGTAGACCTGCTTCATCTCCTGCACCGGACCGTGGCAGGTCTGGCAGGCCACGCCGGCTTTCACGTGGCGCACGTGGTTGAACTTCACGTGATCGGGCAGGTGATAGACCTCGTTCCACTGCGGGGTCTCGCCGCGCTGGAAATAGCCTGCGAGCTTCTGCACCTCGGGGCGGTCGGTCATGGCGATCTTGTGGCAACCCATGCAGGTGCTGACCGCGGGAATGTTGGCGATCGGAGACTTCTCGGCAGCGTAGTGGCAGTAGAGGCAGTCCATGCCGAGCTTGCCCGCGTGGATCGAGTGATCGAACGCGATGGGCTGGGTCGGCCCCTTGGTGTCGCCGAGCTGAACCAGCAACGACTTCACGATCGGTTCCGCCGGCACCTTGATGCTGCCCGGGGGCGGGGCCTGAGATTGCGTAAATGCCACGGTCCCTGCGATCAGCGTGGCAATCACGAATGCGATGACGCTGGCTTTCCTGTTCATGGTGGCGCGGGGAAACTAGGGAGCGGTTCAGGCACTGTCAAGGCGGTCGTGAAAAGATTCACAGTGTGGGCCCATCTCGCGGCCAAGCATTGCCCTAGTTGATTTCGATCTGGCGCTGCAGCTCGACGAGTGACGGCTCGCCCGGAGCTCGCGCGAGCGCCGATTGCACGGCCTGCCGGGCCTCGGCCCGGCGCCCGAGCGTGAGCAGCGCCACCCCGTACACGTAGGCGAAGCGCGGCGTGGCGGGATCCAGCTCGACCGCGCGGCGCAGCGACCCGATCGCGCCACCCAGGTCTCCCGCCCGCACGTACCAGAGTCCGAGCGCGTGATGGAGCGACGCCTCCTTCGGCGCGCGGGCGAGGCCGTCGCGCAGCACCGCCGCGGCTTCCGCCTCGCGATTCGCGCCGCGCAGGAGATCGGCCAGGTTCACGTAGGTGGGAATCCAGTCGGGGTCGATGGCCAGCGCGGCGCGATACTCGGTCTCGGCGGTCGTGACGTCCCCGCGCTCCGCGGCGAAGTTGCCGAGATTGACGTGTGCCTCGGGCTGGTCGGCGTTCTGCTCCTGCGCGGAGCGGAAGTCGCGCGCCGCGCGCTCGAGATCCTCCCGCTCGGAGGGCAGCAACCCCGGCGCTCCGCCGCCGAGAACGCCCGCGGCCTGGACCCGGAGCGCGAGCAGCGAGTCGCCGAGCAGGTGGTGCGCGAGGCTCCAGCGCTGATCCATCGGAACGCCCTCGAGTCCCGACAGAGCGCCGAGACGCACCAGCGGGTCGCGATCGCGAAGCGCGGCCGCGAGCGCCTGCCGGCTCAAATTGCCGGACGAGCCCGCGAGCGCTTCGGCGGCGGTGGCGCGCGCGATCGCCGGCCACGCGGGATCGCCCACCCCGGTGACCAGCATCGGCCCGGCGGCGCCCTCGCTCCGGTGCGCGGCCGCGAGCGCCGGGGCGAACGCCTGGAATCCCTTCGCATCGCGGCCCAACCATTCGCGCACCCGGGCCGCCGCCCACGCGGGCGTGCGGTCACGATGGCAGTCGCTGCAGGCGTTCGACACGCCGAGCGTGACGCTGAGGTCCGGCCGCGGGACGCGGAACGAATGATCGCGCCGCGGATCGACCTCCATGTAGGTGCGCTGCGGCATGTGACAGCCGATGCAGCTCGCGCCCGCGGAACCCGGCGGGTGGCGATGATGCTCCGGGGTGGCGAAGCGCGCGGGCTCGTGGCAGCCCGCGCACATCTCGTCGCCGGCGCTGCGCAGCGACAGCCGGTGGGGATCGTGACAGTCGCTGCAGGTCACGCCGCCTGAGTGCATCCTGCTCTGCAGGAACGAGCCGTACTCGTAGACCTCGCCCTGGATCTGTCCGTCGGCCTGGTAGAGCCCCTGCTCCAGCAGCGACGGCAGGTGCGTGTCGAGCAGCGGTTGCCCGGGAACCGACTCGGCGGCGATCCGCGAGCGGCGGGAGTGGCAGCGCGCGCACATCTCGATCTCGCGGGCCGTCGTGCGCGGCGCGCTGCGCGCGGCGGTGCCGTCGGCTTCCGGGTTCCACGTCACGCCGTGGCGCTCGTCGAGTGCCACCACCAGGCCTTTCTCGGGCGTCGACTTCCACCCGGGCCCGCGCTTCGCCCACGCGACGTGCCGCGAGCCCGGCCCATGGCAGGCCTCGCACGCCACGTCGATCTCGGCAAAGCGCGTCGCGTAGGTAAGGCTCGCCGCGTCGTAGTTCTTGCGGAGATCGGTCGAGTGGCATTCGGCGCACATGTGGTTCCAGTTCTGCGAGCGTCGGGTCCAGTGGAGGACGTCGGTGTGCGTCACCCGCTCCCCCGGGTAGAGGTGGAACCAGCGCTGTCCGCCCCGCTCCTCCGGCCGCGTGTCCCACGCGATCGAGAGCGCCTGCAGACGGCCGCCCGGCAGCTCGAGCAGGTACTGCTGGAGCGGGTCCACGCCGAACGTGTAGCGGACTTCGAAGTCGGCGTTCTTCCCGTCGGGGCCGTCGGTGTTCACCACGTAACGTCCGTCGCGGCGGAAGAACCGCGTCACGACCCCCGCGTAGCGGAACTCGCTTCCGCCGAAGTCGCCGAGCACCGTCGAGTCGCCGGCTTCCTGCATGGCGAGGTCGTGGTCGGATCCTTTCCACGCCGTGTGCTCCGCGGCATGGCAGCCAGCGCAGGCCGCCGTTCCCACGTGCTGCGCAGGCTCGGGACCGCGCGGGTTCCATGCCCGCGAGCGAAACACCGCCGCGGCGCCCAAGGCGACGATCGCGACGACGGCGGCGATCAGGAACGGGCGGAGGCGCAGGGACACGGCTCGATCGAATGCGGTGGGCCGATGCCTACGGGGCAGGCACCGAGTCGGCGATCCCGATCCCGCGCTCGCGTAGCCAGCCCGAGACGATCGCCGCGTAGCGATCGGGGTTCACGTTCGCGGACTCGACGTGCCCGGCGCCTTCGATGACGTGCAGCGTGACCAGATCCGGCCGGGCAGCGGCGAACCGCCGACTCACCTCCACCGGAACGGTGTCATCGGCGTCGCCGTGAAGCACCAGCATCGGGGTCGAGAACTCTCCGGCGTGCGAGACCTGGGTGAGCTCGCGCCACCGCAGTCCCGAGCGCAGGGACGCGACCAGCTTGCCGAACTCCGTGATCGGCCCCGGAACCCCGAGCTGGCTCCCGGCCAGGGCCAGCACCGCGTTCCAGTCGAGAGCGGGCGCGTCGAGCACGGCGGCACGGGTGATCGCCCGCTCACTCGAACGGCGCAGGAACTGGGCGACGATCCCGCCCCCCATGCTGCAGCCCACGGTGACCACCCCGCGCGCACCATGACCGCGCGCATACCGCACGGCATCTTCCAGGTCGATCCATTCCGTCAGGCCCAGCCGGTAACAGCCATCGCCCACCCGCGGCGCGCCGGCGTCGTTGCGGTACGCGATGATCAGGCAGGGCATTCCCAGGGAGACGTAGGCCGGGAGCATGCGCAGGACCTCGGCGCGCGTCGCCGCCCGGCCGTGCACGAACAGCGCCCAGGTCGAGTCCCTGCCGTGAACCTGCCACGCGGGCAGCGGGCCGACCCGCGCCGGAATGGTGACGTCTTCGAAGTCCAGTCCGAGCCAAGTGCGCGGATCCGCGTCGGGAGCAAAACCCGCGAGGCGTGACGTGGTGTCCGGTGGAGAACCGGACATGATCCGGAAACGCGTCGTGACCGTGCCGCCGTCGACCGAGATCAAGGGGCCGATCGTGCCGAACCCGCCCGGCCACTCGATGGCCCAGTAGCCGGGCCGGCGCGACTTCGGTGTTGAGACCAGCGTGATCGTGGAATCCGAAACGCTCAGCACCGACTGTCCGGTCCGGCCGGGACGGGAGTCCGGTCCGAGGATTTCGCTCGAGTAGTGCCATCCGATCGCGCCCAAGGCGATCACGGACAGGAGAATCACGGATGCAACCAGGAACCGCTTGATGAACTGCCTCCGCGTGTTGAGTCGACGACCTACCAGACCCCCGCACCGATTTCGAACGTCAGGCGGCCGTTCTCGAGGCGGTCGAAGCCGTTGAATCGAATCCCGAACCGCGCGCCGGCAAACCGGTAGTTCAGGAACAGCCAGCGAATCTTTCCTTCCGGCAGCCCGATGCGGACCTTGACCCCCGTCTCCCAGACCGGATCGCTGCGCTTCGGCTCACTCTCGGTCCGGACTCCGCCGACATCCTCGTACTTGGCGTCCTTCCACTCCCAGCCGCCGCTGAAGTATCCGTCGCTCCAGCGCGACGCCGAACGGGTGAACATCAGCTCCGTGCTGATCCCGTTGAAGAAGCCGGCGCGACCCACCAGCCAGCCCTCCCCGAGGTCGCGGCCGAAGGCGATGATCGAAAGCCCGGTCTGCTCCTCGTCCCAGCGGATGCTGACCCCCGGCACCAGCTGCGGGGTGCTGGAGATCGACTGCATGAACTTGCGCTCGACTTCGGTCTTCAGCTGTCTGACCGGCGCCTCGTTGCCGAGCCCGTTCACGACCATCATCACGTGCAGGAACGACGAATCGCCGGGGCTGCCCATCCCCGGGCACTGTCCGAGCCCGGCACCGGGCCGCAGCTCGTAGCGCCCCAGCGACCGCAGCGGGTTCCGCATGGAGGTCAATTGCGCCGGGACGCAGGGTGGCGGACCGGTGGCGGGCGGCAGCAGCCGGGTATCGGGCGCGCGCACCTTGCTCGGCCGGGCGCTGAAATCCCTGGAAAAGCGCGGC
>DAIUEO010000116.1:0-5247 GCA_036845125.1 Candidatus Eiseniibacteriota bacterium | reverse complement strand
GTAGGAGTTGTAGTTGCCGGTGAACAGGAAACCCGCGCCAAAGACGTCGCGGACTCCCCACCCGTCGTTCACGAACTGGTTGATGTCGTAGCCGGGCGTGAAGAGACCGTCGGCGTTGCGGTCGGTGCAGCTCGCGTGCTTCCCCTCCTCGATCAGGAGGGTGATCGGGTAGCGCGTATCGGTGGTGGGCTTCAGCCGGTTCGCGTACCACGGCTGCCCGTGGGCACTGGCTTTGACGAGCTCCAGCCGGACCACGTGACAGCCCTCCGGGCTGCGTTCGAGAAGAACGTCGAGCTGGGCGCTTTCGATGTCGTGCACATGGGCGCCCATTCCAATGTCCCGCGGGTAATAGAAGAAGAAGAAGAGGGACATCGCCTGGACCTTGTCGAAGAACTTCGGATCCGACTCGGGCGGATCCGCCATTCGGTCCGAACCGCGGAGCAGGACCGTCGCCACCTGGTAGTAGACGACGGCGCCATCGGCGGGCCGATCGCACGGATGGGCGACCGGAAAGTGCGGAACCCCCTCGAGCAGGAGCGGCTCGTCGGGCGAGAACCAGAGCACCGGCGCCAGCATGTTGACGATTTCGTCGAAGCTCGGCGCACGCCGGTCGCTGTAGAGAACTCCCGCCGCTCCGGAATCCCCGGCGTGTTCGCAATCGCAGGGCTGCCCGAGCGCCGGTGCGGCCCCCAACACCATGACGACTGCCACCATCGCCAACCCGCACCGAATCATCGCAGCGGCCACGCCTCGAGCCTCCCGGGTCATGCCCCCGCATCGCGGCAAGGGCCGCATGCTACACCAGCAGCAGCCCGCAGAGGCGCAGCGTGCATCCGCGGGCCGCAGGGCCTTAGGATGCCGAGCATGATCCTGGCGGGCGATATCGGCGGCACCAAGGCGGACCTCGCGCTGTTCGACGATTCACCGCGACGTCCGGTGCACGAAGGCCGCTACCTCACGCGCGACTTCGGCTCCCCCGAGGCGCTCGTGAGCGCGTTCCTCAACGGGACGCCGCGTCCGACGCGCGCCGTCTTCGGCGTGGCCGGCACCGTGCGCGACAACCGCTGCCAGACCTCGAACCTGCCGTGGCCGCTCGACGGCGCGGAAGTCGGCGCGCGGCTCGGGAACGTGCAGGTGAAGCTCATCAACGATCTCGAAGCCAGCGCCTGGGGGCTCACGATGCTGGGTCCTTCGGACGTCGAGGTGCTGCAGGCCGGCGTTCCTTCGAATGGCAACCGCGCGCTCATCGCCGCCGGCACCGGGCTCGGCGAGGGCGTGGTGGCGCGGCTCGGCGACCGCTGGATTCCCTGTCCCTCGGAAGGCGGCCACGCCGACTTCGCGCCGCGCGATGCGCTCCAGGACGAGCTGCTCGTGTGGCTGAGGGTGCGCTACCGGCGGGTCAGCTTCGAGCGCGTGCTGTCGGGACCCGGGCTCGCGGATCTCTACCGCTTCCTCTCCGAGACGGGGCGCGGAAGGGCGGACGCCGAAGTCGCGCGACGTTTCGATCAGGCCGAGGACCCCGCAGCCCTGGTGACCGAAGCGGCGAGCGGCGGGACCTGCGGGCGGGCGCGCATGGCGGTCGAGATCTTCACCGACGTCTATGGCGCCGAAGCCGGCAACCTGGCGCTCAAGGTGCTGGCCCAGGGCGGGGTGTTCGTGACCGGCGGGATCGCGCCCCGGCTCCTGCCGTTCTTCACCGACGGTCGCTTCGTCGCGGCCTTCAACGACAAGGGCCGGCTGTCGACCGTCGCCCGCGACATGCGCATCGCGGTGATCCTCGACGCCCGCACCGGCCTGTGGGGCGCCGCGACCTACGCGATGACCATGATGTAGCGCAGGCTACGCGTACGAGCCGTCGATGTACCCGTTGAGGTGACGGATCTCGGCTTCGCGCTGGAGCGAGACGTGCTTCACGAGATCGCCGATCGAGATCAATCCCGAGAGCCGGTCGCCGTCCATCACCGGAAGGTGCCGGATGCGCGCCGAGGTCATCACCGCCATGCACTCGTCCACGGTGTGATGCGGTGCGACGTAAATGAGGTCGCCCGTCATCACGTCGCGCAGCCGCGTGCGCCGCGGGTCCAGACCGGGGAGCGCGACCCGCGTCAGGAAGTCGCGCTCGGTGAAGATGCCTGCCACACCGGCGTCGCTGACCACGACCAGCGAGCCGATGCCGAGCCCCACCAGGCGCTCGAGTGCGTCGTGAGCGGTTGCGTCGGGAGTGATGCGGTGAACCTGGGCCCCCTTGCGGGCCAGGATTTCCGAGATTCGAGTCATGGCGATTGCCTCCACTCTCCTCCCCCGGCGCCGCGCGGAGCCGGCGGGAACGGGTTTCATCGGGCCTCTGGAAGTTTGATTGTGCCACCCGCGGCCGGGACCGGGAACAGTTTTCTAGGGTGCACGGGATTCCCTTCCCCGCTCGGTCCAGTATCCCGCAGCGTCGGTGGGACTTGACCCGGGTTGAACACGTCGACACCACCGGCTGAGGCATCGTCCCGCCGCATGCGCCCAGTACGGATCCTCTTTGCCCTGACTCTCGTTACGGTCGCCGCGTGCGGCACCCGCGTCGAGAACGACGCCGCGGCGCCGGCCGCGGTTTCCCTGCCGGCCGGGACCGTGCTTCCGGAGATCCGGCCGGCCACCGCCGAGCAGGTCCTGGCGGCGGCCAACGCACCCGGAGCGCGCGCGACGCTGGTCAACGTGTGGGCGACCTGGTGCGGACCCTGCCGCGAGGAATTCCCGGACCTGGTGAAGATCCAGCGGGACTACGCGGACAGCGGGCTCCGCGTGATCTTCGTCTCCACCGACTTCCCGGAGGAGCAGGAGGAGGCGCGTCGTTTCCTCGCCCGCCACGGTGTGAGCGACACGACGCTCATCAAAACCGGCGACGACATGCATTTCATCGACACGCTCGCGCCCCGGTGGACAGGTGCGCTGCCGGCGACCTTCATTTTCGACGGATCGGGACGGCTCAAGGTGTTCTGGGAGGGCCGCGCCGATTATGCGAAGTTCCAGAGCCGAGTGCAGGAAGTTCTCCACTCAACGGACCCCAAGGAGGCACGTTCATGAAGCACCTGCGTCCACTCGTGGCGGCGACGCTCGTCGCCGCTCTCGCTGCTCCGCTCACGGCCTCTTTCGCGGCCGCCCAGGAAGAAGTCGCTCCGACGCCGCTCGCGATCGGCTCCCAGGTGCCGCTGGCGGACGTGAAGATGAAGAACGTCGACGGCAAGGACGTCACGATCACCTCCGCCGCCGGCAAGAAAGGCACGCTAGTGGTCTTCACCTGCAATCACTGCCCGTGGGCCAAGGCCTGGGAAAGCCGCATCGCCGAGCTCGGCAACGCGGCGAAAAAGGCCGGCATGGGCGTGATCGCCATCAACGCGAACGACCCCGCGGCGTACCCCGAGGACAACATGGACGGCATGAAGAAGCGGGCGAAGACGCTCAAGCTCGCCTTCCCCTACGCCATGGATGCCACCTCCGACATCGCGCGCGCGTTCGGCGCCAGCCGCACCCCCGAGGCGTTCCTCTTCGACAAGTCCGGCGCGCTCGTCTATCACGGCACGATCGACGACAACGCAAAGGAGCCGGAGAAGGTCACCCAGCGTTACCTGAAGGACGCGGTCGACGCGGTGGTGGCCGGCACGGAAGTGACGACGCCGGAGACCAAGTCGCTCGGCTGCGGGATCAAGTACCGGAAGAAGACGACCGGCGCCTAGTTTCCAGGGCAGCGAAAAGGCCCTCGGGGTTCGCCCCAAGGGCCTCTTTTCTTGGCGGACTTACATCCTGACGCCGGCGGGTGCGGCCGCCAGCCGTTGCTCGAGCGCCGCCAGCTCGTCGCTCAAACCCCGCGGGAGCTTGGCGCCGAACATCGCGAGATGTTCGCGGATCAGCGGCACCTCGGTGTTCCATCCTTCCAGATCCACCCGCAGCAGCTCGTCCATCGCCGCTTCGCTGACCGTCATGCCCGAGAGGTCGAGTGCCTTGCGCGGCGGGATCCGGCCGATCGGCGTGTCGACCGCCTGCCCGGAGCCCGTGACCCGCTCGTGCACCCACTTGAGCACGCGGCTGTTGTCGCCGTAGCCCGGCCACAGGAACTTGCCGTCGGCGCCCTTGCGGAACCAGTTGACGTAGAAGATGCGCGGCAGCTTCGCGGCGTCCGCCTTCTCCCCGATCCCGAGCCAGTGCGCGAAGTAGTCGCCCATGTGGTAGCCGCAGAACGGCAGCATCGCGAACGGATCGCGGCGCAGCTGACCGACCGTGCCGGCCGCCGCCGCCGTCATCTCGCTGCTCATGATCGAGCCGAGGAACGTGCCGTGACGCCAGGAGAGCGCCTCGGTCACGAGCGGCACCACGGTCGCGCGCCGGCCGCCGAAGAGGATCGCCGAGATCGGCACGCCTCTCGGGTTCTCCCACTCGGGGCTGATCACCGGGCACTGCCGCGCCGGCGCGGTGAACCGGGCATTGGGATGCGAAGCCTTGCGCCCGCTCTGCGGCGTCCACGGCCGCCTGAGCCAGTCGGTCAGCTCGGCCGGCGGATCGCTCATCTCCTCCCACCAGATGTCGCCTTCCGGCGTCACGGCGCAGTTGGTGAAGATCGAGTTCCGCTCGCAGGTCTTCAGCGCGTTCGGATTGCTCTTCATGCTGGTGCCCGGCGCCACGCCGAAGAACCCCGCTTCCGGGTTGATCGCATGGAGCCGCCCGTCCGCGCCGAACTTCATCCACGCGATGTCGTCGCCGACGCACTCCACCTTCCAGCCCGGCAGCGTGGGGTTCAGCATGGCCAGGTTGGTCTTGCCGCACGCCGACGGGAACGCCGCCGCCACGTAGATCTTCTGCCCCTCGGGGTTGGTGATGCCGAGGATCAGCATGTGCTCGGCGAGCCAGCCCTCGTCGCGGGCCTGGACCGAGGCGATGCGAAGCGCGTGGCACTTCTTCCCGAGCAGCGCATTGCCGCCATAGCCCGAGCCGTAGGACCAGATCTCGCGGGTGTCCGGGAAGTGCGCGATCCACTTCTCCTTCGCATTGCACGGCCACGGGGAATCCGGCGTCGAAGGCGCCGCGAGCGGTGCGCCCACCGAGTGCAGGCCACGCACGAATTCGCCGTCGCTGCCGAGCGCCTCGAGCACGCGCGCTCCGACCCGCGCCATGATGTGCATGCTCGCCACCACGTAGGGCGAGTCCGTGATCTCGACGCCGATCTTCGAGATCGGCGAGCCGATCGGGCCCATGCTGTAGGGGATCACG
>DAIUEO010000115.1:11149-11478 GCA_036845125.1 Candidatus Eiseniibacteriota bacterium | reverse complement strand
CGAACTCGGTCGCCGCGCCCACACGGATCCGCGCCACCGCGCCGTCGAGCCGGGCGAGCCGCGCCTTGAGCTGGTTGCGATCGAACTCCGACGTCGCCCGCCCCAGCGCGCGGCGCAGGCGTGCCGCGTGCGAGCGAATGTCCGCGACGGCGCCGCCACCTTCGACGATCGTGGTGCTGTCGCGCTCGATCATGATGCGCCCCGCCCGGCCGAACCAGCGGCTGTCGTGGGGAACGACCCTGCCGGAGATGAGCCGGAGGTGGTCCATGTAGTAGCGGCCGACGGCGTCGCCCCCGTTGCCGACGCCACGGCCCCCGTTGGACACGAGG
>DAIUEO010000115.1:2051-11139 GCA_036845125.1 Candidatus Eiseniibacteriota bacterium | reverse complement strand
ACTGGTGATGAGCCGTGCGCCGGTGACGGTCGCGAGATCCTCGAGCAGCTCGCGCCGGCGATCGCCGATCTCCGGGGCGCGGATCGCCGCGCAGGAGAGCCGCCCGCGCAGCTTGTTCACCACCAGCGTCGCGAGCGCTTCGCCTTCGACGTCGTCCGCCACGATCAGCAGGGCCTGCCCGAGCTGGGAGACCCGCTCGAGCATCGACAGCAGCTCGCGGGCGGTCGTGAGCTTCAGGTCGGTCACCAGCACCAGCGCGTTCTCGAGCACCGCGCGCATGTCGTCGGGCTCGTTGATGAAGTAGGGCGACAGGTACCCGCGGTCGATCTGGACTCCCTCCACCACGTCGAGCGTGGTGGACATGCTGTGGCCGCTGTCCACGGTGACGAGCCCGGAGCGACCCACCCGCTCCATCGCCTCGGCCACCACCTCGCCGAGCTCGAGATCGCCGCCCGCCGCCGAAGTGGCCACGCGCACGAGGTCAGCGCGGTCGCCGATCTCGCGGCGATGATGGCGCAGCGATTCCACCACCACGTCGACGGCGCGCTCCATCCCGCGACGCACCGCGACCGGGTTGTGGCGCGACTCCACCACCTGGAGTCCGCGCGACACCAGGCCGTGCGCGAGCAGGGTGGCCGTGGTGGTGCCGTCGCCCGCGACGTCGCCGGTGCGGATCGCGGCCTCGCGCACGAGCTGGACGCCGAGGTTTTCGAACGGGTCCTCGAGCTGGATCTCGCGGCTGATCGTGAGCCCGTCGTTGGTGATGGTGGGCATCTGGTCGCCGCGCTCGATCACGACGTTCCGCCCACGGGGACCGAGGGTCACCCGCACCGCCCCGGCCAGCTTCGCGACGCCATTCCGGAGCGCGGCGCGCGCCCGATCGTCGAACTGGATCAGCTTGCCCAGGTTGCCCTCCGTCGGCTGCTTAGCGGGACGACTTGATGCTCTGGTTGAACTCCCGCGCGATCCGCTTGAGGGAGCTATCGGCACCCGGGAGCCCGGCCGCCACGCCGAACCAGTGGGCGGCCTGCGCCGAGTCCCCATTCATCGCGTAGCTGATGGCGAGGCCTTCAGCGTAGCGCGGGTCCGATGGGTCGCGTTCGGCGAGCGCCTGGTACTCGCGGCCCGCGGCCTCCCAGTCCTCGGCCTTCACGAACGCGGCCGCCATCTCGGAGTGGTCGGCGAGCCAGCGGTCGTCGCCGGCTTCGGTCAGCGCGCGCTCCTCGCTGAGCGGCCGCCACCCGGCGGTGCTGTCGTAGCGGAAGAAGAAGTCGGTCCCCTCCCACACGCCGCGGCGTTCGTACTGGCTCAGAAAACCGCCCGAGAGCGACGTGTCGGCGTACCAGACGCGGAGCGCGGGTGCGCCTTCGGTGAGGAAGCCGATCTGGCTCGGAACCCCCGTGAAGTAGATGCGCGAGCGCGACGGCGGATGGGGCAGCTTCTGCTGCAGGTCCTCGCGCATGAAGACGAGGAAGTCCGCCGCGCGGCGCTGGTACCAGGCGGAGCCCCAGTCCGAGGACGGGGTCGCCGCGGCGCCCGCGCGCAGGAAGGCTGAGATCATCACGACCGCGAGCGCGACGTATCGGAGATGGACGTGGGACATCAGCGCGCCGAGCGCGAGCCAGGCGCCGAGCGCGCCGAGCAGCCCGTAGTACGAGTGCCAGCCAATCCGGGGATCGAGCAGCGGCAGCCACGCGAGCGCGGCCCAGCCGAGTCCGAAGCCGAGCGCCCGCACCTTCTCCATCGGGAACGGGAAGCCGCCCCGCGCGCCCTGGGTGCCGAGCCACACCAGGAGTCCGAGCGCGAGTGCCGCGGGCAGGCCTGAGGCGAGCGGCCCGAGCCAGCCGCGCTCGGGGCCGATCGCGGCGTCGAGATTGAAGAGCATGAGCAGCGAGCGCACGAGCACCGCCGTGGGGCCCGGATTGAGCGGGTTGGACGCTTCACCGGGCGTGCCGAGGGTGGTCAGCCGGTGCATCACCGTGGGGTGGATCAGCGCCCATGCGACGAGCACCACCCCCATCGGCAGTATGTCCACGAGGGCGGTCCGCAGGTCGCTCCGCTTGACGGTGAGCGAATAGAGGAACGCGATGACGATCGTCGCCGCGGCGGTCTCCTTGCTGAGGAGCGCGATCGCGAACGCCACCGCCGCAACCGGCTTCCACCCCGCGGCGTGGCTCACGAGGCAGAGCATCACCGCGAACAGCATCCACAGCTCCTGGGCGCCCGCCGACCACAGCATGGGCACCGCCCACGCTCCCATGGCCGCGGCTCCGGCGAGCGCAATGGCCGCCGCCACCGGCCCGGCCGCCTGCTTGGCGAGCGCGTAGTAGCCGAAGAGCGTGAGCAGGACCAGCGTGAAGCTCACCGCGTGGAAGGCGATCGGTGACGGGCTGCCCCAGAGCTGGAGCCACCAGTAGTGCAGCTCGCGCGACCACGGCCGGTACCAGCCGAACATCAGCGAGTCGGTGCGCCACAGGGAGAAGAAATCGAGGTCCCGCGTGCGGTCGAGGAAGATGAAGTCGTCGTTGATGAACGGCACGCGGAACGCGTCACCGAACGTGAAGCACAGGGCCGCGAACGCGAGCGCGACGGCGGCGACCGCCGCGAGCCCGCGCCAGGAGGGCCGGGAGCCGGCCTCGTTGCTCAGCGCCACTGGGCCAGGAAGATGTTGGTTTCGCCTCGCACCCGGGCGCCGCGATTCGACGCGAACACCAGCCAGTGGCCGTCGGGGCTGAACATGGGGAAGCCGTCGAAGCTGGGATCGCGGGTGACCGCGACCGGCTCGCCGCCCTTCACCGGAACCAGGTAGAGGTCGAAGTTCCGGCCCTTGGGGTTCTCCCAGTTCGACGAATAGACGAGCTGCTTGCCGTCGGGCGTGAAGTAGGGCGCGAACGAGGCGCCGGGCTTGTCGGTCACCTGGCGCGCGCCGCTGCCGTCCGCCTTCATCACCCACAGGTTCATCTGGCCCGGGCGGACGAGGTGGTTCGCGAGCAGGGCCCGGTAGTCGGCGATCGCGGTGAAATCGGTCGGGTGGGACGAGCGGAAGCAGATCCATTTCCCGTCGCGCGAGTAGAAGGCGCCGCCGTCGTAGCCGACCGTGCTCGTGAGCCGCTTCACGTCGCTGCCGTCGGTCTTCATCGAGTAGACGTCGAGGTCGCCGTCCCGGATCGAGGTGAACACGATGCGTTTCCCGTCGACCGAGAGCGTTCCTTCGGCGTCGTAGCCCGGCGTCTCGGTGAGACGCCTGAGGTCGGTGCCGTCGTGGAGCGCCGTGAAGATGTCGTAGCCCTCGCTCACCGGCCACACGTAGCCCTGCGAATAGTCGGGCGGGGGCGGGCACGAGTCCGAGGCCAGGTGCGTGGAGGAGAAGAACACGCGCTGGTCGTGGTCGTAGAAGTAGCCGCACGTCGTGCGCCCGGTCCCGGTGCTGACACGCGTGACGGAGCCGCCCTTCAAATCCATCACGTACATCTGGTCGCACGGCCAGTCGGTGCCGGTGCGCTGGAAGATGATCTGGTTGCCGTCCGCGGACCAGTAGGCCTCGGCGTTCTCGCCGCCGAACGTGATCTGCCAGAGGTGCGCGAACCGGGTCTCGCCTTCGCGGATCAGGCTGTCGGCCACCACGGCGCCCGGCGGCACCGGATGCGATGCCGGCTTCGCGGCCACGGCGGCCAGCACGATGGCCCCCGCGAAAGCGGCGACCGCGACGGTGCGCGCGGGACGGCGGCGCAGCGCGATGAAGTTCCGCATCACGGCCTCCTCCCCAGCGTCGCGACCAGATCCAGGTCGATTCCCTTGCGCTTCACGGTGATCCGCACCTGCTGGCCCGGCTTCCGCGAGCGCAGCGCGTACGTGTAGTCGTAGATGTTGTCGACCCGGATGCCGTCGAACCGCACGATCACGTCGCCTCCCGTGAGGCCGGCCTGGTCGGCCGGACTCCCGCTGCGCACGCCCGAGAGGAGCACGCCGCCTTCGGTCTGCATGTAATCCGGAATGGTGCCGAGGTAGGCGCCGTAGCCGGCGCCTCCGGCGATGCGTCCCTGGGACGGGCTCGACTCCGCCCTCCGGTACGGCGGGCGCGGCCGCTGGTCGAGCGAGTCCAGGATCGCGACCACGAAGTCGCTCACGCGCGCCAGCCCCTCGGCGTTGATGCGATCCCACGTGTCGCTCGGCTTGTGGTAGTCGGTGTGGGCCCCCGTGAAGAGATGGAGCACCGGGATCTGGCGCTTGTAGAAGGACGAGTGGTCGCTCGGCCCGTAGCCGTCGCTCGAGGTCTTGAGGTCGAACTTCGCGGTGTTGTTCAGGTTCTCGAGCAGCGCCGGGAAGTGATCGGAGGTCCCGACCCCCATCACCATCAGCTTGTCGTCGCGGAGCCGGCCGACCATGTCCATGTTGATCATCGCCTCGATGTTCTCGAGCGGGAACGGCGGGTCGTCGGTGAAGTGCGAGGAGCCGATGAGCCCGCTCTCCTCGCCGGTAAAGGCCGCGAACACCTGGAAATGATTCGGCCACGGCCGGCGCTCGTTCGCGAGCTTCGCCGCGGCGCCGAGCAGGGCCGCCACTCCGGAGGCGTTGTCATCGGCCCCCACGTGCGGCACGTGCTCGTGGGGCGCGAGGGAGCTCTCGCCGCCGAACCCCAGGTGGTCGTAATGGGCGCCCACCACGATGACGCGCGTGCTGTCCTTGCCCGGCTGGATGCCGACCACGTTGCGGATCCGGGCCCGAGTGCGCTGGAGCGTGATCGTGAGCGTCGCGCTGTCCGGCAGGTCGCGGCTCCGCGGCTGCTGGACTGCCTCGATCGCGCGCTGCGCCTCGGACAGCGTCATGCCCAGCCCGTGCAGCATCTGGTCGGCGACCTTTTCCGAGACGTACGCGGCGAGCAGCCCGCTCGTCATGTAGCCGCCGCCATCCGTGCGCGGCCGCGGCAGCGGCTCGTTGGCGTGATACTTCGGCCCGTTCACCACGATCAGGCCGAGCGCCCCGTGCTCGCGCGCGTTGATCGCCTTGGTGCGCAGCTCGGCGTGCGGGGTGTTGATGCTGCCGTCGAAACGGCTCGTCGAATCCATCTCGCCCGGCTCCTGCGCGAGCACGAGCACGAGCTTGTCGTGGGCGTCGATGTTCGTGTAGTCGTCGTAGTCGTAGCCCGGCGCGGTGATTCCGTAACCCGCGAACACCACCGGTGCGCGCACGGTGCCGTTGGTGGAGAAACCGATCGGCTGGAGCTGGTCCCCGCCACGCTCCTGGAGCGAGCGGACCGCGACCGAGCACGGCTCGCCGACCTTCACCCCGGTCGTGACCTCCATCCACTGGAAGTAGGTGCCCGCTTCGCCGCCGGGCCGGAGCCCGATGCGCTTCATCTCGGAGGCGATGTAGATGGCGGCCGAGTCGATGCCCGCGGTGCCGATGCCGCGCCCTTCCCAGGCCGGGTCGGCCAGGCGCTTCACCACTCCGAGGTAGTCGTAACCCTGGGGCGTGGTGGCGGCTCCGGCCACCGCCGCGAACGCCAGCCCCGCGATGACGGCCCGGAATGATCTCCGGTGCATGCGTCTCCTTCCTATCGATGAGACTCAGCCTCCCACAACGCCGCTCCGAAATGCGGCGTCACGAGAGGCTGATGTTCCTGGGTCCGACTGTGTTTCGTCTACTTGTGAAGTGCGAAAACGAACTTCCAGTCCGGCACGTCCCCGAGTCCAAACTTGGCTTCGAAGGACATGTTCGGGTTGATGTGGATTCCGCCGATAAGGCTCCCGCCGAATTCGGTGTCGCTATCGCCGCTGCCCTCGAAGTCGAACCAGTTGAGCGTCATTCCGGCACCGATATAGGGCCTGAGGTCGGAGGCCGTCTTGAGGACGTAGTGCCCATCCAGGTTCCCCGCGATCATGAAGACGTCATCACCGAAGCCGAACTCGAGGCTCGGCACCAGGTCCATCTCTTCGCCCAACGGGCGGGCGTTGTAGTGAAACCCCGCAAGGAAGGCATCGGGGTCGGACGCCCATCCGATCTGGAGTCCAGCGCCGGTGAGGCCGGCGGCATGGGCGGGAACGGCGGCGGAAGTCAGGACCACCGCGAGGATCATGAACGGCAGAATGCGGCGCATGGGACTCCATTCGACGAGGTTGGAAAGAACAGAACGTGACGGGAAGCAGTAGCGCCCGTCCACGCCCGAGTCAACACGTTTCGGCCCGGATACGGTTCACCAGCCCATTGACGCGGAAGCCCGGGGGTCCCGAAAGCGGGGCCACATTACCAATGCCCGTGGCGGCGCGCGAACTCGCGATCGGCCGCCCCCGCCCCCGGGTGCCCCAGCACGGTCCGGTAGGCGCGCGCCGCCGAGGCCGAATCCCCCGCCACCTCGTAGCTGACCGCGGCGTCCATCGCGAACGAAACGCTCTCCGGGTAGGCGGCAAAGAGCCGCTCGTACTCGGCGGCCGCCCGCTGCCACTCCTCCGCCCGCGCGAACAGGGACGCCAGCTCCCGATGGTCCTCGCGCCAGCGCACATTGTCGGCCCGGGCCGTCGAATCCGGCTCACCCGGCGACACTTCGATCCAGCCGCGCGCCAGGCTGTCGTAGCGGAAGAAATAGTCGTGGAAGAGCGCCTGCTGCACCGCGCCCCCCGACACGGTCCCGGTGCCGCCGCGGGCGTCGCGCGGCCAGTAGGCGGAGTAGAACGCGCCGCGCACCGTCGAATCGCGGTACCACACCTCGAAGGCGCGCGAGAACCAGTCGTGCCCGAGCCCGATGCCGGTCGGCACGTAGGCGAACCACAGTCGCGAGCGGGGCGGCACGTCGGGCCGCACGCGCAGCAGTTCCGCGCGCAGGCGGCCGCCCATCTCGGCGGCGCGGCGCATCGCGTAGGGCGCGGTGTAGCCGTCCGAGGGGGTGGCATGCTGGAAGGCGCCGAGCGCCCCCACCACGGCGATCACCGCGAGCGCCGCGCGGCTCGAAGCCAGCACGGCGCCGAGCGCGAGCCACACTCCGGATGCCGCGAGCAGCCCGTAGTAGGGCTGCCAGTCCACCGAGGGCACCAGGAACGGCGCGGCGCCAAACGCTGCCCACGCGAGCCCGAAGCGGATGCCCGAGCCGCGCGAGGGCTCGACCTCGTGCGAAGGCGCGGGCGCCGACTCCGCGTTCGTGCCGATCGTCACCAGCGTGATGAGCACTGCCACCGCGAACAACGGCGCGACCATCAGGCCCCACGCCGCGCCATCCGGCGCCGGGAACGGGTGCAGGTTCACGAGCGAAAGCAGCGCGCCCGCCAGCTTGTCGAGCGGCGCCATGCGCTCCACCTGCGCGACGTCGCCGGCCGAGGACAGCTTGAGCAGGCGCGGCAGGAACGTCGGGTGAAGTGCCGCCCACAGCCCGGTGACGCCGAGTGAGGGAGCGAGCCGCCGCAGCGCTCCCAGCCAGGTTTCGCGGTCGATCGCGAACGCCCAGGCGACCGCGATCAGCGGCAGCACCGCCGCGGTCTCCTTGCTGAGCAGCGCGCCCGCGAGCGCGAGCGCCGCCCAGCGCGAATCCCGCGCGAACGCGTGCAGGAAGAGGAGCGCGAACAGCAGCATCCACAGCTCCTGCGCGCCGGCGCCCCACATCATGGCGCCCGACCACATCGAGAGCGTCGCCACGCCCGCGGTGGCGGTGGCGGCCGCGGCATCGCCCGCCGCACGCCGCGCGAGCAGCAGGTAGAGCCAGAGCACCGCGATCCACAGCGCGAGATTGGCGAGGTGGAAGGCGAGCGGCGTCTCGCCCGCGGTCCAGAGCAGCGCCCAGAAGTGCAGCTCGCGCGACCACGGGCGGTACCAGCCCCAGGGCAGGTCGTGGGTCGACAGGAGATCCCAGAAGCGCGCGAACTGGACGCGCGCCAGGATCGTCCAGTCGTCGTAGAGGAACGGGAGTCCCAGCGCGTCGCCCCAGAGCAGGAGCCCGGCCGCCGCGATCAGCGTTAGTGAGACGACCGCGTTCCGGCGGTTCAGCGCTGCGCTTCCCACAGGAGCCGCATCCCCTTGAGCGTGAGACCTTCATCGACGCGGTTGATGGTCTCGCACTCGGGCGCGACGATCGGCGCGTAGCCTCCTGTCGCGATCACGTGCGGCGTGCCCTGCATCTCGAGCGCGAGGCGGCGGACGATGGCGTCCACCTGCCCCGCGGCGCCCCAGATCACCCCGGCCTGCAGCGACTCCTCGGTGGTACGCCCGAGCGCACGCTCGGGCCGCTTGAGCTCCACCTTCGGCAGCCGCGCCGCGCGCCGGAACAGCTCCTCGGCCGAGGTGCCGATCCCGGGCGCGATCACGCCACCGAGATAGGCGCCGGCCTTGGAGACGCAGTCGAACGTGGTGGCCGTGCCGAGGTCGACGACGATCGCGGGCGTGCCGTAGAGGGCGCGCACGGCGAGCGCGTTCGCGATGCGATCGGCGCCGACCGCGAGCTTGTCGCGGTAGCGGATCGGCAGCGCGGACGCCGTCTTGGCGTTGACCTCGAGCGGCGGCGCGCCGGTGATGCGCGTGAGCGCGTCGTACCAGGCACGCGAGAGCGTCGGCACCACCGAGCACAGCACCGCGCCGCCCGGCGCCGGAACGCCGTGCTTGCGCCGCAGCAACGCATCCAGCACGAGCATCACCTCGTCCGCCGTCTGCGAGCGGCTGGTGAGGCGCCAGAAGCCCTCGAGCTTCGCCCCCTGGAAGAGCCCGATCACGGAGTCGCTGTTTCCGATGTCGACGGCGAGCAGCGGGGTCTCACGGGACGAGGCGCGGGTGCGGCGCTTAGGCATGCTCTCCTCCATTCATCGGGTCCCGGCTGGCCGGCGTCAGCCCGTCGGCCTCGTCCTGCGTGCGGCGGCGCCGCACGACCAGCCACGCGAGCCCCACGCTCGCGAAGTAGAGCACGATCATCGGTCCGGCCATCACGATCTGGGCGGTGACGATGTCGCCGGGCGTGATCGCGGCGGTCACGACGAACACGCCGATCAGGGCGTAGCGCCAGTGCCGCAGCAGGAATCCCGGCGTGACGATGCCGATCGCCGTGAGCGCCATCGTCAGCAGTGGAAGCTGCATGACGAGCCCGCACGCGAGCGCCAGGTTGTAGAAGAACCCG
>DAIUEO010000115.1:0-2041 GCA_036845125.1 Candidatus Eiseniibacteriota bacterium | reverse complement strand
GTTCCGGAAGTTCTCGACCGCCTCGTGGGCGCCGGTCAGATAGAAGTAGGAGGCCGCCACCCCGGTCGCGAACAGCAGCATCGAGACCGCCGCGAGCGGCAGGACGAAGCCCCGCTCCTTCTTGAGCAGCCCGGGCACGATGAACGCCCAGATGCGGTGGAACACGAAGGGCAGCGCGATCATGAGCCCGATCACGAGCGCCAGCTTGAGCCGCTCGCTGAACGCCTCGATCGGCGAGAGCACGATGACGCTGCCCACCGTGCGGTGGATGAGGTCTTCGAGCACACGCGGTGCGAGCCACCAGCCGGCGAGCGCGCCGATCAGGCAGGCGGCGAGCGCCTGCTGGATGACCCTGCGCAGCTCCTCCAGGTGATCGAGGAATCCCATCTCGCCGGTCTGGCGCGGGTCGGACCCGGGGGCGGGCGCCTCCGGGGTGAGGTCGTCGAACGTCACGCGCCCTCCGCGCCGGACATCGCGTCGAGCTCGACGTCCCCGGCCAGGATGCGCTGCGACCCGGCCGCGGTCTCGATCACCAGCGCGCCGTCGGCATCGAGATTGCGCGCCACGCCGCGCACCATGCCCGCGGGCGCGTGCACCGCGACCGTGGTGCCCCAGAAGTCGGCGCGCGCGTGCCACGCGTCGAGCGCCGCCCGCGGGTCCCCTTCCTGGTGCTCCGTCCACAGCGGCTCGAGCGCGTTCAGGAACTCCGCCGCGACGTCCTCGCGGGTGATCGCATGGCCCGCGAGCCTCAGCGACGTCGCACGGTCGGCCACCTCCTCCGGAAAGTCGGAAATGCTCTCCCCCACGTTGACCCCGACGCCGATCACGACGGTGTCCCCGATCATCGCGACGCGCCGCGACTCGCACAGGATCCCGGCCACCTTGCGGTCACCGATCAGCAGATCGTTCGGCCACTTGAGTCGCGTCGGCGCACCCAGCGCATCGAGCCCGCGGGCGAGCGCGAGCCCGGCCACCAGCGGCACCGTGGAGATCACGCTCCGATCGCAGCCCGGCCGGAGCACGATCGAGAGCGCGAGCCCGCGCGCCGGTGTCGTGTGCCAGCTCCGGCCCGAGCGCCCGCGCCCGCGGGTCTGGTGATCCGCGATCACCACCACCCCGTCCGGGGCGCCGGCCTGCAGGGCCTCCCACGCGTCGTCGTTGGTGGAGCCGGTCTCGGCGCGCGCCACGAGCGTGTGGCCGAGCTGCCGCGTCTTCAGCCGCGACTCGAAGCGCGCACGATCGAACGTGCCGGGGGGCGGGAATCCGTCAGCCAATTTCCTCGACCTCCAGGCTGACGTTGAACGCCGGCGCCGAGTGGGTCAGGGCGCCAACCGAAATGTAGTCGGTCCCGGTCTCGGCGTAGGCGCGCACGTTGTCGAGCCGGATTCCGCCCGATACCTCGACTTCGGGCCAGCGCCGGGCCCCGGCCCGCATGCGCGGGCTGTCCGGCGGATGCGCGCGGCAGTGCTCGTCCACCTTTTCGACCGCACGGCGCACTTCGTCCGGTGTGCGATTGTCAACGAGGATGCGATCCACCTCGGGTCGCAGGGCCTCCTCGAGCTGCTCGAGCGACTCGACCTCGATCTCGAGCGGCAGGTCGCGGCGCGTGCGCTGGATGCGCTCGATCGCCTGGCGCACGCCGCCCGCGGCGCGGATGTGGTTGTCCTTGACGAGGTACATGTCGTAGAGGCCGAGGCGGTGGTTGTCCGCGCCCCCCATGCGCACCGCGTACTTCTCGAGGTAGCGCAGGCCGGGTGTCGTTTTCCGCGTATCGAGGATGACCGCACCGGTTCCATGCACCGCGTTCACGAAGCGCCGCGTCAGCGTGGCGATGCCGCACAGGTGCTGGAGGAAGTTGAGCGCGGTGCGCTCGGCGGTGAGGATGCCGCCCGCCGGTCCCGAGACCCGCGCCAGCGCGACCCCCGCCTTCACGGCATCGCCGTCCGTCACGACCCTCGTGAACTTGAGTTTGGGATCCACCTCGGCGCACGTGATCTTCGCGACGAACCGTCCCGCCGCCAAGCCGTCCTCGTGCGCGACG
>DAIUEO010000114.1:9096-11482 GCA_036845125.1 Candidatus Eiseniibacteriota bacterium | reverse complement strand
GCGACCGGCGAGCAGCTGTACGTCGCCGTGACGTCGTCCGCCGGCGCTCATGGCGCGATCGCCCCGTTGGGCGTGACCCCGGTGGCGTATGGCGACAGCCTGCCCCTCTCCTTTACGCCCGACGTCGGCTATCACGTGGCGGATGTCCTCCTGGACGGCGGCTCGGTCGGCGCTCCGGCGAGCTACACCCTCCAGAACGTGATCGCCCCTCACACGGTCGCCGTGAGCTTTGCCATCAACGTCTACGAGATCACGGCGGTGGCGGGATACGGCGGCGCGATCGCCCCCGCGGGCGCGGTGATGGTCACCCACGGAAACAGTCAGGCGTTCACGTTCACGCCCGACGAAGGCTTCCACATCGACGACGTCGTCGTGGATGGCGGCTCGGTCGGCACGCCGGCGGGCTACACCTTCGAGAACGTGGCCGCCGCTCACACGCTCACCGTGACGTTCGCGGCGATCGACGCCGTGATCTTCGCCGCGGCTCCGGCGACCGCGATCTCCTCGGCCTATCCCTGCGTGACGGTTCCGATCCGCCTCGAGCGGACCTCGACCACTCCGCTGCGCGCGTTCAGCGTGCTCTTCACGCTCCCCGCGGATCTGACGCTGTGCTCCGGCATGTCGAGCATCACCGAGGGCAGCTTCCTCAGCTCCTCGGGCACGACCAGCTACAACGTCGTGGATCGCGGCGGCGGCGCCTGGCAAGTGGACTGCGCCATCCTCGGCGCGGGCTGCGGACCCACCGACCCCGAGGGAACCCTGTTCAGCATCGCGGTCACGAGCGCCGAGGACTACGTCACCACCACCATCGACCTCGACTCCCTGAGGCTCCGCGACTGCTCGAACCAGAACCTCCTGCTGGTGGAAGGCCCGGCCCCGGTCATCACGGTGGATCACATCGCTCCGGTCGTCAGCGTGACGTTCCCCAACGGCGGGGAGATCCTGACGATCGATTCCACGGCCGTGGTGACCTGGAATTCGAGCGACAACGACAGCGTGGGCACCGTGGACCTCTCCTACTCCACCGACGGTGGCCAGACCTTCCCCACGGTCATCGCGACGGCCGTGCCGGACATCGGCAGCTTCCCGTGGACGGTCCCCGGTGTCCGCACCACCGAAGCCCGGGTGAAGGTCGTGGCTCACGACACGAACGGGAACACCGCCAACGACGCGAGCAACGCCGACTTCGAGATCCGGGAAACCAACCTGGCACCCGTGCTCGCCGCGATCGGCAGCAAGGGTGTGAACGAGGGCGCGCCGCTCACCTTCACCGCGGTGGCCAGCGACACCAACATTCCCCCGCAGAGCCTTACGTTCTCGCTCGACACCGGTGCTCCGGCCGGAGCAAGCATCGATCCCGGCACCGGCGTGTTCACCTGGACTCCGACCGAGGCCCAGGGGCCGGGGAGCCACGCGGTCACCGTGCGGGTCACCGACGACGGGCTGCCGCCGCTGGAAGACTTCGAGACCCTCACGATCCAGGTGAACGAGGTGGCCCAGGCGCCGGTACTGGCGGCGATCGGCAACCGGACCGTGAGCGAAGGCACCGCGCTGAGCTTCACCGCCGGCGCCACCGACGGCGATCTTCCCGCCCAGACGCTGACGTTCTCGCTCGACGCGGGATCTCCGCCTGGAGCGGGCATCAACCCCACGACCGGCGTGTTCACCTGGACTCCCACCGAGGCCCAGGGCCCGGGCGACTACTCCATCACCGTGCGGGTGACCGACAACGGCACCCCGGTGCTCGATGATTTCGAAACTTTCTCGACGCACGTCGAGGAGGTGAACCAGCCTCCCGTGCTCAGCAACATCCCCGTCCTGGCCACCATCGGTGAGCTGGTGTTCTACAGCTTCGACGGCGCGGCCACCGACGCGGACCTCCCGGCACAGAGCCTCACCTTCAGCACGATCGCAGCCCCCGTCGGCGCCAGCATCGATCCCGGAACGGGCGTGTTCACGTGGACCCCGACCGAAGCGCAGGGACCGGGGAGCCATCCGTTCACGGTGCGGGTCTCGGACGGCGTCACCAACACCGACGCTCCGATCACGCTCACCGTGAACGAAGCGAACGTAGCCCCGGTGCTGGCGGCCATCGGTAATCAGAGCGTGAACGAAGGTGTGCTGCTGACTTTCACGGCCAGCGCCACCGACGCCGATCTTCCCGCGCAGACGCTGACGTACTCGCTCGACGGCGGCGCTCCCGCCGGAGCGAGCATCGGTGGCTCCTCGGGGGTGTTCACCTGGACGCCCTCCGAGACCCAGGGCCCCGGCGACTATTCGATCACCGTGCGGGTCACCGACAACGGCACACCGGCGCTCGACGATTTCGAGACGATCTCGGTGCACGTCGACGAGGCGAACGTGGCGCCGGTGCTTTCGAATGTCT
>DAIUEO010000114.1:0-9086 GCA_036845125.1 Candidatus Eiseniibacteriota bacterium | reverse complement strand
CGCGACCATCCCCGAGCTGGCGCTCCACACCTTCACGGCGAGCGCCACCGATGCCGACGTCCCGGCCCAGACCCTGACGTTCTCGCTGGTGGGCGCCCCGGCCGGCGCCAGCATCGATCCCGGCACCGGCGCGTTCTCGTGGACGCCGACCGAAGCGCAGGGTCCGGGCGCCTATCCCTTCACCGTGCGGGTCTCGGACGGGGTGGTGAACACCGACTTGGGCCTCACACTCACGGTGACCGAATCCAACGCGGCACCGGTGCTCTCCGGCGTGCCGGCGAGCGCCACGATTCCGGAGCTGGCGCTCTACTCATTCTCCGCCAGTGCGACCGACGCCGATGTTCCGGTCCAGACGCTGACGTTCTCGCTGGTCGGCGCACCTCCGGGGGCCAGCATCGTTTCCGGAACCGGCGCGTTCTCGTGGACGCCGACCGAAGCCCAGGGCCCGGGTGTCTACCCGTTCACGGTGCGCATCTCGGACGGCGTGACGAACACCGACGCCGCGATCACGCTGACGGTGGCCGAAGTGAACGCGGCACCGGTGCTCTCGGGTGTCCCCGCGAGCGCCACCATCCCCGAGCTCGCGCTCTACTCATTCTCCGCCAGTGCGACCGACGCCGACGTTCCGGTCCAGACGCTGACGTTCTCGCTGGTCGGCGCACCTCCGGGGGCCAGCATCGTTTCCGGCACCGGCGCGTTCTCGTGGACGCCCACCGAAGCCCAGGGTCCGGGCGTCTATCCCTTCACCGTGCGCGTCAGCGACGGCGTGGCGAACACCGACGCCGCGATCACCCTGACGGTGACTGAAGCCAACGCGGCACCGGTGCTCTCCGGCGTACCCGCCAGCGCCACCATCCCCGAGCTTGCGCTCTACTCATTCTCCGCCAGTGCGACCGACGCCGATGTTCCGGTCCAGACGCTGACCTTCTCGCTGGTCGGCGCACCTCCGGGGGCCGGCATCGTTTCCGGCACCGGCGCGTTCTCGTGGACGCCCACCGAGGCGCAGGGTCCGGGCGCATATCCCTTCACCGTGCGGGTCACGGACGGCGTGACCAACACCGATGCCGCCATCACGCTCACTGTGAGCGAAGCCAATGTAGCCCCGGTGCTCTCCGGCGTGCCGGCGAGCGCTAACATCCCCGAGCTCGCGCTCTACACGTTCACGGCGAGCGCCACCGACGCCGACCTCCCGGCCCAGACGCTCACCTTCTCGCTCGTGGGTGCTCCCCCCGGCGCGAGCATCGTTTCCGGGACCGGCGCCTTCTCGTGGACGCCGACCGAAGCGCAGGGTCCGGGCGTCTATCCCTTCACCGTGCGGGTTTCGGACGGCGTAATGAACACCGATGCCGGGATCACCCTGACGGTGACCGAAGCCAACGCCGCACCGGTGCTCTCCGGCGTGCCCGCGAGCGCCACCATTCCCGAGCTCGCCCTCTACTCATTCTCCGCGAGTGCCACCGACGCCGATGTTCCGGTCCAGACGCTGACGTTCTCGCTGGTCGGCGCACCTCCGGGGGCCAGCATCGTTTCCGGCACCGGCGCGTTCTCGTGGACACCCACCGAAGCCCAGGGTCCGGGCGTCTATCCTTTCACCGTGCGGGTCACGGACGGCGTCACCAACACCGATGCCGCCATCACGCTGACCGTGAGCGAAGCCAACGCGGCACCGGTGCTCTCCGGCGTACCCGCCAGCGCCAGTATTCCCGAGCTCGCGCTCTACTCATTCTCCGCCAGTGCCACCGACGCCGACCTTCCGGTCCAGACGCTGACGTTCTCGCTGGTCGGCGCACCTCCGGGGGCCGGCATCGTTTCCGGCACCGGCGCGTTCTCGTGGACGCCCACCGAGGCCCAGGGTCCGGGCGCCTATCCCTTCACGGTGCGGGTAACGGACGGCGTCACCAACACCGATGCCGCCATCACGCTGACGGTGACCGAAGCCAACGCGGCCCCGGTGCTCTCCGGTGTGCCGGCGAGCGCCACGATTCCGGAGCTCGCGCTCTACACGTTCACGGCGAGCGCCACCGACGCCGACCTGCCGGCCCAGACGCTCACGTTCTCGCTCGTGGGAGCGCCCCCCGGGGCGAGCATCGTTTCCGGCACCGGCGCCTTCTCGTGGACACCCACCGAAGCCCAGGGTCCGGGCGCCTATCCGTTCACGGTGCGCGTCTCGGACGGCGTGACGAACACCGACGCCGCGATCACGCTGACGGTGACCGAAGCGAACGCCGCACCGGTGCTCACCGGCGTACCCGCCAGCGCCACCATCCCCGAGCTGGCGCTCTACTCATTCTCCGCCAGTGCCACCGACGCCGATGTTCCGGTCCAGACGCTGACGTTTTCGCTGGTCGGCGCACCTCCGGGGGCCAGCATCGTGTCCGGAACCGGCGCCTTCTCGTGGACGCCGACCGAAGCCCAGGGTCCGGGCGTCTATCCTTTCACCGTGCGCGTCACCGACGGCGTGGCGAACACCGACGCCGCGATCACGCTCACCGTCACCGACGTGAACGTGGCTCCTGTGCTCTCGGGCATCCCGGCCAGCGCCACCATTCCCGAGCTGGTGCTCTACAGCTTCGCCGCCAGCGCGACCGATGCGGACCTTCCCGCGCAGACGCTGACCTTCTCGCTCGTGGGAGCGCCCACCGGCGCCAGCATCGTGTCCGGAACCGGCGCCTTCTCGTGGACACCGACCGAAGCCCAGGGCCCGGGCATCTATCCCTTCACCGTGCGCGTCACGGACGGCGTGACGAACACCGACGCCGCCATCACGCTCACGGTCACCAACGTGAACGTGGCTCCCGTGCTTTCCGGTGTCCCCGCCAGTGCGACCATTCCCGAGCTCGTGCTCTACACCTTCACGGCGAGCGCCACCGACGCGGACCTTCCGGTGCAGACGCTGACCTTCTCGCTCGTGGGAGCGCCCGCCGGCGCGAGCATCGTTCCCGCGACCGGCGCCTTCTCGTGGACACCGACCGAGCCCCAGGGCCCGGGCGTCTATCCCTTCACCGTGCGCGTCACCGACGGCGTGGCGAACACCGATGCCGCCATCACGCTGACCGTGAGCGATGTCGAGATTCCCGCACTCGCCAGCCTGGCCGCCACCCAGACCACGTCCGGCAACGACGCCGACGGCACGACGCGGATCTCGTTCGCGTGGACGCCGCCCGGAGCCGGCACGGTGGAGGTGTACCGCGCGCCGTACGGGAGCTACCCGGAGTACGACGACGGCTCAGGCGCGGTGCCGTCGACGCCCTCCTACCCGCCGGGCGCGCCGTGGACGCTGACGGCCGTGACCACGCCGGGGGCAACCGATGAGCCGGCGACCCGGGACTTCCACTACTACGTCGCCTTCGTGCACGGCGCCGGGGCCAACGTCTCCGGACCTTCCAACGTCGTCGCCGCTTTCAACTACCACCTGGGCGACGTGTCGAACGGTGTCGCGGCCGGACAGGGCAACAACGTTGTGGACGTGGGCGACATCTCGCTCCTCGGCGCCCACTACGGCCTCTCCGGGGCCGCGGTCGCCCCGTACGCCTACCTCGACGTGGGCCCGACTACCGACTTCAGCGTGAACAGCCGTCCCACGACCGACAACCAGATCGAGTTCGAAGACCTGGTGATGTTCGCGATCAATTTCGGGGCCGTCGCCAAGCCCGCCCGGCCGCTCGCGGTGGCGACCTCCGAGGAGGTCCTCACGCTGGTGGCGCCCGGCCAGGTCGCCGCGAACCAGGATTACAACGCGGCATTCTCGCTCGCCGGAAGCGGCGGACTCAAGGCCATCTCGGTGCGGCTCTCGTGGAATCCCGCCGTGGTGCAGCCGGTCGTGGCGACCGGCTCCGCGGGCCTCGCGAGCCAGGGCGGAATCGCCTTCTCGGCGGCGCCGGGCTCCCTCGACGCGGCCCTGCTCGGGCCGCACGCGGCCGGGCTCTCGGGTGTGATCGGCACCATCTCGTTCCACGCGATCGCCGCCGGCGACCCGGAGATCGAGATCCAGACGGTGCGCGCTCGAAACCCGCTCAATCAGAACGTGGCCGTCACGACCACCACCACGGTGGACGCTCCCACGACGTCGCTGCCGAAGATCACGTCCTTCCGGGGCTGCTACCCGAATCCAATGCGCGGCACCGGTACGTTCGAGTTCGCGCTCGCGCAGAGCGGCCCGGTCGAGCTGGAGATCTACTCGGTCGACGGTCGCCGGGTGCGCACGCTGGCGACCGGGACGATGGAACCGGGGACGGTCCTGCTGCCGTGGGACGGTCGGGACGACGACGGACGGATCCTTCCCGCCGCGGTCTACTACGCACGGCTGCGCGCCCCGCACGCCTCGTTCACACGCTCAATCGTGCTCGTGAAATGACGTTCCGGCCGATCCGGGCCGGCAGCGGCGCGAGGACGGGGTTCGTGCTCGCGATGCTCGGCGCCTTCGCCCTGCCGGGGATGGTCGCGGTGAAAAGCGCGGCGGCCGGCATCACGGTCACCCTCGTCGCGCCGGCCACCGTCACCATCGGGTCCCAGTTCGACGTGCTGCTCGTCGTCTCACCCGCCGGCTCGGCGTTCAACGCCTTCGAGGCCATCGTCGGCTACGACCCTGACGTTCTGACGTTTCTTCCGCTCACGCCGCTCTCGCAGCAGGAAGGCGCGCTGATGACCGCTGCCTGTGCGAACCGCTTTCATGTGTTCAAGGCGGGTGCGGATCGCGACACGATCACGGACGCCCTGCTCTGCAACCAGGTCTCTCTCACAGGGCCCGGAACGATCTATCGGCTGCGCTTCCAGGCTCCCCCCGACCCGGACACGACGGTGGTTCAGCTCCTGCCGGGTCTTCGCTTCTACGACGCGGGGATCGCGGTGACTCCCGTGACCTCGGGGAATGCGACGGTCGTGATCCGATCGAGCGTGGACGTCCCGGGAGGTTCCACTTTCCCGGCCCTCAGGCTTCGTGCGAGTCCCAATCCCGCACGAGGCGCGACGAATGTGTGGATCGAGACACCCGCGAGCGGCCATCAGGTGCTCGAAGTGCGTGACCTGGCCGGCCGCACCGTGCGCCGCATCGCCGAGGGATGGCATGCCGCCGGCACGCGGCAGCTCCACTGGGACGGACGGGACCTGCACGGCGCCCCTTCACCGCCGGGCATCTACGTGCTGCAGCTCCGGGCCGGCGACGATGTCGTCAACGCCCGCTTCGCGCTGCTTCGTTAAACGTCCGTTCGGCTTTTGGAAGTTCCTGGACTGGCTCTTCGACGTGATATGAATATGTGCGTCGGCTCGGGCGACCCGGGCCGAACTCCAGCGCCCCCGGAGAAGGATGGATCCCGTGGGCGCTTACACGCGCGAGCATCTCAGCAACCGCGACCTGTACTGCGGCAGTCTGGTTCACCTCTCCTGTGAGCGGGGCTCCGCCGCGCACTTCATCGCCGATCTCGCCGAGATCGACCGCCGCCGCATGTACCTTCAGGCTGGCTACCCATCGATGTACGCGTTCTGCGTCGGTCAGTACAAGCTCTCTGAGGACGCGGCCTGGAAGCGCATTCAGGTCGCCCGTATTGCCCGGCGGTTCCCGGCGATGTTCGAGGCGCTAGCCGGCGGACGGCTGCATCTGAGTGGCGCCGTTCTGCTGTCGCCCCATCTGACCGACGGCAACTCGGAAGACCTGCTCGCGGCAGCAGCCGGAAGAACCAAGTCCCAGATCGTGGAGATCATCGCTCGCCGTTTCCCGCGGTCGGAACTCCTTCCGATGGTGGAGGCTGTCCCCCGTCCCGAATCGAAGTTCCAACCTGCCCCGGGGCAGGTTTTTGCTGACACCGCTGAACAAGAGCGCAGTCGCGGTGAACTCGAACCTGATTCGCCGTCGTCCGATGTGCTTGTGCCCGTAGCGCAAGAAGTGGACGGGCGTGGGCTCATTGGGCCAGCACCCGATTCGCTCCAGGCCGCCGCGCATCATCCTGTCGCGCCGGTTCTCCGTTCCCGCGTGGAGCCGATTGCTCCCGAGCGCTATGCGCTCCACCTGTCGATCGGACGCGGGACGCACGAAAAGCTGGTGCACGCCCAGGAGCTGCTGAGCCACAGCGTTCCTTCGGGGGATCTGGCGGAGGTTCTCGATCGCGCGCTCGATCTCCTGGTCACGCGGCTCGAGAAGCAGAAGTTCGCGGCCACTTCGAACCCGCGACCGGCTCGCGAGCCGGCCCGCAGCCCGCGGGCGATCCCCGCGGAGGTTCGGCGCGCGGTGTGGAGGCGGGACGAGGGGCGCTGCACGTTCGTGGGCGCCGGCGGGCGGCGCTGCGAGTCACGCCGGTTCCTAGAGTTCCACCACGTCGAGCCGGTCGCGCACGGGGGTCCGGCCACGGTGGAAAACGTTTTCCTGCGCTGCCGTGCTCATAACCAGCACGAAGCCGAGCAGCTCATGGGCGCCGGCTTCATGGAAGCGAAGCGTGCGGACACGGAGGCCAGCGCCCCGGACGCGGGCGCGCAGGACTCCGCGGACGCGACGGCTTTCTAGGTCCCCGGAACCGCGCCCACCACCTGCTTCGAGATGTCGAGCTTCTTCTCGGTGAAGACGCGCATCTCGCCGCGCTTGAGCTGTGGATCGTCCTTGAGGTCCACCTGGAGGTGGAAGCGCTTCTCCAGCTCGGCGAAGCGGCGGCCCTCCTGCTCCACGAAGAAGAGCGCGATGTCGGGCGCCACCTTGACGGTGATGCGGCGTTCGTCGCCCATCGACGAGACCCGCCGCATGGCGCGCTCGAGCTTGACCAGCATGGTCTCGGGCGAGGGCACCTTGCCGAGGCCGCCGCAGGTCGGACAGTCCTCCGTGTAGTAGTGGAGCAGGCTCGAGCGCTCGCGCTGCCGCGTCATCTCGACGAGGCCGAGGTCCGAGACCGCGAACGCCTTGGTGCGGGCGCGGTCGAAGCGCAGCTCCTGCCGCAGCTCGTCGATCACGGCGCGCTTGTTGGACTCGCTCTCCATGTCGATGAAGTCGATCACGATGATGCCGCCGATGTCGCGCAGCCTGAGCTGCCGGGGGATCTCCTTGGCCGCTTCCATGTTGGTGCGGAAGATCGTCTCTTCCTGGTTCTTCTTGCCGGTAAAGCGGCCGGTGTTCACGTCGATCGCCACCAGCGCCTCGGCGTGGTCGATGCAGATGTAGCCGCCCTTCTTGAGCCACACCTTGCGCTCGAACGTCTTCTCGATCTGCGACTCGATCCCGAAGGCGTCGAAGATCGGCTCGTTGCCCTTGTACAGCTCGACCCGCTCGCGCAGCTCGGGCGACACGCTCTTGAGGTAGGTCTGGATCTCGGTGAACGACTCGTTGTCGTCGATCACGAGCTGCTCGACGTCCCCGGTGAAGATGTCGCGGATCAGGCTCGCCGTCATCTCGAGCTCGCGGTGCACCAGCGCGGGCGCCCGCACCGTGGCCGACTTGCGGTCCACCTTCTGCCACAGCTTGACCAGGTGCTTCACGTCCGCGGCGAAGTCGGGGTCGCCCTTGCCCTCACCGGCGGTGCGCGCGATCAGGCCGACATCCTTGGGCTTCAGGTCCGCGATGATGGCCTTGATGCGCTGGCGCTCGGTGCGATCGTCGATGCGGCGCGACACGCCGACGTGGTCGACGCCCGGCATCAGCACGCAGAAGCGCCCCGGCAGGCTCACCTGCTGGGTGACCCGCGGGCCCTTGGTGCCGATCGACTCCTTGGTGATCTGGACCAGGATCTCCTGGCCCTTCTTGAGGTGGTCCTCGATCTTGGGGACCGGGGCGCGCTTCCGGCGATGGCCGCCGCTGCCGCCGTTCTCGTCGAGGTCGTCGACGTCGTCGACGTCCTTCAAGGTCTCGGACAGGTCGGAGGCGTGGAGGAAGCCGGTCTTGGGCAGGCCGAGGTCCACGAAGGCGGCCTGCATGCCGGGGAGCACCGCGTTCACCCGGCCCTTGTAGATGTCGCCGACGTGGCGGCGATTGTCGGCCCGCTCGACGAACAGCTCGGCGAGCTCGTCATCCTCGAGAATCGCGATGCGCGTCTCGTAGGAATCCGCGTTGATGATGATCTTCTGTTTCACACGGAGCCTTTCGCTCCGCGATGACGCGCTATCCGGATCGCGCTCCCAGCAGTGCCAGAGGGTCCCACCGACGACCGGCCGATTCCGTCCACAGGGCGGTGCGCTCGACATCGAGCGTCCGCGGGTCCGCGTCCGGAACGAGCAGAGCCGTGACTTCGTCGGGCCGCACCTGCGCGCGCACCGTGAAACGGAGCACGGCATCGAGTGCGGCCGGGTCCTCGTCGCGCACCACCTCGAGCATGGCGATGGAGGGACGGGCGTCGAATTCGCGGGTCTTGCCTTCGCTGGTCCGGCGGACGAGCAGGTGGTCGCGCTCGAGCAGCGCGGCAATGCCGCTCTCGAGTGACCCCGGCAGCCGTTCCGGCGTGAGCCCGGCCTCGTCCAGGTACGATCTCGGAAACCGTACCCGGTACGACGCCCCTTCGAGCTGGCTCATCAGCGAAGGCGTCTTGAAGAGAATGGGCTTGAAGGCGACGACCGTGAGTCCGTCGGGGAGCACCCCGTTCAACCGCTCGCGAAGATCCACCGCGGGCGGCTGCGAGAACTCGAGATCGAACACCTCGGCCCGTGAACGAAATCCCAGCGGCAGCGGCGGTCCGAACGACAGCTTGAGATGCGGCCGATGTCCCTGGGTGAACGCCAGCGGGAGTCCGGAGCGTCGCAACGCGCGCTCCCAGGTGCGCATCAGGTCGAGGTGCGACGTGAAGCGCATCGGGACACCCTTCTCGAAAACGATGCGGAAACGCGTGCTGGTCATGACGCCGGACGCGGTCTCGCGTCCGGTACTGCGGGGGGCGGCGCCGTGGGCCGTCCCGTTGAGGGCGGCGGCGCCGCGGCGGTGCATGGCCTGGGTGTGCGGCGCCGCGCGCCGGGCGGCGCGGCCGAACTCGGCCGCGGACTTGCGGGCCACCGCGACATCGAGCGGCGCGTGCGGCTGCTTCACCCAGGGACGCTGCGGGCAATCCGAGACGCCGCACGAGAAACAGATGTCCTCGAGCCGGCAGTCGTCGGTGATCGCGGCCTTGTCGGTGCGGATCTTCTCG
>DAIUEO010000113.1:0-11486 GCA_036845125.1 Candidatus Eiseniibacteriota bacterium | reverse complement strand
ACCACTATTGTCGACGGCGGATGCGAGATCGGACCGGGGACCGTGATCCGCGACGTCTGGGAGAGCTTCAGCTCGCTCTCCACGCCGCTCAGCTCATAGGGCTGGGAGCGCAGGTCGTCGCGCACGTAGGTGCCGCCGATGCCGACGTGCGGGCCGATCTGCTGCTTCACGTGGCCGCCGGTCAACGAGCGATCCTCGCCGTTCCGCGTTTCGTATTCGACCTCGATCACGAGCGGATCACCGGCCAGCAGCTCGTGGGAGACGATGCCGCCCGCCTCGGCGACGCTCGAGATCGGCCGGGTGAAGAGGACGCGGCCGGCCGGGTAGTCCATCGTGTAGTCGACGCCGCGCCGCTGCGGGATGCGCAGGCGCACGAGGCCGGTCTTCTCGTCGCGGACGACGAGCGCGATCTGTTCGCCGCCCTCCGCGAGGTCCTGGTGGCTCAGGTAGTAGAGGGATCCGCCGGTCCCGCGCAGCTCGTCCCGCTCGTGCGTGAGCCGCGCCTCCGCTCCGATCGCCGCGACCTTCGTCACCGGATCGCCGAACCGGGTGCGCGAGAGCGACTGGTAGCGGACGTGGGCGCCTTCGATCGTGCGCTGGAAGCCCGTGAGCTCGCCGCCGTCGAGGTCGAGCGCGGCCGCGCCGACCGTGGCGTTCAGCTCCTCGCTCTCGACCGCCAGGTAGAAGCGCCCGCGGCGCTCAGCGTCATAAAGCGTCGTGCTCGAGTCGCCGTAGACCGGGTAGTAGCGGTCGGGGTCGAGGTTGGTGAGCAGGCGGCTGTTGGTCGGGCCGTCCAGGCGGTCGAAGAAGGGCGCAAACTCGTCGAGCCCCGAGTCGTAGGCCGAGGTGAGCAGGAAGCGGCCGCGCACGACGCCCTTGAGGTAGTAGGCGACCCGTCCTTCCGTGTAGAGCCCGCGTTCGCCGCCATGCACCGCATCGCGCAGCAGACCGCTGCCCTCGAGCTTGCCGATCGCGCCGTCGGCGATCGCGACGAAGAACATCCGGTCGTTCCGGACTTCCGCCTCGCGCTCGATCCGTCCCACGCGGCCGAGCGAGTCCGTGGCCTCGATCACCACCGCGCTCCGGCCCGGCGGGAGCGTGATCGCGCCGTTGAACGAGCCGTCCGGCGCGACCGGGATGGCCTGGCCGTTCACGGTCACGCGGTTGGTCGGGTCCGTCACCCCCGACACCGGATAGCGGCCGTCGGGGAAGCGCGCGTTGACCGGCGGCAGCTCGGCGCGCAGGTTCGGCACCGGCTCGACCGCGATCACGGTGCGCCCATTGGGCTCGGTGGCGGCCACGCTCACCGGAATCGTCATGAGGCGTGTCACGCCCTCGGGATTGCGCGCGACCAGCCCGAACACGTTCGAGCCCGCGTGCAGCTCGAGCTCCGCCGAGAACGTGCTGTCGGCCGCGACCGCGAGGAGCACGCCGTCGAGCTCCACCGTGTTCGCGGGGTCGGTGCGACCGCGCAGCCGGCACACGGCCACCACGTCGCCACCGCCGCCTTCACCTTCGCTCGCGAGCGCCCGGCCCTCGCCGCCCGGACCACCGCTCCCGAGCACCCGCATGCCGCTCCGGCTCTCGCCGAAGGCGAGCCGCGAGGTTCCGCGCGGCTCGAGCAGCTCCACGTCGGGCAGCGACGGATGGCTCTCCGAGACACGGCCATAGGGATCGGTGACCGACACCGAGACCCAGTGCGTGGGGCCGCCGTCCAGGCGGCGCGAGAAACGGCCGCTGGGATCCACCCGCAGCAGCGAATCGTTGACCGCCACCGCCGGCTCGACGCGATCGTAGTCACGGACCCGCACGCCGCGGGTTTCCATCGAGCGTCCGCGCATCTCGATCCGGCGATTGGCCTGGCGTCCTTCGGGGGTCGAGTTGCTCGCGATCGGACGAGCCTCGCCGTAAGCCCGCAGCTCGATGCGATCGAGCGGGATCTTCTCGACGCGCACCAGGTAGGCTGCCGCCGCCTGGGCACGGTCGAGCGAGAGCTTCCGATTGGCCGCCGCGGTGCCCACCGAGTCGGTGTGACCCTCGATCACCACGCTCTCGTCGGGATGATCGCGCAGCCACTGGGCGATCCGGTGCACCGGTTCGTTGACGGAGGCCGGCAGCGAGGTCCGGCCGACGTCGAAGGCGTCGGCGCCGAGCGTCACCGCGACCGAGTCGCGGCGCTCGACCCCGAAGGCGCGCACCGGGCTCGTGAACCGCGAGCCGCCGGTTTCGCGCACGGCGAGCTGGTAGCGGTAGATCGCGCCACCCTCGACGAGCGTCCCCTGGTCGGTGAGGCCGTTCCAGGAAATGGTCGAGGGCGGACGGTTGCGACCCTCGAGCCGGCGGACCCGATGGCCGTCGGTGTCGAACACGGTGAGCGTCCAGGTGTCCACCGAATCCGGCGCGGCGAGCTGAACGTGGAACTCGACCGGCTTGAGCAGCACGCCGGCGGTGAGCGTCACCCGCTCCTCGAGCCCGGTGCCGGTGAGGCGCGCATCGCCGGCCCGGAGCGGCACCAGGCGCCCGTTCACGAGCACCGAGGCGTCGTTCACGTTGCCGCGGACGTCCACCGTGTCCACGGTCGATCCGCCCTCGATCGCGAGGCCGGGGACCGCCGGGGTGCCGACGCGGACCGTGTCGCGCTGGAAGGCCACGCCGAAGTTGGCCTTGGCGAGCATGCCGGACGTCACGGTCAGGAACCGCGACTCGGGCCCGGTCGGCTCGGCCAGCCCGGCGAGGCTCCCCATGTCGATCTTCACCAGCCGATGGCCGGGGCTCACGCCGGCGAGGTGATAGAGGCCCTCGCGGTCGGTGACCGCGACGGTGCCGTCATCGAGCGCGATGCGCGCGCCGGCGACGCCGGCTTCGTCGTGACCCTGGAGGCCGTCGCGGTCGCCGTCTTCGAACACGCGCCCGAGCACGGTGCCGGTGCTGAAGACCGGCTCCGTCACCACCGCGACGCGCGCCTCCGCGGGGTTCGAGACCGCACACCCGGGGCAGGCGTCGAACGCCTGCGCGACGTTGGCGTAGCTGCCTGGCGTGGCGCCGCTTCCCACCACGGCGCGGTAACGCAGCGTCACGAAGCCCGGCTCACCGGGGTCGGCGACTCCGTTGCCGTTGCCGTCCACGAGCCCCGGCAGGGGTCCGAGATCGAACACCATGGGAGAGCCCGGCGGAGGATCGGGGAGCGGGTTCCCGTCGCGCGTCGCCGAGCCGGCGAGGTAGCGGAAGGGAATGGGCATGAGGTCGTCGACGTGCACGGACGGAAGCGCCAGGGAGTCGCGGCTCGCCAGCGTGACCGTGTAGGTGATGATTTCGCCGAGCGAGGCTTCCTTCCGGTTCGCCGACTTGTCGAGCTGGACGACCTGGCCGCTCGTGACCCGGACCGCCAGCGAGTTGGCGTCGGAAGCGTCGCCGTCGGCGTCGCCCGCGGTCGAGGCCAGCGTGCCGCTCGAGTTGGTGAGCGCGACGCCGAAGGTGTAGAGGCCGAAGGTGGCCGGTGTATCGAGCGAAAGCCGCACGGTGATCCGGAGCGGATCGGCGACGAGCGGCGCTCCGAAGGTCACGCGTACCACCGGGCCCAGCACGGTCACGCAGAACTCGCCGGCCGCGGGGGTCGGACAAGCCGCGTTGAGCGTGGTCCCGCCCACGGTGACGCCCTGAACGGTGGCGGCGCCGAAGCCGGCCGGCAGCGTGATGTCGACGGCCTGGATTCCGGGCACACCGGATGGGATCTGGGTCGAGACGTCGAGATCGAACACCGTCCCGGCCGCACTGGCCGGAACCGCGTTGGGCGCGATCTCCGCGATCGAGGCGGGTATCGCCGCCACGAACCGCGTGAGTGTGACCCGCGCCTGAGTCGTGTCGAGCGGCGCGCCGTTGGTGCTCGCGACCGCGTTGTTCTGAATCGTCTGCGCCGCGGCGGGACTGGAGATCGCCGTCAGCGCCAGGACCAGGAGGCCTGCGAGCTTCGTCATCGGATTGCCGGGAGCGCGGGCCATGTCAGTTGACCCTCGCTCGGAAGCGGATCGCGAGACGCGTCGCAGGAGCAATCGATGCGGCCGTGTTGGCCTGACCGGCTACGGCACCCAGCGTGATGCGGTCGGGTCCAGCCGCGCCGCCGGTATCGAGCGCGGAGGCTGCGTCGTCGGGTGTGCCCAGGGCGTCGGAAAGCGGAGTCCAGGAGGCCGCCCACATCGCCGCGTCACTCGCTCCGGAGGCCAGCGTTGCCATCTCGAGCGAGCCAGCGACATACGTGAACGCACCTTCATCCAGGACGTCGTCAATCCGGATGTCGTCCGCCGGAGCGATCGTGGAGTTGTCCACATAGAGGACAAACCACACGTCCTGCCCCGCAGGCACGAGCGCGCCCGCAGGCAACACCTGTCCCGCCGGATCGCGCGCCTGTTTCACCAGTGCGAGATCCGTGACGTTCAGGGTGACCTGGGCGCTTCCCGACCCGTCGCCCCCGACCAGGGTGCCGTTGTCAATACCGCCAATACCGCCACGGACCGCGTTAGTCGCGGCTTCCGCGAACGGCGGTGAGAACGTCAGCAGTGCGGTCAGAAGGACAACGAGGCGGTGATGCCGAAGCCTCGTCACACACGTCCCTCCATCAGTTGCTCCTACCGCGTGCTACTGCATCCTCACCGTGAACTGCATCGCCCACACCTTGCCGGCCGGGACGGTGACCACACCGTTACCCGCGGTATTGCCGGCGCTGACCGTCGTGCCGGCGAAGCCGACCACGTCGGCGCCACTGACCGCGTCGGTCTGAGCGGCAGCCACGTCGACGGCGGCGAAGATCGCGGCGGCCGTCGCGCCGGTGTTCTGCGAGGCATCCACCTTGATCGAGCCCGGCTGGTACTGGAATCCCGCCGCCAGCACGTCAGCCACGTTGATCGAGTCGGTTGCGAACGCGGTGGTGTTGTCCACGTAGACCACGAACTTCACCAGCGTTCCGCGCGGAAGGGTCGAGCCCGACACGAGCGGAGTGCCGTTCTGGAGGAACGCCGTCTTGATCAGGGAGAGCGTCGTGGTGTTGAGCGTGATCGTGTTCGAGTCGTTGAGATCGGCATCGACTCCGGCGACGGTACCGATCGCCGTGTTGTCAGCCGCCTGTGCAGCGGGGGGAACGAGTGCAAGCACCGCGAGCGTCGCAACGGCCCAGTGGGTGAAGCGCTTCCGAATCATTGTGCTGGCCTCCTTGAGGGTTGATGGGTGAAGCGTTCCTGTTGCTGGGTGAAGCGTCCTTGTGTCGGGCAGGCTGTGGAGTAGTGGTGCTGCAATAGGGGGATCAGGCGGCGTGCCGGTCCGGGTTCCGCCGGTCTGCCGCGCGGTCGAGCACGGTACGCACGGCCGCGAGCAGGTCGTTCAGGCCGATCGGCTTGGACAGCACGTAGTCGGCTCCGGCGGCGCGGCCCTGTTCGCCTTCCATCTGGGAGCCCCAGCCGCTCAACATGAGGACCGGGACCGCGGGGCGGCGCCGCTTCAACTGGGCGGTCAGCTCGGAGCCGGTCATTCCCGGCATGCCGAGGTCGGTGATCACGAGGTCGTAGGTCCGCGCGTCGAACTCGGCGAGCGCCTGTTCGCCGTTCGAGACCGCGGTCACCTGATGACCGTCGAGGGCCAGGCTGTCCTTGTAGAACTCGCGGTTGTAGCTCTCGTCGTCGACCACCAGGATGCGCGCGGAACGTGGCGATGTGGCCGCTTCGGGACCGGCGCGCTGGGGAGCCTCCGTCTCCGGGGATCGCACCGGAAGCCGGATGGTGAACGTCGTCCCCGAGCCCTCGAGGGTCTCGGCGCTGATCGACCCGCCCAGACGCGTGACGATGCCGTAGACGATGCTGAGTCCGAGGCCGTGGCCGTCGGGCTTCGTGGTGTGGAACGGCAGGAAGAGCCGCGACCGCATCTCGGGCGTCATGCCGACGCCGGTGTCGGTGAGATCGATGCGGATCCACGCTCCTTCGAGACTGGTGTGGAACGTCAGCCGCCCGCCGTTCGGCATGGCCTCGACGGCGTTGAACACCAGGTTGCTGAGCGCCTGCACGAGCTCCATGGAGCTGCCGGTGGTGAGCGGCACCGTGCCGAGCCGGGAGACGACCTCGATCGGACCGAGCGTTGCGTCACGCTCCTTCTCCCACCGGATGCGGGTCAGCTCGATCACGAGCTGAACGACCGCGTTGGCGTCCACCGGTTCGCTGGCCGGGTCGCGGCGGACACGCGCGGTGTCCTGAATCCGCCGCACGGCGTCCGCACCCTGGTGGGCGAGCACCTCGACCATGCGGATCGAATCCTGGAGCTCCGTCGCGGTCGGCATGCCGCGTCCGAGCGAGGCGAGCAGGAGCTGGGCGCGGCCCAGGATGCCGTTCAGGATGTTGTTAAAATCGTGGGCCACGCCGGCCGCCATCTCGCCGAGCGTGTTGAGCCGCTCGGAGGCGATCAACCGGTCCTGGGCGGCCTGCAGCAGCCGCACCGACTCCTTGAGCCGCTCGGTCTGACGCGCGCGCTCGAGAGAGACCGCCACCTGGCCGCACAGCCCGGACAGGAACTCGGCGTCCTCCGGTGCGAACGGCTCGTCCGAGTTCCGGTTGGTGACGTTCACCACGCCGAGCACCAGGTCGAGCGACTTGATGGGAACGCTGAGCTGGATCGGGACCGACAGGAAGCTCGCGGCGAGATCGTCGCGCGCGTGCCCGGCGGTGCGCCCGTCCGCGTGGGTGTCGGTCACGAGCATCGCCCGGCCGGTCTCGAGCACCCGCCCCGCCACGCCTTCTCCACGGCGCACCCGCACGTTGCGCAGGATCTCGTCGCCGAGGCCGCGCGCCGCCGCGATGCGCATGTGGTCGCCGTTCGGCTCGACCAGCATCACCGAGGCACGCGCCGCATCGAGCTCCGTCATCACGGTGTCGAGCAGCAGGTCCAGGATCTCGGGTACGCTCGAGAGCGAGCTGATGCCGATGCCGGCCGCGGTGAGCGCACGCAGGCGCTGCACGGCGGAGATCAGGTCCCGGTTCTTCCGCTGCTGCGACGCCGAGAGCTCGCGGTTGTCCGCGACCAGGCGATGCTTCTCGAGGGCCCGCCGCAGCGTGGCGAGCACCTCCTCGAACTCGAAGGGCTTGTGCAGGTAGTCGTAGGCGCCCTTCCGGATCGCGTCGATCGCGGTCTCGATCGAGGCGTGGCTCGTCATCATGATGACCTCGGTGTCGGGCGCCTTCTCCTTGATGCGCCGGAGCACTTCGAGGCCGCTCATGCCGGGCAGGACGATGTCGAGCAGCGCGATCGAGAACGATCGAGCTTCGAGGATCGGCAGCGCCTCTTCGCCGGAGGCGGCGCACGTGACCTCGCATCCCATTTCCTTCAGCAGCGACTCGAGAACGAGTCGCAACGAAGCTTCGTCTTCGACCACGAGGACGCGGTCGGAGGTCATGTGCGAATCCCTTCGAAGGGCGTACGCCGACGAGCCCGGCGGCACGGCCGCCGGGAATGGACGATGTCCCTTGGGTTTTCGGCGTCCGACGACTTCTTCTTGACGATGGGCGGACGCGAAACCCGTGGAACGGCCTGTCCTTGCCGGGGTTCCGGGCCGATGGAATGATGCGCGCGCGCAACGTGCACGATTCCCGGGGACCCTCGATGCGAATTGCCCGATTCCCACTGTTCCATCGCTGGACCCTGCTGCTGTTGCTGGCTGCCCTGGTGTCGAATGCCGCCACGACGCCCTCCTCGAAAGACGCTGAGCGCGCGAGACGCAGTGCCGCCGTCGCGGACACGCTGGCTGCATGGCGCGCGGTCGCGGGGGCCCACCAGTCGGCGGGACGGCGCGACTCGGCACGTGTGGTCTACGAGCGATGCCGGGCGCTCGCGCGGCGGGAGGGCATCGGCGCCGAGGAAGGCTGGGCGTTCCTCGGGCTCGCGGCCATCGACGAGGAGACGGGCCGCCACGCCGATTGCGAGGCGCGGGCGGTGACGGCGCGCGAGTTGTTTCGGTCCACCGGAGACTGGCGGGGAATCGTCGCCGCTCAGTACCAGCTGGCGGCCACGCTGGCGTCCCAGAAGCGGTTCGATGATGTCCGGCGCGAGTACACCCGGGTGATCGACGAAGCGAAGCGCCGGGGCGACCGTGAGATCGTGGCTCAGGCCACCGGCAACTTCGGATCGTTCGAGCACTCGAGAGGCGATCCGTCGCGCGCCGAGGTGCTGTACCGCCGCGCCCTCGGCGACTTCCGCGAGCTGGGTGACATCGACAACACCCTGTGGGTGAGCAACGCCATCGCGGTCCTCTACGTCAATCAGGGTCGGTATCACGAGGCGGATTCCGCGCTCATGCAGGTGCTTCCCGACGCCGAGGCCTCCCGAAACTTCGATCGGAAGGCGCGCGTTCTCTGCCAGATCGGGGTCGTGCGGCGCGAGCAATTCCGCATCGCGGAGGCCAGGGAGTTCGGACAGCGGGCGGTGTCGTACTCGGACTCCCTGTCCCCGCTGACGGCCATCCAGGTGACCTGGCCACTCCGGGGCACGTACCGGGAGATGGGCCGGTTCGATCTGGCGCTCGCCCTGCTGGACGAACAGCTCGCCCGCTTCGGAGACCGGCTCGGACCCACCCAGAAGCGCAGCCTCGAACTCGCGCGTGGCTCGGACCTGCGTGCGCTCGGCCGTCCCCGGGAAGCGCTTTCGCCGCTCCGCGAGGCCGTGGTCGGCTGGGATGCCCCGCTCGGCGCCCTGGATGGTAGCCGGAAACTGGGCGAGCTCGCCGAGCTCGCACGCTGCTACCGCGATCTCGGCGAACTCGACTCCGCGCAGATCTGGTATTCGCGCATCACCCAACGGTGGGAGGCGTGGCGGGCGACCACCGCCGATCCCGGCTGGCGCGAGAAGTACGACGATTACGCGCGACGCTTCACGGGTGGCTACGCGGCCATGCTGCTCGACCCGCGCCGACCGGGGGGTGCGACGAAGCGCGCGCGCGAGGCGTTCGACGTGCTCCAGCACTTCCGCGCGCGTACGCTGATCGAACGGATCCACGATCCCGCGGCGGGGTTCGACACCACTCTGCGGGTGACGCCCGCGGTGGAGCTGCAGCAGCGGGTCCTGCGCGCCGGAGAGACGTTCGTCGACATCCACGCGCTGGCCGAGACGTCGATCGTCATCATACTGACGCGGGACACCGTACGGGCGTATTGCCTGGCTCGAACGGAGGTGCTGATTCCACGGCTCGAACGATGGCGCGGACTCCTGTCGGGGCCCGCGGCGTCCGGAGCCGCGCTCATGTCCTCGGCGTCGGCGGCGTTGGGGGGCGAGCTCCTCGGTGCGGCTCGGGACCTCGTGGGGCGGAGCCGACGGGTGGTGATGGCGACCGGCACGCTCGCACGCTTCCCGCTCGATCAGCTCGTACTGCCGGGCGAGAACGCGCCGCTCATGGTGGGACGCGAAGTGACCTGGGTGCCGTCGGCGAGCCTGCTGGCGGCAGCGCGAAACGCGAAGGGCGCGGAGGCGGCGCGGCCGCTGCTCGCCGTGGCGCAGTCCCGGCCGCTCGACGGGGTCGCGCTGCCGGCGGCCAGGCGGGAGGCGCAGTGGCTCTCCCAGCAGTTCGCGATGACCGACGTGATGGCCGATGGCGGGATCCCGTCGGCCGCGGCGGTGGCGGCGCGCGCCCCCGGGTACCAGGTGCTCCATCTCGCCGCGCACACGCGCTCGGGGGGACGGCGTCCCTGGCAGGACGCGATCCGGGTCGGCGCCTCGACGCGTAACGACGCATGGCTCACCGCCGCCGAAATCGCGCGGCTCAAGCTGACCACGCGCCTGTGCGTGATGGCGGGGTGTTCGACCGTGGGCGGCGACTACACGGCCGGGGAGACTCTCGAAGGTCTCGCGACCGCCTGGCTCGCCGCCGGGGCACGAACCGTCCTCGCCACCCATTGGGCGGTGAACGACGAGGCGACCTCCGAGCTGATGCGTGGGTTCTACACGCGGCTCGCCCGCGGGTCACCGGCGGGCGCCGCGCTCCGGGAGGCGCAGCTCGAGATGAGGGCCATGCCCCGGTACGCCCATCCCTATTACTGGGCGGGAGTTCAGATCATCGGTGAGCCCGACACCCGGGTGACCCTCCAGCTCAAGCGGGGGGCGGCTGTGACAGGAGCCCGGTAGAATCGTTCCCATGTCAGACCCGGCGGAGGACGACCGGCTCACCGACGAATCCCTGGTGCGGACGCACCTCCAGGATCCGGAGGGACCGGCTGGTCGCGAGGCCCTGTCGCGGCTGGTCGCGCGATGGAGCGAAAGGACGTACCTGTGGGCGTACCGGTTCATGCGCGATCGCGAGAGTGCCCTCGATGTGGCGCAGGACTGCCTCGTCCTGATGATCCGGGCGCTGCGCCGCTACGAGCCGCGGGGGAAGTTCTCCGCGTGGCTGTTCACGATCGTTCACCATCGCTGCCTGGACGAGATCCGGCGGCGGCGGCATGAGCGTGAAGTGGACGCCGATCTCGACGGGTTCGTCTCGGCCGAGCCGGGGCCCGAGGAAACGCTCGACCGGAACCGCCATCGCGAGCGGGTGTTCGCAGCCATGCGCGACCACCTCGACCCGGTGGAGCGCACGGCGCTCTGGCTCCGCGCCTACGACGGCATGAGCGTGGACGACATCACGGAAGTGCTGCACCTCGACGGCGCATCGGGGGCGCGCGGTGTGCTGCAGACCGCGCGGCGGAAGCTGCGGGCGGCGCTCGGGACGGGCGCCGGAACGGGGGCGTGACCATGACCGAGGAAGGCCTGACGCCGGAGGAGTTTTCGCGACTCGTGGCACTGCCGGAGAACGATCCCGAGCGCGTGCGCGCCGGATCCCGTCCGGACTTCGAGGCGCGCCTCCGCCTGTATCGTGAATTCGAGTCGCCCGAGGCTCCGCCGGTTCCACCCGCAGCGAGCGCCGCGGCGGCCCGCACGGTGACCGCACGCGTTCTCGCCGAGGTCCGACCTTCGCATCCGGCGGGACGTTCCTGGCTGGCGCCGTTGGTCCGCTTCTTCGAGCAGCCGGCGCCGCGGGCGGCACTCGCGTTCGGCGCCCTGTTCGTCGTCGTGGGAACCGCGTTCTGGTTCACGACGCGCCTCGAGTCACCCGACCCGGGCGCGGTTCGTGGCGAACCGGAATCGATGTTCACGATTGCCGAGCCGCGGTCGTTCCCCGACCGGGTTGAGCTCTCGTGGCCGGCCGTGCCGGGCGCGGAGGCCTACCGCGTGGTGTTCTACGGCCCGGACCTGAACGAGACCGCGCGCGTGGAGGATCTACACGTCACCACGCTCGGGCTCGATCGGAGAGCGCTACCGAAAGGGCTCGAGCCCGGCATCGAGGTGCTGGCCGAGGTGACGGCGCTCGCGGGTGGCGACGCCATCGCGAAATCTCCCGCGCGCCTGGTGAGCCTCAAGTAACCGGCTGCTGACGCAGCCTAGACAGTATGGAACGACCGGCTCGCGGTCGTAGCGTCGTGCCATCTCGC
>DAIUEO010000112.1:0-11954 GCA_036845125.1 Candidatus Eiseniibacteriota bacterium | reverse complement strand
CATGCAGTACAAGAACTTCAAGATGTACAGCCGGATGCGGCTCGTGGCCAGGAACGACGAGGACAAGGTGGAGACCATGTACTGGCTCCGTGCCGTGGTCGAGCGCAAGGGCTCGTTCAAGATCTTCAGCACCGACGACTAGAACAGCGTGGCCTGGTCGATGCGCCCGCTGCGCCGGGCGGATCGCTCGAGCGCCCGGAATCCCCACCGCGAGACCACGCCCAGCAGCGCGGTGGTGACGGCGAGGGCAAGCACCAGCGACCCGTCCGAGAGGGTACCCAGCCGCTCGCTGGCGCCGGCGCCCAGGATGAAACGCCGCAGCGCCTCGTACCACCAGGTGAAGGGCAATACGAGCGACAGCTCCTGTAATCCGCGCGGCAGCAGGTCCACCGGGAAGATCACCCCGCACAGGAGATAGAGCCCGATCGCGATGCCCTCGTTCGCGCTGATGGCGGCGCGCGGCATCATGAGCGCGAGCCCGGCGACCAGGAACCCGGCGAACAGCGTGGCCGCGAGGCCGAGCGGCAGTGCGAGCGCGAGCCAGCCCCAGCGCACGGCGCCGAAGTCCCAGCGCACGCCGATCGCCCAGCCGATGCCGAGCACGATCACGACGCTGGTGGTCGCGAGCGCGAACTTCACGAGCGAGCGGCCGGCCAGGTAGCGCGGGAGCCCGATCGGCGAGACGCACACGTTGCGCAGCGTCTCGTACTCCTCGCGCTCTTCGACCACCACCCATCCCATGCCGATCAGCACCCGCACCACGTACTCGTGGAAGGCGTTCGCCAGGTAGAACGCGGCGAAGCGCTCGGGAGAGGCACCCTGGCCGGCCACCGCCCAGTACATGCCGGAGAGGATCAGCGCCTGGCCGACCGGACGGAGCAGCGCGTAGACCACGAAGACGAGCGGGTCGGCCCAGTTGGACTCGATCCTCCAGCCCAGCGTGGCGGCGGCGCGCAGGCTCACTGCCACCTCTGGGTGAGGCGTCCCTCGTGCTTGGAGAGACGCTCGATGTAGGCGAGCGCTCCGCGCGCGGAGACGAACAGCACCACCGCGAGCCCGGCGAGCAGCGCCACCTCGGTGCGCACCGGCAGCAGGCCGCGCGCCGCCTCGCCGATCAGCACCTGGCGCATGGCGTCGGTGCCGAGCCCGAGCGGGATGATGCCCGCCGCCACCGCACCCAGTGCCCCCAGCGTGCGGAGCGGGAAGTACATCCCGGAGAGGAAATACACCGGCTCGACCATCGCGTTGCAGAGGTGCCACGCCTCGCGGCCATAGAGCAGGAAGAGGCTCGAGAACAGCATGCCGAGCGAATAGAGCGCCGCCATCGTGACCACGAACACCAGCGCCAGTGCCCCCGGGTCGAACGCGCCGATCGGCACCCGGAGCACGAGGAACCCGATGACGATCCCGATCACCGATCGCACCGTGACGATGAGGATGCTGCCGAGCGCCATGCCGGCGAGGATCGACATCCGCGAGCAGGGTGCGGCGAAATAGAGCGCGAGCTGGCCCTGCTGCTTCTCCCAGTAGAGCTGGGCTCCCATCCCCCACAGCACGTTGAGCCAGTAGGTGGAGAGGATCCCGCCGATGACGGCGACGGTCTCGTAGGAGCGCGGCGCCCCGAGTGCTCTATAGAGGAGGACGAAGGCCGCCATCGCGAACGCCGGGAGCACGGCGTCGCTGACCACCCACGCCGGCTCGCGGATCGAGCCCACGATGCGGACGTAGGCGCGGGCCCGGAGCGCCCGCAGGTCGAGCGCGATCCGGCTCGCCGCGGTCACGACGCGACCTCGGTGGCCGCCGCACCAGCAAAGAAAAATCCGGCGCTCACGCCGCTCCCCCGCCTGCCGGCGCTCACCGTGGCGCCTCGGCATCGTCGAGACCGCGGCCCACGATCGCGATGAACGCGTCCTCGAGCGTGGTCTCGCGGGTGGCCACCCCTTCCACCCGCACCGCGCTGCCCTCGAGGGTGCGCAGGATCTCGCCGAGCACCATGCTCGGCGGCAGCCGGAACTTGAGCGTGCGCGTGCCGCGCTCGGGGTGGGGTGCACCCCACGCGAGGCGGAGCCCGATCTTCTCCGAGAGGGCATCCACGCTGCCGTCCGCGGCACAAATCTCGAGCTCGACGTGCTGCCCGCCCTGCACCGAGCGGCGCAGCGCCGCCGGTGCATCGAGCGCGAGCACGCGGCCGCGATCGATGATGGCGATGCGGTCGCACAGCTCGTCGGCCTCGGCCATGTAGTGGGTGGTGAGGAGCACGGTGCGCCCCGGGCGCTCCCGTACCCAGCGCGTCACGTACTCACGCAGCGCGCGGGCGGCGTTGACGTCCATCCCGAGCGTCGGCTCGTCGAGGAACAGCACCTCCGGATCGCTCACGAAGCCGCGCGCGAAGTTCATGCGCTGGCGCTCGCCGGTCGAGAGCCGGTTGATGCGGCGGTGCTGGTGCTCGCGCATGCCGACCACGTCGATCAGCGCGTCGATCCGGGGCCAGGCGACCGCCGACGGCACGCCATAGAACTGCGCGAACATCCACAGGCACTCGCGCACGGTGAGGATGCCGTAGCCCGAGGTCTCGCCGCCCGAGACGAGATTGATGCGGCGGCGCACTTCGCCCGGCTCCTTCACCACGTCGAAACCCGCGACCCGCGCCTCGCCGGAGGACGGGAACAGCAGGGTGGTGAGGATCTTGATGCAGGTGGTCTTGCCCGCGCCGTTCGGCCCCAGGAGCCCGAAGATCTCGCCGCGCTCGATGCGGAGATCGGTCCCGGCCAGGGCCTGCACCTCGGTGCTGCCGCGGGAGGCCTTGAACACGCGCGTGAGTCCCCGCGTGTCGACTGCGGGGCCGGAGAAGGGTGTCGACATGGCGACGCAGTATATACTCCCCGACCGTCCGCCCTGCGGCGGGCGCGGAATCCAGGAGGGAACGATGAGGCGAGTGCGAGTGATCGCGCGAACAGGTGCACGAATGGATGCGCGATTGGGTGCGCATGTAGGTGCGCTCGGCGGGCTCGCGTTGCTCGCGCTGGTCGCCACCGCGCCGTCCGCGCATGCGGCACGCACGGGCCGCCTCCCGCACGACGTGGTTCCGGTGCGCGAGTCGGTGCTGCTCGAGCTGGATCCATCGGAGCGCGACTATCGCGGACGCGTCTCGATCGAGATCGACGTCGCCGCGCCCACCGACTCGTTCCAGCTCAACGTCCGCGGCCAGGCGATCGAGCAGGTCACGCTGCGCGCGGCCACCGGGCTCCGCCGGGTCGCGTTCCGCCCCGCGGCGCGCGAGCGCCTGACGCTCCAGCCGGTGCTCCAGCTCCCTGCCGGCCGCTACACGCTCGACATCCACTTCACCCAGTCCTTCAACGAGCGCGCGGCCGGCCTCTACCGGATGGAGACCGGCGGTGAGTCCTACTGCTTCACGCAGTTCGAGTCGATAGACGCCCGCGAGGCGTTCCCCTGCTGGGACGAGCCGGAGTTCAAGATTCCCTGGCAGCTGACGCTGATCGTGCCGGCGAGCCACGTGGCGATCGCCAACACGCCGGTCGAATCCGAGAGCGTGGAGCCGGACGGCCGGCGTCGCGTGGTGTTCCGCGAGAGCCCGCCCCTTCCCTCCTACCTCGTCGCGATCGCCACCGGCCCGCTCGAAACCGTACCGATCCCCGGTCTCTCCGTTCCAGGCCGCATCGTCACCGTGAAGGGACAGCGCACCCGAACCGCCGAGGCCGTGCGGCAGACGCCGAAGCTGCTGGCCTCACTCGAGCGCTACTTCGGGCGCCCCTACCCTTACGAGAAGCTCGACCTGCTCGCCGTGCCCGAGTTCTGGGCCGGGGCCATGGAGAACGCGGGCGCCATCACCTTCGCCGACCGCGTTCTGCTCCTCGACGGCACCGGCTCGCCGCCGCAGCGGCGATCGCTGGCGGGAACCCTGGCCCACGAGCTGTCTCACATGTGGTTCGGCGACCTCGTCACCATGGAGTGGTGGGACGACCTCTGGCTCAACGAATCCTTCGCTTCGTGGCTGGGCGACAAGACCGTGGACGAGGTGTATCCCGCTCTCCACACCGGCATCCATTCGCTGTCCGACATGGAGGACGCGTTCCAGACCGACGCCCGGCTCTCGACCCACGCGATGCGCCAGCCGGTCCCTGCCGACGCCAACTTCGACCTGCTCGGGGACGACCTCGCCTACGACAAGGGACAGGCGGTGCTCGGGATGTTCGAGAGCTGGCTCGGTCCCGAGGTGTTCCGCCGCGGCGTCGTGGGCTATCTCAAGGAGCACGAATGGAAGAGCGCCAACGCGTCCGACCTGTGGCAGGCGCTGTCGGCTGCCGCCGGAACGGACGTTGGATCGTCGATGTCGACGTTCCTCGACCAGCCCGGTGTGCCGCTCGTCAGCGTTGAGCCGCTGGAGGGCGGGATGATCCGCCTCCGCCAGTCGCGCTTCCTCAATTACGGCCTGGTCGATCCCCACCCGGCGACGTGGAAGATCCCGGTCCGGTTGCGCTGTGCTTCCGGAGACTCCTCGGAGGTCGTGTCACTGCTGCTCGCCTCGGCCGACACGGTGATCACGCTCGACCCGCCGGTCGTACGGGCGTGGATCCATCCCAATGCCGATCAACTCGGCTACTACCGATGGCAGCTCCCCGAGGTCTGGCTCGCGGCGCTGCCGGCCGCGGCCGGCGCACGGCTCGGTCTCCGCGAGCGCATCGGCTACGTGCAGAATCTCGGGGCACTCCTCGATGCCGGGCTCGTCCACAGCGATCGCTTTCTCGGCTTGCTCGAGCCCTTCGTCGCGGATCCCGAGCCCGAGGTCGTGGAAGCGGTGCTCGCCGCCCTCGACCGCGTCCGGCTCGCGATGATCGAGCCCGAGTCGGCTCCCGACTTCCGGAACTGGATCCGGGCGACGCTGACACCCGCCCTCGAGCGGATCGGCCGAGCGCCGCAGCTGTCCGAATCGCCGTCCACGAGCACGCTGCGCGCATCGCTCCTCACCTGGCTCGGCGATTACGGCCAGGATTCGGGCATCCTGGACTGGGCGCGCCAGGCGGCGCCGAAGCTTCTCGCGGATCCCAAGGCGATTCATGCCTCACTCGCCACCACGACGCTCCAGCTCGCCGCGATCCAGGGTGACTCGATGCTGTGGGAGGCGTACCGCCAGAAGTTCGAGGCCGCCTCCGCACCTGCCGAACGCAGCCGCTACCTGGCGGCTCTCGGCGGCTTCCGGCGTCCCGCCGAGGTCGAGCGCAGCCTCGCCTACGCGCTCGACGGCCCGCTCCGGCCCCAGGAGATCGGCGGGCTGATCCGCCCGATCCGCAGCGACCCGCGTTACGAGGAGCGGGTGTGGCGCTGGGTCACCACCAACTTCGCCGCGCTCACCGAGCGCATCCCGCGCTGGACCTGGGCCTACCTGCCGAACTACGCAGCCGGGTGTTCGCCCGAGCGGGTCGCGCAGGCGCGCAAGTTCTTCCTCGATCCGTCACGCCGCTCGGAGGGAATGGACATCACCCTCGACCAGGTGGCGTCCGGGGCCGCCGACTGCGTGTCGCTGCGCGAGCGCGAAGGCCCGGCGGCAGCGAAGTACCTCTCGAGCGCCGCGCGTTAGCGCTTCCGGGCGACGACGACCACGCGGTCCCCGAGCGCGCCCCATGCGCCCGTCCACGGCACGTTGATGGCGTCGATCGCACCCATCACCGTGTGCCCGATCCCCTTCTTGCGGCTCGGCGGAGTCTTGGATTGAACGAGGCGCACCACCTCCAGGCCCTCGCGCTCGAGCAGCCGGCGGAGCGGTGCGGGACGGAACTCCCACAGGTGATAGGGCGGCTCGCGCAGCACGATCGTGGATCCGGCGACCCCATACAGAAACAGCCCGAGCCGGCGCGCCATCGAATGGGTCGTGATCGGTCCGCGCAGGTAGAGCCAGCCACCCGGTTCCAGCACCCGCGCCACCTCGGCCACGGTCGCGCGGCAGTCGGGGACGTGCTCGAGCACGTCGCCCATGTACACGAGATCGAACGCCGCCGCCGGAAAGCGCGCCGTGTCGAGATCGCCGGTGATCACGTCGAGACCGAGTCCGCGGGCGCGCGCCGCCGCGTCGGCCGAGAGCTCGACCCCGCGCACCCCCCAGCCGCGCCCGGTGGCGTGCTTGAGCAGCCAGCCGCCGGCGCATCCCACCTCGAGCAGCCGGCGCTCACGGACCTCCGGCAGCAGCCGTTCGAAGTCGTCGACGAGGCCGCGGTTCTCCTCGAGGAACGCGCTCTCGTCGGAGTACGCCGCCTCCGAGCGACCGCAGCGGAAGTCGGTCTCGAAGTAGCCCGCCGAGTAGAGCTCGACGAGCCCCTCCGGACTGGGCTGGACGCCCAGGAATCGCATGCCGCACGAGCGGCACTCGACGAGCGGGAAGCTGCCACGGAACTCGTAGCGGAGCGGCAGCGCCCTGAGCGAGCGGCCGCCGCACGCCAGGCAGCGGTCCAGGGTGCGGGTCGGGAGCGGCCCGGCCGCGCTCAGATCACGGGCTCCGGGACCGGGCGGGCCGGCAGTCGCGCGGCGATCGGGGCGCCGCCCAGCACGCGGTCGCCGTCGTAGATCACCGCGAGCTGGCCCGGCGTCACCGCGGCCTGCGGCACGTCGAATCGGATTTCGATCGTTCCCTGCTCCGCGTGGACGAGACGGCCCGCGGCCGCCGGGTGATGGGCGCGGATCTTGACCGTCACCGCGGCGCCATCCGCCGGCGGCGTGCGCATCAGCCAGTTCACGGGCTCGGTCACGAGGCCCTCACAGTCCAGCTCGGTGCGCGAGCCCACCACCACCGCGTTGCTCGCCGCATCCACCTCGAGCACGTAGAGCGGATCGGAGGCCGCGATTCCGAGGCCGCGGCGCTGCCCCACCGTGTAGTGGATGATGCCGCGGTGCGAGCCGAGGCGCCGGCCGGCGCGGTCGACCACCGGACCGGGGGTCGTGCCGCGGGTCTCGCCGAGATTCTTCTCCATGAAGCCCGCGTAGTCCCCGTCCGGAACGAAGCACAGGTCCTGCGACTCGGGCTTGTCCCACACCTCGAGCCCGAGCCGCTCGGCGTGCCCGCGCACCTCGGTCTTGAGCAGCGTGCCCAACGGGAACTCCGCGCGCTCGAGTGCGGGGTAAGGTACGAGCGCGAGCGCGTAGGACTGGTCCTTGGAAGGATCGGCGGCGGTGAGCAGCGCCGTCTCGCCGTCCGCGCCGCGCTCCACCCGCGCGTAGTGCCCCGTCGCGAGCCGCTCGGCGCCGATCAGCTCCATGCGTGACACCAGGTCGCCGAACTTGAGGTGCTGGTTGCAGAGCGCGCACGGGTAGGGGGTGCGGCCCGCGGCGTAGTCGTCGAGGAACGGCTGAAGCACCCGCGTGCGGAAGACGGCCTCCGCCTCCACCACGTGGTGTGCGAACCCCATGCGGGCCGCGACCGAACGCGCGTCGGCCATCGCGTCGAGGGTGCAGCAGGCGCGCGGCGAGAGCGGGCTCGTCCCATAGCACCACAGCTTGAGCGTGACCCCCGTGACCTCGTGGCCGCGCTCGTGGAGCAGGGCCGCCGCCACCGCCGAGTCCACGCCGCCGCTCATGGCAGCGAGCACCCGGCTCATCGTCCGCCTCCCGACCGTACTTCCATCGCGCGCACGGAGGCGACGCACTCGCCGATCCGGCGGACCGCCTCGTCGATCTCCTCCGCGGTCGTGGTGCGCCCGAGGCTGAAGCGCAGCGCGCACACGGCGATCTCGCGCGGCACGCCCATCGCCTTCAGCACCGGCGAGGGCTCGACACCGCCGCTCGCGCACGCCGCTCCCGCCGACACCGCCACGCCGCCCGCATCGAGCGCCATCAGCATGTGATCGCTGCGCGCTCCCGGAAAGCAGGCGTTCACCGTGTTGGGCAGCCGCTCGGCGGAACCCCCGACCACGACCACGTCCGGCACCGCGTCGCGGATCCCGCGCTCGAGCCTGAGACGAAGCCCGGTGAGCCGCGCCTGCTCCGCCTCGAGATCGAGTCGCGCCTGCTCGGCGGCCACGCCGAAGCCGACGATCCCCGGCAGGTTCTCGGTTCCGCCACGCCGGCCGCGCTCGTGCGCGCTGCCACGGAACAGCGGCTCGCAGGGCGCGCCCCGCCGGACGATCAATGCGCCGGTGCCCTTGGGCCCGCCGAGCTTGTGCGCCGAGATCACGAGGTAGTCCACGCCGAGTGCCTCCACGTCGACCACGATCTTGCCCGCGGCCTGCACGGCGTCGCAGTGGACCCGGATGCCGCGGGCGCGGGCGCGGGCGGCCACCTCGGCCACCGGCTGCAGCACCCCGGTCTCGTTGTTGGCGAGCATCACCGAGAGGACAGTGACGCCCTCCGGCAGACGGTCCACCGCGGCGGGATCGACGCGGCCTTCGCGGTCCACCGAAAGATGGTCGATCGTGAAGCCCATCCGCTCCAGCACCTCGGCGGCGCCGTGCACCGCGTGATGCTCGACCGCCGACACCGCGACGCGACGCCCGTGCTTCTCGAGCGCCCACGCGGCGCCGATCAGTCCCGCGTGATCGCCCTCGGTGCCACCCGAGAGGAACACCACCTCGTCGGCGCGGGCGTGCACGAGACCGGCGACGCGGGCGCGCGCCTGCTCGATGGCGGCACGACCGCGCTGGCCTTCACGGTGGGCGCTGGAAGGATTGGCGGAGAGATCACGCAGCGCGGCCTCGACGGCGGCGATCGCTTCCGGCCGCACCGGGGTGGAGGCGTTGTGGTCCAGATAAATCATGACTCCCCCGGGCGCGCCAGCCTAATTTTGAACGAAGGGCTCGAGCACCTCGATCGACTCTTTTGCGCTGGACGCTTCGGGCGAGTTCGGCGCGAGCTCGACGACCTTCTTCCACATGCGGATCGCGTCGCGGTAGATGCCGGCGTCGGCGAAGGCCACGCCGAGCGTGAAGTACGCGCAGTGGGCGCCGCGGTTCTGCGCGAGCATGTCGCGCAGCATCTTCATCGCCTCGTCGTACTTTTGCTGGCCGTGGATCGAAGCCGCCATGCGGCACAGCGCGACGGAATCCGAAGGGGCCGCGGCGAGCGCCTGGGCGTACCACTTCTGGGCGGTGGCACCGTCGCCCGCGGCGTCGTAGGCGGCGCCCAGGTTGGTCATCACGCGCGCATCCTTCGGCTTCAGCTGGTGCGCCTTGTGGAACACGCGGGACGCCTCGGAGACGCGGTCACGATCGAGATACATCACGCCCAGCTTGTAGAGATTGTCGAACTTGGTCGAGTCCTTGGCCACGGCCTTCTCGAGCATCCCGAGGCTGTCGACGACCGCCGGCGCGGGCTTAGCCGTTGCCGGCTTCGCGCTCTCGGCAGCCGGCTTGGCCGGCGTCGAGGTGGTGGTCTTGGGCGGATCGGCCGCCTGCACGCAGGGGGTCCAGGCAACGAGAGCCAGTGCCACGATCCATCGCTTCACGGGAGACAGTCCTCCAAAAACGGCGCTTGGAACAGGGGAAACGGTGATGGGATTTGGCCGCGCATTCTAGCATGCGCGGCGGGCGCCCAAAACGCGCCTCAGTCGGCCCCGAGCGCCTGGTCGAGGTCGGCCCACAGGTCGGCTTCGTCCTCGATTCCGACCGACAGCCGGATGAGGCCTTCGACCTGCCCGGCGAGCTGCCGTTCGGCGTCGCTCAGATGGACGTGCGAGGTGCGTGAAGGGAGCGAGGCCAGGGTCTCCACCCCGCCGAGGCTCGGGGCATGGAGCACGAGCCGGAAGCGCTCCACGACCGCCTGGGCGCTCGGCTCGCCGCCCGGCACCTCGAAGGCGAGCACGGGGCCAAAGCCGAGCGTCATCTGCCGCTTCGCGATTTCGTGTCCCGGGTTCCCGGGGAGGCCGGGATAGTGCGTGTGCTTGACCCGCGGATCGCCCGCGAGGCGCCGGGCGAGCGCGAGTGCGTTCGCGTTCTGGCGCTCGACCCGGAGCGGCAGCGTCTTCAGGCTGCGCTCGACGAGCCACGCGGTCGAGGGATCGGGGATCGGACCGAAGACCGTGCGGGCCTGCCACACCGGCTCCACGCGGGTGGCCGACCCGATCACCGCACCCGCCATGAGGTCGGCGTGTCCGCCGATCGACTTGGTGGCGCTGTAGACCACGAGGTCGGCGCCGAGCTCGAGCGGATGCTGCCCCACCGGCGAGGCGAACGTGTTGTCGACGATCAGCAGCGCGCGATGGCGATGCGCCGCGGCGGCCGCCGCCGCCAGGTCCACCACGGCGGCGATCGGATTGGTCGGCGACTCGACCAGGAAGAGCCGCGTGCGGTCGCGGAACGCGGCGTCCCAGGATTTCGGGTCGCCGGCGTCCACGCAGTCGTAGGTCCACGAGAGCCGCTCGGCCCCCCAGCGCAGGAGCTCGCGGGTGCCGCCGTAACACTGGTGGAGCGCCACCACGTGATCGCCCGCGCCCAGGTGCCCGAACAGCGCGGCGGAGATCGCGCCCATCCCCGAGGAGAAGAGCAGCGCGCGCTCGGCCCCCTCGAGGGCGGCGAGCCGCTGCTCGCATGCATGCAGCGTGGGATGGCCGCTCCGCTGGTAGAAGGCGCCGGCCGGCCCCAGCGCGCGCTCCTCCATCATCCGCTCCAGGCTGGGTGCGGAGAACGTGGAGGAATGGACGATCGGGGTGCCGAGCGGACCCGCAGGCGTTCCATTTCCATGGACCGCGAGCGTGTTCGCGCCGGGGCGTGACTTCATGCGGGCCTCCTCGCGCTTGTCAGAACGGGCGCGGTCATCATACTTCAGCCGTGATCCGGAATCCGGTGGACCCCGCCGCGGTGCGCCGCGTGCTGTTCGTACGGCCCCGCTACCTCGGGGACATCTGCCTCACGCTGCCGGCGGTCGACGCGGCACGGGCCGCGTGTCCGCAGGCGCGCTTCGGCTACGTCGTCGAGGAAGCGAGCGCCCCGCTCATCGCCGGCGACCCGCGCTTCGACGAGGTGTTCGTGACGCAGTTCGGAGCGTCGCTCGTCGAGACCGCGACCCTCGTGCGGCGGATCCGCGCGTTCGCCCCCGACGTCGTGTTCGATTGCTTCTGCAACCCGCGCACCGCGGTGTGGACGGCGCTCTCCGGGGCGCGCGTGCGCGTGGGGTACCCGGACAAGGGCTGGCGCTCGGGCGTCTACACGCATCACGTCCGCCCGCGCACGCTCTCGGCGGTCGGCTTTCACCTGACCTCGATCGCGCGGCTCGGCTGGCCGGCGGCGGATCGCACGCCGCGCCTGCACGTGGCGCCCGCGGCGCGCACGGAGGCCGAGCGCGAGCTGACGCACCTGGGCGCGCCGCGCGGAGCGGAGCTCGTGGGCTTCCACCCGGGGGCGCGCTGGCCGACCCGGCGCTGGCACGCGGAGCGCTTTCGCGAGCTGATCCGGCGCTACCTGGAAGGGCGCCCGGACGGCGTCGCGCTCGTCACCGGCGCGGGTTCGGAGCGGGATCTGATCGAGGAGATCCGGCGCGGTCTTCCGCCCGAGCGGGTGCTGGCCGTCGCCGGCTGGCCACTCGACCGCTTCGTCGCGCTCCAGTCGCGCTGCGCGGCGTTCGTCTCGGGCGACACCGGGCCCCTGCACACCGCGGTCGCGGCCGGAGCGCCGACACTCGCCCTCATGTCGCGCAACTCGCCGGCGATGTTCTTCCCCTACGATCCGGCGGGCGGCCACGTCGCCTACTACGCGCGCGCGGAGTGCAGTCCGTGTCACCGCGACGAGTGCGAGGACCTGCGCTGCCTGAAGCGCCTCACCGTGGACGGCGTCTGGACGCGGCTCGCGGCCATGCTCGTGCGCGCGGGGTCACCGGCCCTTCGAACGAGTTGAGGCGGCGCCCTCCTTCGGCAGCCGCCCCTCGTCGATCAGCAGTTGGCGGAGCAGGAATTCGATCTGCGCGTTCAGGCTGCGCAGGTCCGCCGCCGCCCACCTCTGGAGCGCATCGTGCACCGCGGG
>DAIUEO010000111.1:2803-12094 GCA_036845125.1 Candidatus Eiseniibacteriota bacterium | reverse complement strand
GGGACCGGGACCCCCTTCGCCACGCAGTGGCTCGACGAGATGACCGCGTCAAATCCCTTCAGGCGGACGCTCTCGATGGCGCGGTCGAAGAGCGGCAGGTACCAGCGGTAGATCTGGCTCGAGAGCGGCATCTGCTGGATGAACGTGGTGGTGATCGGGTGGGACTCGATCGCCGGCGATAGTGCGCCCGGCTTCCAGAGCAGCGTGTAGATGGGAGCGTCCGGGAACAGCTTGCACATCCGTTCCAGCACACGCTCGCCGCCGCGCATCCCGGTGAGCCAGTCGTGCACCAGCGCCACCTTCACGAGCGGTCCCAGTCGCGCGCCGCCCAGGCGATCCCGGAGAGGACGAAGAGCGGATAGAGCAGCTCCTCGTCGCCGAAATTCCACTCGAAGAGCCCGGCCACGAGGAACGCCGTCAGCGCGGAGAGCACGCCGAGCCGCACCCCGGCCCCCGGCGCGCGAGCCCGGACCTGGGTGAGGAGCCCGGCCGTCGCGCATCTGAGGAGCGACCCATAGAGAAGGATGAAGGCCACGAGTCCGACCGCACCCATGGTGGCCGCGATCTGGATGGGAACGCTGTGCAGGTGGCCCGCGGGCTCATTCGCCGCCGGCGACCGGTACCGTTCGTAGGTGGGCTTGAGGTCCATCAGTCCGACCCCGGTCCAGGGGCGATCGCGAAACATCCGGATACCGGCCTCCCACATGTGGGTGCGCTCGACGTTGGTCGGGTGCCTGGGATCGAAGGCGCTCGCGGCACGTTCGCGCATCGAGGCCGGCGCCGCCAGCGCCACGACGACACCCGCCGCGAGCACCGCCGGGATCCACCGGGGACGCGCGACCCCGAGCACCACGAGGAGGCCGGCACCGAACCCGATCCAGGCGCTCCGAGTGTATGTCGCCGCCAGCGCCGGAATGCCAGCCAGCAGCGCCGCCGCGCCCGCGACCCGCAGCCAGCCCCGCTCGAGGACGAGAGCTCCGAGGCCCACCAGGGCGGCCAGCATGAGCTGCCCGCCATAGGTCATGTAGTGGCCGACCGCGCCGCGGGCCCGCGCCGGGTAGCCATGACCGGCAAGAAGGTAGCCGGCGAGCCCGACTGTCGCCGCGAGCGCTGCCGAGCCCAACCAGGCAGTGGTCGCCCGGCGTCCCGCGATGAGCGAGGAGGTGTGGAAGGCGGCGAGTGGAACCAGAGCGGGGAAGAGCGCCTTCCGGAGGGGGCGAAAGCTGCCGGCGGAGTCGAGCGCGAAGGCTGCCGATAACGCCAGGGCCACCAGCCAGAAAACGGCGGGGATGAGCACCGGGGTTCTCCCGGGACGGCGGGGAGGTGCTCCGATCCCGAGCCAGAGGGGGATCGTGGTGGCCACGGTCAGCCCCACGGCGATGGACATTGGGGCGATGGTCCAGGGGAGAGACAGGGTTAGCAGGGCGAAACAAAGGGCAGCGGCGGTATCGATTTTAGAGATCTTGGCCTCCGGATGGGGCACTGGCGCTGTGTCCAGCTTCACGCCGGGATGGCTGATAACACGACCGGGCGTTTTTCACGACACCCGTTCCTGAATCTTGCACTTTTCCGTGTTCTATCCGTGACAAGCCCTTTTCCTTGTGGCAGACTATGCGCCGCAGCAGTGACGCGGTCCCCCCACGTACCGTCGGTACTGCTTACGAGCCGTCAGCGTTGCTGCCCAGGAGACCCCTTAACTGATTTCATTGCTACCCTCCTGAACTTCAAGTTCAACGTTCACACGTTCCGACTTGAAGCCACTTCCTTTCTAAAACCTACAACGCCCAAGCGTTCTTGCACGCATGGTTTCTGGGGTGCGGACGGACTGGAAACTGGACGATAACTTGCGCGTCCGCTAGTTCGACCCAGAACCAGAGAGGAAAGAGCATGAGAGTCCTCGTAACAGGGGGTGCAGGATTCATCGGGTCGCACCTTTGCGAGGCACTGTTGCAGCGTGGTGCCGAGGTGTGGGCGCTCGATGACCTCTCCACCGGCCGTCTCGAGAACCTTCGCTCGTTCGAGCGACATCCCCGTTTCCGATTCCTCGAAGGCTCCGTTACCGATTTGGCCCTGGTTCAGGGACTTGTAGCTCAGTGCGACCGCGTGTTCCATCTGGCGGCCGCGGTGGGCGTCAAGTACGTCCTCGAAAATCCCCTCCGTTCGCTTCTCACGAACATCCGCGGCACCGAAGTCGTGCTCGAAGCCTGTTCCGAGCATGGCCGCAAGGTGATGGTGTTCTCGAGCAGCGAGGTCTATGGGAAGGGCATCTCGGTTCCCTTCTCCGAGGACGACGACCGGGTAATGGGTGCGACTCACAAGCTGCGCTGGTCCTATGCGTGCGGCAAGGCGGTCGATGAATGCCTGGCCCAGGCCTACTACCAGCAGCGCCAGTTGCCGGTGACGGTGGTGCGGTGTTTCAACACCTGCGGCCCCCGTCAGACGGGCGCCTACGGCATGGTCATCCCGAACATGATTCACCGGGCTCTGAAGAACGAGCCCATTCTCGTTTTTGGGGACGGCCTGCAGTCGCGGTGCTTCTCGGCGGTCGCCGACGTGGTGCGCGGCGTGCTCCTGCTCGCCGACAGCAAGGAAGCCGAAGGGCAGATCTTCAATGTGGGGAGCGACGAAGAAACCACGATCGGCGAGCTGGCTCAGCGCATCCGTCGGGTGTGTGACAGCAGCTCCGAGGTCGAGCTCGTCCCCTACGAAAAGGTGTACGGTAGCTCGTTCGAAGACATGCGCCGGCGCGTTCCGGATCTCGCGAAGATCAGCCGCTTCGTGGGCTACCGGCCGCAGCTCAGCCTGGATGACCTGCTCGTCATGACGGTGCGTGACATGTGCGAGCAGATGGGGATGCCGGTGCCGGCCGGACTGGGGGCAATCGACTGAACGGGGACTGCGGTCGGGCCGATACCGCTGCACAATGGAGCTGGCGACCGCATTCCTCGTAGGGCTCGGTTTGTCCCTGCTGCTCACGCCGTTCGGGACTCGAATGGCGTGGGCGACCGGCTATCTGGATCATCCCGAGGCGCGTAAGCTCCACACCTCCGCCACCGCCCTCCTTGGAGGCGCGGTGGTTTTCGTTTCCGCGCTGATCGCCTGGCTCGTGGTGCGCCAGGCCGGGTGGGTGCTGCCGATTCCGGTGTCCACTCCCGAAGTCCCCTTCATTCTCGCGGGCCTCTTTCTCGCCCTCGGGATCGGTCTCTGGGACGACCGCTTCGGGATGGAGCCACGGCTCAAGTCCCTGCTCCAGGGTTTGACTGCGGTCCTGCTGATCTGCACCGGCCACATCCCCGACTTCGGCATGCCGATCGCGCTCAATGCCCTGTTCGCGCTCGTCTCGATCATCGCGCTGATGAACGCGATCAACTTCCTCGACAACATGAACGGGATCGTCGGGGGACTCGCGGCCATCGCGCTCGCCGGCTTCGCCCTGAACTCCTGGGATCGCGGGGCGTACTCCCTGGCCACCGCCCAGCTCGCCGTCGCCGGGGCCTGCGTCGGATTCCTCCGCTACAACTTCCCCAAGGCGAAGATCTTCCTCGGAGATGCAGGAAGCCTGTTTCTGGGTTACTGTCTCGCCACTTCGGGCCTCCTCGCCTATGACGAGGCGCCCATGGGCTGGGGCCGGGCCGGCGTGATCATGATGCTCGGTTACCCGGCATTCGACCTGTTCTTCGTCGTGATCACCCGCACCCGCGATGGCCGCAAGGTGTACGAGGGTGGGAAGGATCACACCAACCATCGACTTGCGAGCATACTGAAATGTCAGAAGACAACCGTTCTCCTGGTGTGGCTCAGTGGGGTCGCCCTCTGCGTAAGCGGTCTCGTGGCCCTCAAACTCAACCAGCCGCTGCCGGGCCTGGGGCTGTTGGTCCTGTGGATCATCCTCTTCCTGCTGGCGGGGCTGAGACTGTCGTCCGTGCCGTACCAGCGCCCGAGCAGCCCCGAGCCACCGCCCGCCGCGAGCCCGACGCCGTAGACGAGCGTCTGCGCGAGCTCGCGGGCTACATGGCGCGCGGCCTCGTGGATCACCCCGACGACGTCCGGGTCGAGTTCCTCCAGACCGGCGACGAAACCGCGCTCGAGCTGTTCGTCCATCCCGACGACCTCGGTCACGTCATCGGCCGCCAGGGACGCACCGCACGGTCCATGCGTCTGGCGCTCGACGCCGCCGCCGGTCTCGGCGGACGGCACGCGTCGCTCGAGATCGCCGACTGACGGCCGTCCGCGGCCGCAGCCCGCGGAGCCCCAGAACATGAGCCTGGTGGAAGTGGGCCGATTCGGCCGGCCGCACGGGCTGGCCGGTGAGGTCTACCTCGACGGCTGCTCCCTCGAAACCGAGGAGCTGCTCGGGATCCGCACGTTCACCTTCCGCTCTGCCCGGGGCGAGGAGCGCCCGCTCGAGCTGAAGGAGGTGCACCTCGCGAACGGCCGCATGCTGGCCACGTTCGCGCGCTGCACGACCCGGGAGCAGGCGGCGCGGCTGACGCGTGGCGAGCTGCTGGTGGAGGCCGAGCGCATCCCCGATCCCGGACCGGGTGTCGCGTACGCATTCCAGGTGGTCGGTTTCGAACTGCGCGATGCCGACGGCAAGGCGCTCGGGACCGTGCACGACGTGCTCAACCTCGCCGCCCATCAGGTCTATGTGGTCCGCGGCGAGCGCGAGTACATGGTGCCGGTGACGCCCGAGATCGTCCGCAAGGTGGACATGCAAGCGCGCACCATCACGGTGGAGCTTCCGGTGGGTCTGGACCAGATCTGATGCGCATTTCGATCCTCACCATCTTTCCGGACTTCTTCTTGGGCACACTCGATGAGGGAATGATCCGGGTCGCCCGCGAGAAGGGACAGCTCGAGGCCGCCGTGATCGGGCTCCGCGAATTCACCGAGAACACCCACCGCACGACCGACGACTACCCGTTCGGCGGCGGCCCGGGGATGGTGATGAAGGTGGAGCCGATCGACCGCGCGCTGCAGTCGCTCGAGGTCGGATCGCCGGGAAGCCGCCCGGCGGGCACGCGGGTGGTGCTCACGTCCCCGCAGGGGCGGCGGTTCACCCAGCCGGTCGCGATCGAGTACTCCGGGCTCGCGCACGTGGTGCTGATCTGCGGGAGGTACAAGGCCGTCGACGAGCGGGTCGCCGAGTACCTGGTGGACGAGGAGCTCTCGATCGGCGATTTCATTCTCTCGGGTGGCGAGCCGGCAGCGCTGTGCGTGGTGGATGCGATCGCACGGCTTCTGCCCGGCGTGGTCGGCGACTTCGATTCGGTGGAATCCGATTCGTTCCACAGCGGGCTGCTCGATGCGCCGTACTACACGCGGCCGGCCGAGTACCGCGACTGGAAGGTCCCGGACGTGCTGCTCTCGGGGAACCACGCGGAGATCGCGCGCTGGCGGCGGCTGCAGTCGCTGCAGCGCACGCAGCAGCGGAGGCCCGATCTGCTCGAGGGCGCGTCGCTCGCTCCCGAGGACCGTGACCTGCTCGAGGGGCGGAGCGGTCGCCGGCGTCGCTGAAACGGCCGAAAAGGCGGGCTTTGCGGCCCCCGCGGCCGATCGCCTATAATGCCCGCCCTTTTGCGCCCCGTGCGTCGGGGCCTCTTCCCAGAGAAAGGAGCCCGCAATGGGCCTCATGCAGAAGCTGGAAGCCGCCCAGCTCAAGTCCGAACGTCCTGACCTGCGCCCGGGGTACACCGTCGAGGTGTCGGTGCGCGTGATCGAGGGCGACAAGGAGCGGCAGCAGAAGTTCAAGGGCCACATCATCAACGTGCGCGGAAGTGGAGTGCGTGCGTCGTTCACCGTGCGCAAGATCAGCGAGGGCGTCGGCGTGGAGCGCACGTTCCCGCTTCACAGCCCTTCGATCGCGGACATCAAGATCCTCAAGGTAGCCAAGGTGCGTCGCGCGAAACTGTTCTACCTGCGCAAGAAGACCGGCAAGGCGGCGCGCCTGGTCGAGAAGAAGAGCGAGGACACCGGAGCCTAAGGTGGCCGCCGCCGCATGGCGCCGGCTGGCCCGCGCCGAGTCGCGCCTGTGCGCGGACACGGCGGACGTTGCCGGAGTCGACGAGGCGGGCCGCGGGCCGCTTGCGGGACCCGTGGTCGCGGCCGCGGTGGTGCTGCCCCGCGGCGAGCGCTGGGAAGGCCTCGACGACAGCAAGAAGATGGCGCCGGAGCTGCGCCTCGAGATGTTCGCCCGGGTCCGTGAAAAGGCCCGGGCGTTCGCGTTTTCAGTGGTGGGTCCGCGCGCGATCGAGCGCTCGAACATCCGGCGCGCGAGCCTCACGGCGATGCGGCGCTCGGTGAGCCGGCTCAAGGTGCGGCCCGAGCTGGTGCTGGTCGACGGCGACGACCTGATCCCGGACCTGAGGCTTCCCCAGCAGGCGGTGGTGGACGGCGACGCGAAAATGATCTCAATCGCCGCCGCCTCGGTGATCGCCAAGGTGGTCCGCGACCGCATCATGGAGCGGTTCGATGCGCTGTGGCCGCAGTACGGCTTCGCCCGCCACAAGGGCTATTCGACCCCCGAGCACCTGGAAGCCCTCGCGCGGCTCGGGCCGTGTCCGCTCCATCGTTACTCGTTCTCACCCGTGTGCGTGCTCGAATTGCCCTTCGAGACGGAGACCGTCCTGCAGTAGCCTCGCAGCCCCTCTTCATCCCACGCCCCCGTGGAGCGGATCCATGGGCATCACGCGTTCCCGCGGTCTCGCAGGCGAAGCACTCGCGGCGGAATTCCTGAAGCTCGCCGGCTACCGGATCGAGGCGAGCAACGTGCGGATCGGCGGCGTCGAAGTCGACATCGTCGCGAGCGACGGTCCCACCCAGGTGCTGGTCGAAGTGAAGTTCCGCAGCCGGAGCGACTATGGCGGAGCGGCCGCCGCCATCGACGGCGCCAAGCGCACGCGCCTCCGCCGCGCGGCCGGAGTGGTGGCCGGCACCGGCGCACCGGTGCGCATAGACGTCATCACCATCGAGCTCGAAGCCGAGGGTGCCGTGCTCCGTCACTACCGGAACGCCCTGAGGGAGTAGGGGCCGGACGCGAGCGACGGTCCAGCAATGAGTTGAGAGGTCGGCCGGGTCCCTGGAGATTCTGGTGCCCGGCCGTGCGGCGCGGGCGTAGACTTTCCCCGTCGCTCAACCTCGGAGGTGACCGTGAACACTCGACCGGTTCGTCCCGTCCTCGCGATCCTTGCGCTCATCTCGTTCTGCGGAGCCGCGCCCGCCTTCGCCCAGTTCACCAACATCGGTTCCGTTCCTCTCGCGTCGGTGCGCGGTGGCTCGGCCGCCTGGGGTGACTACGACGGCGATGGCGACCTCGACGTACTCGTGTCGGGAGTGCTGCGCGATCCTCCTCACACCCAACTCGCGAAGATCTTTCGCAACAACGGCGAGACGTTCCCCACCTACACCGACATCGGCGCGGTGTTCTTGAACGGCGCCGTGGCATGGGCGGACGAGGACCGCGACGGCGATCTCGATGTGCTGATCTCGGGCGCGGCCGGCTACCGCCTGCGGACCTATCGCAGCAGTGGCGGTCCCACCCCCACGTTCGTGGTCGGATCGGAGATCGCCGGCGACGGTGGCCGCGTGGCGTGGGGAGACGGTGATGGAGACGGCGACCTCGATGCGTTCTCCACGTCACCGGTCGGGTTTTCCCCCATTCCGCCGGCGATCCTTTATTGGAATCTCGGAGCGACGCCGCCCTTCTGGGAGGACAGCGGTGCGCAGCTGCCCGGCGCGGCGCTGGGCCATGCGTCATGGGGTGACTACGACGGCGACCAGGATCTCGACCTCTTCTATTCCGGTTACATCAACCAGCCCGGCAATTCCGATAGCGCCTGGGTCTTCCGCAATCAGGGCGGCGTTCTGACCGATGCCGGGATCCACATCCTCTCCGCGACGTTTTCGTACTCCACCTGGGGTGATTACGACAACGACGGCGACCTCGATCTCGTGGTGCTCGGCGACAACGATCCGATCGGACCGATGACGCGGCTCTACCGGAACACCGGAGGGCCCGATCCCGACCTGGTCTACTCAGGCGTGCCCCTGCTCAGCCTCCGTGAAGGCTCCGCGGCCTGGGGCGACTTCGACAACGACGGAGATCGCGACCTCCTGCTGTCGGGGCAGAACCCGTTCGCGCCCTCGGGGGCCTATTTTCGCGCCGCGCTCTACCGGAACAACGGAGGGCCGGATCCGACGTTCACCTTCACCGGGGTCCACTTCGACTCGATGGCCGGGAACGCCTCATTTGGAGACCACGACAACGACGGAGATCTCGACGTCCTGATCGCGGGATGGCCACCGGGGCTCGGCTCCACCACCCGTGTCTACCGGAACGGGTTCGGATATCCCGCCAACCTGCCGCCTGCGACTCCCGCTGGATTGCACGCGACGGCGGCGCCTGGCGGGTCCGTCACGTTCGCGTGGGACGCATCGACCGATGACACGACGCCCGCTGCCGGGCTCACCTACCAGCTCCGGGTCGGAACCACTCCCGGGGGTTCTGAAGTACTGGCGCCATCTGCAAACCCCTCCGGAAAGCTCCGGGTTCCCGCGGACGGGAACTGCGGGTCGCACCTTTCGTGGACCATGAACCTCCTGCGGGGCACCTACTATTGGAGCGTTCAGTCGATCGATGCGGGCTACGCGGGGTCGCCGTTCGCGACCGAAGTGTTCGTCGAGCAGACCACCGCGGTGGAAGGCCCGAGTCTCGAAGGATTCGCGCTCGGCGTTGCGATCCCGACCCCGGCCCGGACCGCGATGGTGGTTCCCTTCTCCCTGCCGCGCGAAGCGGCCGTCCGGATGGAAGTCTTCGATCTGAGCGGTCGCAGAATCGCGACACTGGCCGACGCGAAGTATGGAGCGGGTCGCCACGAAGCGCGCTGGGACGTGACCGCCTCCCAAGTGCCCGTCGCGAGCGGAGTCTATCTGGTGCGCCTGACGGCGGGAGCGTTCATCGCGGCCCGCCGGATCGTGGTCTCCCGCTGATCCATTGCGCGTAAACGCACGCGGGGTGGCGTTCGGGTATTGTTGCCGGCGCGATTTCCCTGACGCCGCTCACCCGAAACCTGCGGATCCCGCTTGCCCCCCAGACTGCGCATCCCGAAGGACCTCACGCAGCGATGGCGCGCACGCCTGCGCGCGCAGCGGCGCTGGTGGCGTGCCCGATGGCGCGCCACCTCCGGCTCCGAGGTGTTGTTCCCGCCCGCCGGTCGCGGCATGGTGGCGGTGGACACGCTCGCGCGCGGCGACGCGACGCCCGGGCTTAGGATCGCCATCCTCCACGCCACC
>DAIUEO010000111.1:2304-2793 GCA_036845125.1 Candidatus Eiseniibacteriota bacterium | reverse complement strand
CGGGGCGCGGCTCGATCGCGGTCGAGACCCTGGCGGGCGCCGGGCTCGCGGCCGGGGCCGCGGCGCGCGCCGCGTCGGCGGTCCGCACCGGGCCGCGCATCGCGATCCTGCACGCCACCGCCGGCAGCGGTCACAAGCGCGCGGCCCAGGCGCTGGCTGCCGCCTTCACGCGCCGCTCACCGGGTATCGTGGTGCGCGAAGTGGACACGCTGGTCTACGCGTCACGGCTCTACCGCGGGACCTACGCCGCCTCCTACAACGCCATGGCGGCCCGCGCCCCGCGCTTGTGGGGCGCGCTCTACCATTCCTGGGAGCAGGCGCCGGTGAATCGCAGCACCGCTCCGGTGCGACTGGCGCTCGACCGGCTCAACCTGCGGCGTCTGGTGCGGGTGGTGGAGCGCGAGCGTCCCGATGCGGTCGTGTGCACGCACTTCCTGCCGATGGAGGCGCTTTCCGCGGCGCGCGGCGGCGGCGGAAAGCGCCTCCATC
>DAIUEO010000111.1:0-2294 GCA_036845125.1 Candidatus Eiseniibacteriota bacterium | reverse complement strand
ACCGACTTCTCGGCCCATCCGTTCTGGGCTTTCCCGCACGTGAACCGCTACTTCGTCGCCACCGAGCGCACCGCCGAGGAGCTGGCGACCCACGGCGTGCCGCGCGAGGCGATCCAGGTCACCGGCATCCCGGTCGATCCCAAGTTCGCCGAAGGGGTCGGACGCGACGAGGCGCGGCAGCGTCTCGGCATCGATCTCCGCGCGCGCATCGTGCTCGTGATGGGGGGCGGCAGCGGGGTCGGTCCGCTCGCGGTGCTGGCCGCGCGGCTCGCGCTGCTGCCAGCGCTGCCCGAGGTGATCGTCGGGTGCGGCACCAACGAGCGGCTGCGCGCGGAGGTGGACGATCTCGCGACGCGCATGCCGGGCCGGGTGCGGAGCCTCGGGTTCACGGACCAGATCGATCTCCTGTTCGAGGCGTGCGACGTGGTGGTGGGGAAGGCCGGCGGGCTCACGTGCTCCGAGGCCCTCATCAAGCGCGCGCCACTCGTCGTGTTCCGGCCGACGCCCGGCCAGGAGGTGCGGAACGCCGAGCAGCTCGAAGCCGCCGGTGCGGCCTTCCACGCCGATTCGCTCGAAGCGGTGGAGTCCGCGGTTCAGCGGTTGCTCACCGACGATCGCGCGAGCGCGACGATGCGCGAGGCGGCCGGGAAGCTGGCGCGGCCGCGCGCCGCCGAAGAGGTGGCCGGGGCGGTGCTGGCCGCGCTCTCGGTCGGAGCGGGACGCAGCGCGTGAGCGCGGCCGACGATCTCATCCGCCGCACGCTGGCCGGCGATCGCCCGGCGCTCGCGCGCGCCATCTCGTGGGTCGAGAACGAGGCCCCCGAGACCGAGGAGCTGCTCGACGCGTGCTTCGCCGCCAGTGGACGCGCGCTGCGGCTCGGCATCACCGGGCCGCCGGGCGCGGGGAAGAGCACGCTGGTCACCCGCATGGCGATGGAATACCGTGCGCGCGGCGAGACGGTCGGCATCGTGGCGGTCGATCCCACGAGCCCCTTCAGCGGTGGCGCGCTGCTCGGTGACCGCGTGCGCATGGGCGAGATCACCGGCGATCCCGGCGTGTTCATCCGCTCGATGGCGACCCGCGGGAGCCTGGGCGGGCTCGCCGTGCACACCGCCCAGGTGTGCGACGTGCTGGATGCCGCAGGGTTCACGCGCATTCTGATCGAGACGGTGGGCGTGGGGCAGAGCGAGCTCGAGGTCGCGGAGACCGCGGATTCCACGGCGGTGGTGCTGGTGCCGGAATCGGGCGACGGCGTCCAGGCGATGAAGGCGGGCCTGATGGAGATCGGCGACCTGTTCGTGATCAACAAGGCGGACCGCGAGGGCGCCGAGCGCGGGGCCTTCGCGGTGCGCTCGGCGCTCGAGCTGCGCGCCGCGCGCTCGGAGTGGGAGCCGCCGGTGCTGCTCACCGTGGCCTCGCAGGGAACGGGCGTGTCCGAGGTGGTGGATCGCTTCGAAGGGCACCTCGCGTGGCTGCTCGAGAAGGGCGGGCTCGACCGGCGCCGCCGGCGCCGCCTCGAGCAGCGGCTCGAAGACCTGCTGCGCTTCCGGCTCTGGGAGGAGTTCCGCGACGCGCTGTCGCGCGACACCTGGCGGCGCACGATCGAGGACCTCGCGGCGCGCCGCATGACGCCGCATCAGGCGCTGATCAAGCTGCTCGGCCGCGCGCTCATCCGGCCGGCCGGTGAAGGCTCGAGTTGAGCCGAACCGGTCTCCTCCGCGCCGCGTCGTTCCTCGCCGCGCTGATCGTTGCGTGCACGAGCGCAGCCCGCGCGCAGGATGCGCCGCCACAACTGCCCGGCCCGGAAGTGCGGAATGATTCGCTGCCACCCCAGCGCGACATCGGCGACGTGATCGCGCGCCTGCTCGGACGGGACACGGTGCGCACCGAGGCGGCGCTCGAGCGGCCCGGGTTGTCGATCGTGGCGCTGCCCTCGATCGGCTACAACCCCGCCTACGGCGTGTACGCGGGGATCGGCGCTTCGGCGGGCGGCTGGCTCGGCGATCCGGCGGAGACGCGGGTGTCGGTGTTCGCGCTCAACGCGACCTACTCGACGTCGAAGCAGCTCAGCATCCAGTTCAAGTCGGACGCCTGGGTTCCGGGCAACAAGTGGAACTTCAAGGGCGACTGGCGCTACCTCGACACCAGCCAGCCCACCTACGGGCTGGGCTCCGTGGACGCCGGGCAGTCGGAGTATCCCATGGAATTCGTCATGCTCCGGTTCTTCGAGACCGCCTACCGCCGCGTCCCCGCCGGCGGCCTTCGTGATCAGGCCGGCGAGGATGTGGTCGGCG
>DAIUEO010000110.1:0-12405 GCA_036845125.1 Candidatus Eiseniibacteriota bacterium | reverse complement strand
CGGCGACCCCGGTGATCTCGATGCCGCGCTGCGCGGGCGTCACGCGGACGGTGCTGAGCGCCGAGTCGGACAGCGCGTTCGAGGCGGTGAACACGGCGTCGTAGTCCCCGGGCGCGTCCGTGGCCCTCGGCACCCAGGTCAGGACTCCGCTCGTGTGCGACGGATTGGTGGTGAAGTAGGCGCCGTTCCCGAGCGGGAAGTCGGCGAGGTCCACCTGCAGCGAGAGGATCGGATCGCCGTCGGGATCGAGCGCGCTCACCGCCAGCGCCAGCGTGTCGCCGGCCACGACCGAGACGTTGCGCGCGACCGTCACGAGCGGCGCGCGGTCGAGGAGCCCGACGTCGATGCGCGTGTAGGTCACGCCGGTGAGGGCGTTGTGCGCGCGGAAGGTCACGTCGAAGGATCCCGAGACCAGCAGACCCGGCGTCCACTGGAATCGATAGACGCCCGGCGAGAGGGGCGTGAACGAAGGGCTGCCCTGCAGCGACGAGAGGTCGGCGCTCATCGAGGTGATCGCCTCGCCGTCCGGATCGGAGCCGGTGATGTCGATCGTCAGGGTGACGAGCGGCGTCGCGCTGACCGTCGGCGGCGCGTTGGTCGTCGGCGGCCGGTCGGTGTTGGAGATGTCGAGTGTCGTCGCTCCGGTGCCGGTCAGGGCGTTCGAGGCGTAGTAACGCACGACGTAGGATCCGGCGTCGGTGAAACCGGGTGTCCATTGAACCTGGCCGGAACGCCCGTCCGGTGCGGCGATGAAAGTCGCGCTGTTCCCGGGCGGCAGGCTGTCGAGGTCCGCGACCAGCGAAAGAATCGGGTCGCCGTCCGGATCGCTGGCGACCACCGGCGCGGGGAGCGGGGAGCCCTCCGCCCCCTGAACGCTGGTCGGCGCGATCACCACCGGCCGGCGGTCCGTGTTGGTGATCGTGAGCATGAGCATCGTCGAGTCCCCGAGCGCGTTGTACGCGGCGAAGTACACGGGATAGGGGCCGGGCGACGCCGAGAAGCCGGGAGTCCAGGTGAAGATGCCGCTCGAATGGTCGGCGGAGACCGAGAAGCTGGCGTTATTCCCCGACGGCAGGCTCGCGTAGTTCGTCTTCAGCGCATCGATGGGGTCCCCGTCGGGATCCACCGCGGTGACCTGGATCACGAGCAGCTGGGCTTCGGCGCCGCCGCTCTGGATCGTCGCGCTCACCTGGGGCCGATGATCCTGATCCACGATGGAGACGTGGAGATTGTCGCCGTCGGGAAGTCCGTTCGCGTCGCCGGGCGTGACAACCTGCTCGGCGTACAGCATGGCGAGATCGTCGTAGAGGATCTTCCAGTCGCTACCCGCCGGATCGAGGGCGATCGGAGTGTCGACGCGGAACTCGATGCTCACGAGTCCGTTGACCTCACCCGGAATCGCAATCGAGAGCTCCTCAGGCGTGCTCTCGTCGATGAACACCACGGGCTTCGAATCTTCGAGCACGCGGTCCACCTTCGGCGTGCCGTAGCCCGCGGGCAGGAGCGCGCGAACCCGGTTGAGACCGGTGCTGCGCGCATCGAATGAGGGACGCAGCCAGAGGGTGAAGGGGGCGAGTGTCTTGTTGAGCGCCGAGTGCGGAAACACCTCGGCCACCACACGGATCGCCGCCGAGTCGGTGGGCGAGGAAACCTCCGCGGTCATCGGGAACTCGAGGTCCTCGTGCAGTCCGCCGACGGTCGGCATCGCCCGCAGGGTGAGGGTCCCGATGTAGTCCTGCGTGGAGAGACCGGGGGCGTAGTCCACCGTAAGCGCCAGCCGGTGGGTTTCTCCCGCTTCGGCCACCGCCGGCGGAATTGCGGTCTGCAGCGGCGTCATCGCCTGACGGAGGTCGCCCGACACGAGCCCATCGAAATTGAAATGCACCCCGCCGCCGGCGCCCGAGGGAATGGACTGGGTCGAGTCCTCCTGGCCCTCGAGATCGGTGCTGGACGCCAGGAGGTCGATCTCGTCGTTCGTGACCACCGAGATCGCCAGCTCACCCGGCGGATAGACCAGCGGGTTCCCCATGTTCCCGGCAGGAGCCGCCTGGAACACCAGGCCGGATTTCGACGCCGATACCTCCATCTCGCGGCGGACCTGGAGCCAGTTGATCGTGGCGACGGTGGATCCCGGCTCCGAGGCTCCGTCCACCCATGCGCGGGCGCTCCAGTAGGCGTTCGTGCTGGCGCGGGCGACTTTTCCCACGATGATCGCGAAGCTCGTGAGACGCGGGCTGTTCGATCCGGTGCTGCTGTCGACGATGCACAGCGCCGGCAGCACCGCCCATGAGCTCGAGTCGGGATAGAGACGAAGGAACGTCCCCTGCGATCGCCGCCACACGAAGGACGCCTCGAGCGCCGGCGCGTCCGTCAGGTTCTGCCACGTGTCGTAGTAGAGGGTGACGCCGATCTCGGTGACGTCGCGGAACCCGTCGTCGTCGCTGGCGGTGACCTGCACCAGGATGGTGTCGAGCGGTCCGGTGGTGTTGCCGAGCAGCGGCAGGCCGTTGGTGCGTCGGAACTCGACGGTCTGGATGACGGGCGCGGCGGCAAAGGCCGGCGTCGCTCCCGCCAGCAAGGCGAGAACGGCCACGAACCACCGAACGTCCGGGACGGCGGCGCGACGCACAGGGAGACCCCGAAATGGATGCCGAAGGTTGTGGAGCGAAGAATGTTGGTGGCCGGAAACGACCGGCTAAGTCATTGAAATTCCGTGGGCCGGTTCGCCCCCGACGGCCTTCGGGAGGCCCACCAACATTCTTCGCTCCACAACCAACCCCTTGAGGGGACTGGGGATTGATCCAAGGGGTTTTCGGCCCAACACGGCCCGGGGTTGAGGTCCGGGAAGGGGGTGCCTGGGGGTCAGGCCGGGAGCGGGATCCCGAACTCCGGGGCTTCCTTGCCCATGAGCCAGTGGTCGAACCAGCGGCGAATCACCCGCTGGTTCTGGACCCGGCGCGACGGGGTGCCGCTCCGGGACAGCTCGTGGTTCTCCCCGGGGAAGCGCACCATCGCCGCGGGCTTCCGCTGGTGCTTGAGTGCGCGGAACATCGCCTCGCCCTGGGCGATCGGGGTGCGCCAGTCCTCCTCGGCATGGAGCACGAGCAGGGGCGTTGTGACCTGGTCGACGAAGGTGAGCGGCGAGCGCTCGGCGTACTCCTTCGCGTCCTGCCACGGGGCGCGGCGGAACCAGAACGGCATGTACATGGTGAAATCGCAGCTGTAGTACATCCCCGCCCAGTCGGAGACGCAGCGCTGGGTGATGGCCGCCGCGAAGCGCGGCGTCTGCGTGACGAGCCAGTTGGTGAGGAGCCCGCCCCCGCTGCCGCCCGTGACACCGAGGCGCTTCGCATCGACGTAGCCGCGCGCGATCATCGCATCCACACCGGCGAGGAGGTCCTTCGCATCGTCGCCCGGGTAGCGGTACTGGATCACGTTCGCGAATTCGCGCCCGTACGTCGTGCTGCCGCGCGGATTGGTGTAGAGCACGACGTAGCCGGCCGCGGCCAGCATGCGGAACTCATGGAAGAAGCCGACGCCGTACGCGATATGCGGTCCACCGTGGATCTCGAGAATCAGCGGGTACTTCTTCTTAGGGTCGAAGCCGGGGGGCTTCACGATCCAGCCGTGGATCTCGCGGCCATCGAAGGACGGGTAGCGGATCTCCTCCACCTCGCCAAGCTTTGCGCCCTCGAGCAGCTCGCGGTTCGGCTGCCACAGCGTGCGGCTGGCTTTGGTCTCGACGTCGTGCACGACCAGGTCGCCGGGACGGTCGTGCCCGCCGAGAACCACCGCCGCCCGCCGTCCGTCCCGGGAGACGCTGCCGTTCACGACCTCTTCGCGGGGTCCCGTGCGCTCGTCGACCTTTCCGTCGGCGAGCGCGATCGTTGCGAGGCGCGCGGCACCCGCCTTCGAGACCACCGTGAGCGCGTGCGTGCCATTCGGCAGGAGTGCGAACGGCAGGGAGCCGCCACCCCGCGGCGGGTGCTGATCGGACGAGATCTCCTCGGACACCGGAAGGTCGAGCGCCGGCGTCACGTTGCGCCCCTTCCCCTTCTCGAAAACGACGAGATCGGACTGGACATAGGTCGGCATCGGATCGGGGACGATCCCCGCCACCGCGACGAAGCCACCCTGCGGGGTCTCGTGAAAGCTCGCGATCGGCCCGCGCAGCGCGGCCACCTCGACCAATGCCTCGCCCGCGGTCGGCTCGGCGAGCCCGATCGGCACCGAATAGAGACGCTGCTCCTCGTGCTCGAACCACGGCTCGGCGCGGCGGTCCGAGAGGAACAGCACGTGCTGGCCGTCGCGTGAGAACGCCGGAGACCCCTCGCGGAAATACCCGCGGGTGAGCGGGCGGGGCGGCGTTCCGTCGGCCGAGTCCACGACCCACACGTGGTCGAGGTGGTCCCAGTCGTAGAACCCTTCGTTGTTCATCCGCCACTCGGGGCGGGTCACGATGCGTCCCGGCTCGTTCTTCGGCTTCTTCTTCTCCGGTGTATCCAGCTCCGGATTCTCGCCGCTCATGAAGGCGATCTTCGTTCCGTCCGGTGACCACGCCGGCTGGGACACGCCGTGCTCGAGGCTCGTCAGTGCGGTGGCCTCGCCGCCGGTCATTGGCAGCACGTGCAGCTGTCCCGGCTTGCCCGCTTCACGCGCGCGCACGAACGCGAGCTTCGTTCCATCCGGCGCCCAGCGCGCCTGCGAATCGCGCGGCCCCGCGGTCAGCGGACTCGGCGGCGCGCCACCCTCGGCATCCACGATCCAGAGGCTCGTGGCGTAGGCATCCTCCGCCTCGTCCACGACCACGCGGGTGAAGGCGACCCGGCGGCCGTCCGGGGAAATCTGGGCATCCGCGATCCAGGTGAACTTGAGCAGGTCTTCCTCGCGCACGGGATCCTCGTTCGTTCAGCGGCGGTGGGAACGGGCGATCTCGCTCACGGCGGCAACGACGTCGGCGACGTCCTCGTCGGTCATGCGGGCGTAGATCGGAAGCGACAGGATCTGGTGGAACGCGGCGGTCGCGCGCGGATAGTCCTCGGGGCGGAGCCCGTAGCGGTCGCGCCAGTACGGATGCAGGTGGAGCGGGATGAAGTGGACCGAGGTCCCGATGTTGCGTGCCGAGAGCTGGCGGATGAACTCGTCGCGGTCGATGGAGAGCGCGGTGGAATCGACGCGTATGACATAGAGGTGCCAGGCGTGCTCGCGCTCGTCGCGCACCCCGGGCCGGACGATGCCCGCGAGATCCGCGAACGCCTCGTGGTAGCGGCGCGCGATCTGGAGCCTCCGCTCGTGAAAGCTCCGGCAATGCTTGAGCTGCGGCAGCCCGATCGCGGCGGCAATGTCGGTGAGGTTGTACTTGAAACCCGGCGCCAGGATCTCGTACATCCACGAGCCCTTCTGCGTGTAGCGCTTCCAGGCATCGCGGCTCATGCCGTGGAGGCACATCAGGCGCGCACGCTCGGCGATCGCATCGTCGTCGGTGGTCAGCATGCCGCCTTCGCCGGTCGTCAGGTTCTTCGTCGCGTAGAAACTGAAGCAGGTGGCGTCGCCGATCGAGCCCACCGTACGACCCTTGTAGAGGGTCGGGATCGCGTGGGCGGCGTCCTCGATCACCTTGAGGTGGTGGCGCTTCGCGAGCTCCATCAACGGGTCCATGTCGGCGGCCTGGCCGCCGTAGTGCACGGGGATCAGCGCCCGGGTGCGGGGCGTCACCCGACGCGCGGTGTCCTCGGGATCGAGGTTGAGCATGGCCTCGTCCACGTCGGCCAGCACCGGGACGCCGCCCAGGTGCTCGACCACCGCGCCGGTCGCGGTGAAGGTCATCGCCGGCACGATCACCTCGTCGCCCGGCCCGATGCCGATCGCCTCGAGCGAGAGGTGGAGCGCCGCCGTGCAGGAGTTGACCGCGACCGCGTGCTTCGCGCCCGCGAAAGGCGCGAACTCCTGCTCGAACTGCCGCACCTTCTGCCCGGTGGTGAGCCAGCCCGAGCGCAGGCACTCGGTGACCAGCGCGATCTCCTCGTCACCGATCAGCGGCTGGGCAAAGGGCAGGAAGCGTTCGCGCATGAGCGGGGCAGTCTAGGTCGCCCCGCGCGCAGCGGTCAAAAACCGGCCGTTCGTCGTCCCGTGTCGGCTGGTGCCGGCCCCAAGACCCGTTGCCCGGTTTTGACGGGTGCGGTCGCATGTCGCAGCATGCCGCGCCGAGTCTGGGAGACGGCGCGCTGGCCGGTCGCGCCGTGCCTCCGCGATCTCCGACCGGACCATGAGGTGCCGCATGTTTACGAGACTCTCCGCAGCCGCAGCGATGCTCGTGCTGCTTGCCCTGACCGCGACGAACGCGATCGCCGGAGGCGAGCCGCGGACCCACGACGGCTTCTTTTTGAGACTCTCCAGCGGGCTCGGCGTGGCCGGCACGTCGATCGACGACGCCGCCGGCGACATCGAAGTCGACAGTCAGCCGAGCGGCGACGCCAACTTCGCGATCGGCGGAGCCATCCGTCCCAACCTGATCCTTCACGCCACCATGTGGGGGTGGATTCTCGATGAGCCGGACGTGACGGTGGGATCGGTGACCAACCCGCTCGACGGATTCATCGGCATGAGCGCGTTCGGCGGCGGCCTCACGTACTACACCATGCCGGCGAACATGTACCTGTCCGGCTCGGTCGGATTCGGATCCTTGAGGGTGGACGGCGGGCCGCTCGAGGGGGACACGGACGACGGCTTCGTCATGGACCTGACCGTGGGGAAGGAATGGTGGGTCGGCAACGCCTGGGGGCTCGGGGTGGCCGCCGCGTTCTCCTATCACACCATCCCCGACGGCGACATCGACGGAAACTGGTCGGGCACGGCCTTCGCCGTGAGATTCTCGGCGACTCTGAACTGACGTCCCCGGCGCCGCGAGCGTTTGCCAGCGCCGGGTGAATGCCCCAGCATGCCGCGCCGAGTCCGGAAAGCGGCGTGCTGGCCGGTCCACGCCGCATCCTCCGGACGTGCCGCGACGATCCGACCGGCCTCGAGAGGTGCCGCATGTTCACGAGACTCTTCACCGCCGCAGTGATGCTCGTGCTACTCGCCCTGGCTCCCACCCACGCGAACGCCGGAGGCGAGCCGCGGACGCACGACGGCTTCTTCCTCCGGCTCTCCGCGGGTAGTGGCGGCGCAAACGCTTCCGCCGACACACCCGGGGGCTCGCTGGAGCTCGAGGGGACCGGGAGCGGGGACGTCAATATCGCGATCGGCGGCGCGGTGAAACCCAATCTGATCCTTCACGGAACCCTGTGGGGCTGGCTGATCAGCGATCCCGACGCGACCGGCCCGTTCGGCCCCGGAACGCTCGTCGGGGACGTGGACCTGTCGGCATTTGGCGGCGGGCTCACCTACTACTTCATGCCGGTCAACATCTATCTCTCTGGCTCCGCCGGATTCGGGACCATGACGGTCGACTCGGGAGCGATCCAGGGTGAAACCGACAGCGGCTTCGTCACGGATCTCACGCTCGGCAAGGAGTGGTGGGTCGGAGGCTCCTGGGGACTCGGGGTGGCCGGCGGATTCGGGTATCACAGCATCCCCGACGGCGGCATCGACGCCGACTGGACGGGAACCAGCTGGGCGGTGAGATTCACCGCGACGCTGAACTGAAACACCGGGGCTCGCCGGACCGTACTGGAGACACGCAAATGAACTGGAACTGGTTGCTCGTCATCGGTGGCGCGCTCATGGTCCTGGCCGAAGTGCTGCTCGGCGGGTTCGCCGGCTTCGACCTGGTGCTCGTCGGCACCGCCTTCGTGCTCGGCGGCGGCATCGGCTTCGCGATGGGGAACCCGGTGATCGGGCTCATCGCTTCGAGCGTGCTGTGCATTCTCTACATCGTGGCCGGTCGCAGGTGGGTGCGCAGCCGCATCCACATCCGCCCGGTCCCGAGCGGGGCCGACGCCCTGATCGGACTCCAGGGCGTGGTGATGCGCCGCATCGATGCACACGATCCGGGACAGATCCGCGTGCGCGACGAACAGTGGCGCGCGCGGCCCGCACCCGGCACCGGACCCTTCGAAGAGGGAGCGCTCGTGACCGTCCAGTCGGTGGACGGCGTGACGCTCCTCGTGAGGTAAGACGACATGCTCGAGCAGTTCGGCCTTCTCGTCCTCCTGGTTCTGCTCCTCATCACCATCGTCTCGCTGGCCCGCTCGGCGCGCGTCGTTTCGCAGTACGAGAAGGGCCTGGTCTTGAGGCTCGGCAAGTATCGCGCGACCGTGGACTCCGGGCTCACGTTCCTCGTGCCGGTCATCGAGGACATGATCAAGGTGGACATGCGCGAGCGTGTCATCAACGTCGAGCCGCAGAAGGTGATCACCAAGGACAACGTCTCGGTGACGGTGGACGCGGTGATCTACTACAAGATCAGCGACCCGGTGAAGGCCACGTTCGAAGTGCAGAACTTCGCCTACGCCGCCACCACGCTGGCCCAGACCAACCTGCGCAACCTGATCGGCGACAAGTCACTCGACGAGACGCTCACCGCGCGCGACCTCATCAACGCGAATCTCCGGAACGTGCTCGACGAGGCCACCAACACCTGGGGCGTCAAGGTGACGCGCGTCGAGGTCCAGAAGATCGATCCTCCCGCCGACATCACCGAGGCGATGTCGCGCCAGATGAAGGCCGAGCGTGACAAGCGCGCCAACATCCTCGAAGCGGAGGGCGTGAAGCAGGCGCAGATCCTCCAGGCCGAGGGCGTGCGGCAATCGGAGATCCTGCGCGCCGAAGGCGACGCCCAGGCGCGCATCACGCGCGCCACCGCCGAGGCCCAGGCGATCGAGCTGGTCTCGACCGCGGCGGAGAAGTTCTTCCAGCAGCGCGCCGAGACCAGCCGGCGGCTCGAAGTGCTGCAGACGGTGCTCTCGAATCAGACCAAGTTCATCATCCCGGCCGGATCGGATTTCGTGAACGTGCTCGGCCTCGACGACAAGAACGTGGTGCCCATCAGGAAGTAGCCGTAATCGGCTTCGGGTGGACATCCGCCGTGGGGTCCCCGTTTCCAGGGGGGCGCGCGACGCAAGGGGCATCGCGCAGGAAACGCGGCATTTCAGGACCCCACGGCATGCTCGGAAGGGATGTCTCGCGTGGGAGAGCTGATTATAGGTAGCTCGATCCCCCGGCTTCAATAACGCAATGCGTGAGACCCTCGATCGGGCAAAATGCCCCGCTCAGTCGCCGCGCAGGGCCCTGCGGATATCGGCCAGCGCGAGCCCGGCCGCGCCGAACGCTGCGCCGATGCTGGGTCTTGTCGGCCTGGCCACGTCCCCGGCTGCCCAGATCCCGGGAACCGAGGTGCGGAAGGCGCGGTCCACGACCAGGTAGCCGTCCGGATCCCGATCGAGCGCGGCGCAGGCGGAGGTCTCCGGGACCCTGCCCACTTTCACGACAGCCGCCTCGACCTCCCGGTGAGCGGGTCCCGCGGGCGTTTCCAGCTCGATCGCGAGGCGGCCCTCCTCTCCCGAAAACGAGATCACCTCGGCCGGCATCACGATCTCGATCCCCGAGTCCGATCCCGCCCGGATCTGGAACTCGGCGCGCGCGATCGGGTGGCTGCGCACGATCAGCACCACCCGGCAGCCCGCGGCGGCCAGGATCAGGGCGTTCTCGTAGGCGCCGTCGCCGCCCCCGATCACCGCCACCCGCCGCCCGGCGAGCCGCGGCAGCTCGCGCCGCGCGGATCCGAACACGCCGCGCCCGTCGAGCTCCGCTTCGCCGGGAACCCCGAGACGGCCACGGCGGGTCCCGGTCGCCACCAGCACCGCAGGCGCGGCCATCCTCGCGCCGTCTTCGAGGCGCACGCGCGTCCCGTTGGACGCGGGCTCGATGGCGGCCACCCGCACTCCACCCATCACCGGGATGGCGGCTTCGGCGAGCTGGCGCTCGAACGCGCGCGCGATTTCGGCGCCGTCGCCGGACGGGACGCCCGGCAGCTCGCGCGGATGGAAGTGGATCTCGTGGAGCTGGCCGCCGCCCAGTCCGGCGGCCTCGATCACGAGCGGCTCGAGCTCGAGCGTGCGCGCCCACAGGGCGCCCGCCACACCCGCGCCCACGATGATGAGTTCCGGAGCCGGCGTGGCCGCCTCAGCAGCAGCGCGCGCGCGCCGTCACGCGCCCGGCTCGCTCGTGCGCTCGGGGAAGAGCGCATGACCGGCGGCGCCCGCGAGCACCCCGCGCGCCACCCGGGTTTCCACCTCGCCGCGCCGCCGGATGCCGCGCATCTCCATGCAGAGATGGCGGGCGCGTAGCACCACCAGCAGGCCGCGCGGCGCGAGGATCTCCTCGAGGTGGTCGGCGACCTCGCGGGTGAGCCGCTCCTGAAGCTGCGGGCGCCGCGAGTGGTGGTCGAGGATGCGCGCCGGACCGCTGATCCCCACGATCTTCCCTGCCGGCACGTACGCGACATGGGCGACGCCGAAGAACGGGACGAGGTGGTGCACGCACATCGAGTAGAACGTCAGGTCGCGCACCGCCACCACTTCGTCCTCGCCCCCCTCCTGCGGGAACGTGACGGGCGACGGCCGGGTGCCGGGATCGAGCCCGCTGAACACCTCGGCGTAGAGGTCCGCGAGCCGGGCCGGGGTTTCCTTCAGTTCCGGCTCCCGGGCGGGATCGAGGCCGAGGGCGCGGATCAGCTCCTCGACCGCTCGTTCCACCGAACGCGGTTCCATCGGGCCCTCCCGCGCGAAACGAAAACGGGGCCGGCACATGCCGGCCCCGCGAAGATGGAGCGGAAGACGGGATTTGAACCCGCGACATCCACCTTGGCAAGGTGGCGCTCTACCGGTCTGAGCTACTTCCGCTGAAGACGCTCCGAAGTCGGGCGGGGAATATATCGGCCGCTCCGCCGGAGCGTCAATGTACGCACGGGAGCCGCAGGCACCGCCGCCGCGGCCGTCCGGGGCGCCCGCCCCAGCGCGACCGCGTGCTATAACTCGCGCCCATGCCGCTCGTGGTCCAGAAATACGGAGGCACCTCGGTCGCCGACCCGGAGCGGATCCGCTCCGTCGCGCGCCGGATCGCGGCGGCGCGCGGCGCCGGCAACGACGTGGTGGTCGTGGTCTCCGCCATGGGGAACGCCACCGACGACCTGCTCAAGCTCGCGCACGAGGTCTCGGCCCGGCCCCATCCGCGCGAGCTCGACATGCTGCTCACCGCGGGCGAGCGGGTCGCGATGTCGCTGCTCGCGATGGCGCTCCGCGATCTCGAGATCGAGGCGATCTCGTTCACCGGCTCCCAGAGCGGGATCCTGACCGACGCCCATCACACCCAGGCGCGCATCCGCGAGGTGCGGCCCGAGCGCATCCGCACCGAGCTCGGTAACGGCCGGGTGGTGATCGTCGCCGGGTTCCAGGGCGTGAACCCCGAGACCAAGGAGATCACCACGCTCGGGCGCGGCGGCTCGGACACCACCGCCGTGGCGCTCGCGGCCGCGCTCGGACCCTGCCGCTGCGAGATCTACACCGACGTGAGCGGGATCTACACCGCGGATCCACGACTGGTCCCGGAGGCGAGGCCGATTCCGCGACTCCCCTACTCCCTGTGCTCGACGCTCGCCCATCTGGGCGGCCGCGTGCTCCACGCGCGCTGCGTGGATCTCGCCGCCGCGCAACACGTGCCGCTCGTGGTGCGCTCGTCGTTCGACGATCTGCCGGGCACCATCATCGAGGAGGATCCCATGGAAGGCTTAGCCGTCCGGGCCGTCACCCACCGCACCGACTGCTCGATCGCGATCGCGGAAGGCAACGCCGGCGGCCGCGGCGAGGCGCGCGGCATCATCGAGGCGGTGGCCGAGGCACTGCCCGCGCTCGAGCTCCTGGCTCACGAGCAGGCGAGCGACGCGCACGCGGTGCTGGTCTGGATCGGAACCCCGGAGGACGTCGCGACGCTCGAAAAGCGCTTCCGCGAGCTGCGCGGCCCCGGCATGGAGTGGCGCATCAGCGTTCAGCACGGCGCGGCGTTCGTCTCGCTGGTGGGCTTAGGGTTAGGCGCCCTCGATGCGGCGCGCGCCGAGGAGGCGCTCGAGAAGCTGCGGATCCCCCTGGTGGCGCTCCGCACCACGCCCACCGCGCTGATCCTGCGCGTGCCCACGGAGCGCGCGGCGGATGCGGTGACAGCGCTGCACGCGGCGTTCGTCGAGCGGCCGGCCGGAGCTCCGGCGGCGCGCTAGTTGTGGAGTCTCAGGGCGTTTCTACAGGTGAGTCCTGTTCAACCGGGGCTGGAACAATCAGAACTCGCCGCGCGGCGAATCCTCTCTTCAGACTTCGTTCAAGTTATCCACATCAACCTGCCCCGGGGCAGGTTCCGATTGGGCGCACGGAACACCCTCGCGTCACAGCAATCAGAACTTGCCGCGTCTATGAAGAC
>DAIUEO010000109.1:0-12442 GCA_036845125.1 Candidatus Eiseniibacteriota bacterium | reverse complement strand
TGGTGGTGTGCGCCGGCGTGGCCCTCTGGGTCGTGGACCGTGACGACGCGCTCGCCCAGCGCGCGGACGTCGGCCGCGTGATCGCGGTGGCCGGCGGCACGATGGCTTCCGCGGCGGGCACGATCTGGTACGTCGGAAATCACTTCGGCGGCTTCCAGTTCTACGCGCCACGTGCCGGCCTCCATCCCGCGATCACCGGTCGGAGCGCGATGGCCGCCGGTGACTGGCTCGTGGTGCCGCGGTTCGTCCAGGAGAAGCGCGTGCAGATCGATCGCGGCGCCCTCGAGCCGGTGACGACGCTCGCCCCGGTGTTCGGGCTGCCGATCACCACGCGCCATGCCTTCCAGGGCGGGGACACTCCGATCCGGCGTCCCGATCCCACGTGGACCGCGGCGACCGTCTATCGCGTGGTGAGAAACGGCATCGTCGTCCAGAAGGACCTGAGGCCACGATGACCGTGGCGACTCCCTCGCCGGTGCGGCCCGTGGCGTCGCCGTCACCTTCTCCAGTGGACGATCCCGCGATTTCGCGCTCCGACCTCTCGGAGCTGATCGCGGTCTCGGTGCTGGCTCCCATCTCGTGGCTGCTTCCCCAGTGGCTGTGGGTCGCCGCCGGTCGCGCGATCAGCTTCGCCATCGCCGGAATCCGGCCCGACGTGACGCGGCGGCGGATGCGCCGCCTGCGCGAAGCGCTCGGACCAGGGCCCTCGGACGCGGATCTGCTGGCGCTGCGCGTGCAGATCATGTCGGCCTACATGGAGGAGCGCCTGCAGATCCTGCGCGAGTATCGCCCCGGCGGCTGGCGTCCGCGGCTCCGGCTCGTGGGCCGCGAGCATCTCGACGCGGCGCGCGCGGCCGGGCGCGGCGCGATGCTCATGGTGTGCCCGTTCAGCTACGCCGACCTGGTCGTGAAGAAGGCGCTCCACGACGCGGGATTCCGCGTGAGCCACTTGAGCACGTTCTCGCGCGGCTTCTCCCCCAACAGCTGTCACGCCTGGCAGCCCACCCGCTTCGGCATGAGCACGCTGAGCCGGCTGCGGACGCGCATCGAGGACCGCTACCTCGACGAGCGCATCATCGTGCCGCGGAGCGGCGGACTCGGGTACCTGAGGCAGATGGAGGAGCGCCTGCGTGGAGGCGGCTTAGATCGGCTCGCGGGGCCCAGCGCCCCTTGCCGGGCCACCGCTCGGTGGAGGTGCGGCTCTTCGGCGGCCGGCTGGCGCTCGCGAGCGGCGCGCCCAACCTGGCGCTCTCGGTCGGCGCTCCGCTCCTGCCGGTGTTCGTGGTGCGCCGCGGCCTCGCCACCTTCGATGTGGTGGTCGAGCCGCCGCTCGAGGCCGCGCCATCGCCCGATCGGCGCGCCGCGATCGAGGACCAGCTCCAGCGCTACGCCGTACTGCTCGAATCGCGCATCCGGCGCGACCCCTACCTCTGGAGCGGCTGGTACCGGCTCGTGATGGACGGGGCCGCGAAGATCACCGGGGCGCCCGCGACGCTCGCCGGAATCGGAGGCGGCGCCTGAAGCCCGCGCGCGAGGCGATTCTCGAGCGGGTGAGGTCGCGGCTGCGCGAGCTGGTGCCGTTGTCCCGGGACGGCGCACTAAAGGAGAGCGACGGGCTTCTCGGCCGGGGGATCGGCATCGACTCGGTGGAGGCGCTGGAGCTCGTCGCCGCGATGGAGACCGAGTTCGGAATCACCGTCCGCGACGACGAGCTCCTGCCCGAGCACTTCGAGACCGTGGGCACGTTCGTGACGTTCGTCGAGCAGCGGCTCGACTGATTGCCGTGTCGGACCACAAAGGAGAAGGCATGACCCGATCCCTGGCGGATGTCTTCGATGCGAACGCGGCGCGCGCTCCGGAGAAGGTCGCGGTGTCCGAGGAGGGGCGCGAAGTCTCGTACGGCGTCCTGCGCACCCGGTCCGAGGCCGTCACGCGAACGCTCGAATCACTCGGCGTGCGGGCGGGCTCGCGCGTGGGCCTCATGGTGCCGAACTCGTCCTCCTACGTGGCCGGGTACTTCGCCATCGCCCGTCCCGGGGGCGTGGTCGCGCCGCTCAACGTGCGCTACCGCACCCAGGAGCTGGTGTACTACCTGGACGACACGAAGGCCGGCGCGCTCGTGGTGTCGCCGGACCTCGTGGAGGTGGCACGCGAGGCGCTCGCCACCATGCCGCGGGCGCCGCGGCTAGTCGAGATCGACGACGCGGGCGGCAGCCGCGTCCTGGATGCGGCGTCGCCGGTGGCACCCGCGGACGACGCGGTTGCCGGCCCGGCTCCCGACGATCCCCCGCTCATGCACCAGTACACCTCGGGCTCGACCGGGAACCCCAAGCGCGTGGTGCGCACCCACGGCCAGCTCCGCTACGAGCTCGCCGCCCTCGCCGAGACGTTCCATCTCGGACCGGAGGACCGCTTCCTCGGCGCCGCTCCGTTCACCCACGTCAATGGCCTCGTCCGCACCATGCTCACGTCGATGTTCGTCGGCGGCACGCTCTACCCCGTGAAGCGCTTCGACCGCCGCGGCGCGCTGACCCTCATCACGGAACATCGCCTCACCTATTTCGGTGCGGTGCCCACGATGTTCGCCCTGCTCGCCGACACCCCGGCGCGCGGCACCGTGGACCTGAGCAGCCTGCGCACCGTGTTCTCCGCCAGCGCGCCCCTGCTTCCGGGCGACAACCAGCGCTTCCGCGAGAACTACGGCCTCACCGTGCGCCAGTTGTACGGCTCCACCGAGACCGGCACGATCAGCGTCAATCCCCACGACGATCCCGCGACCTGCATGGAGTCGGTGGGGCGCCCGCTCCCGGGCGTGCGGTTCGAGGTGATCGACGACGCCGGGCAGCCCGTATCGCGCGGCGAGGAGGGCGAGGTGGCGATCGCCGGTCCCGGCGTGATTCCCGGCTACGAAGGGAACCAGGAGGCGAACGCGACGAGCTTCCGGGACGGCTTCTATCTTTCGGGCGATCTCGGGCGGCTGAACCCGGACGGCTGTCTCGTGCTCACCGGGCGCAAGAAGTTCATCATCAACCGTGGCGGCTTCAAGGTGAACCCGCTCGAGGTCGAGGAGGCGATCGCCTCGCACCCCAAGGTGAGCGAGGTCGCCGTCTACGGCGCTCCCGGCCCCCATGGGGACGACCTGGTGCGCTGCGCGATCGTGGCCTCCGGGGCCTGCACCGAGCGCGAGATCCTCGAGCACTGCCGCGGGCGCATCGCGGATTTCAAGATCCCGAGCCGGATCGAATTCCGGGACGCCCTGCCGCGCACCGACACCGGGAAGATCCTGCGCAACCGGTTGCGCGATTCGAGCGCCTAGACCGGCCGTTGTGGCATCCTGCCGGCGCTCGTTCGTGGGGGCCGCCGGCTGGAGCGGCCCCGAGACTTGAATTCAGGAGGCCGCGGATGCGCTTCAAGGACTGGTCGGTGATCGTGACGGGCGGCGGCTACGGAATCGGGCGCGCGATCGCACTCGCCTTCGGGCGTGAAGGCGCGAACGTGATGCTGGCGGCGCGCTCGAAGGACAAGCTCGAAGCGGTGGCCGTCGAGCTGAAGGCGTTTGGCACGAAGCCGATGGTGGCGGTACTGAGCGTCTCCGACGAACCGAAGGTCGCGGACGCCGTGCGCGAGATGCACACGAAGACCGGCCGGCTCGACGTGCTGATCAACAACTCAGGGATTGCCGGTCCCACCGCGCTCGCGACGGAGATCACCTCGGAGGACTGGCGCGAGACGCTCGAGACCAACCTGACCGGCGCCTTCCTGTTCGCCAAGCACGGGGCGGCGGTGATGATCAAGCAGCACCGCGGCTCGATCGTGAACATCTCGTCGGTGGCCGGCCGCATCGCCTATCCCCTGCGCACCCCGTACGCGGCGTCCAAGTGGGGCATGATCGGGCTCAGCCATTCGCTGGCCGCCGAGCTGGGACCGCACGGCATCCGCTCCAACGTGGTGCTGCCCGGCGCCACCCAAGGCGACCGCATGCAGCGCGTGATCGCCGACCGCGCGAAGGCGGAAGGCAGGACGCTCGACGAGGCCGGGCACTGGTTCACGAAGAACCTGCCGCTGCGCCGCATGGTCACCGCCGACGAGGTGGCGACCGCGGTGACGTTCCTGGCCTCGGACGACGCCGCCGGCATCACCGGCCAGGCGCTCAACGTGGACGCCGGCTTCCGGATGCAGTGAGGAGCGGGGCCCAATCGGCCTCGATCAACGCACCAGGACCAGGCTCCTGATCGCGTCCTTCCCCTCGGCTTCGAAGCGGATGAAATAGAGGCCCGGCATCGCCCTGCCGTGCGCCCCCTCCCCGGTCCACACGACCTGGTGACGGCCGGGCTCGACCTCGCCGTCCACCAGCACCGCCGCCATTCGGCCCTGCACGTCCAGCACGGTCAGCCTCACGCGGGACGGTCGCGGCACCGCAAAGTCGATGCGGGCGGGACCACTCGCCGGGTTGGGTGACACGCCGGTCAGCGCGAACTGCGCGATGACTTCGCCGGCCGTCACCGTCACGGGGCCAAACCGCATTTCCTGCCCGCCGGTGAACCGCGCCGCAAGCCGGTAGTAGTAGGTGAGTCCCGGCGAGACACTCCGGTCAACCATCGTCAGTATGCCGTCTTCGGAACGCACCTCCCCCTCCACCCGGACCCACGGCCCGTTCCCGGAGTCCGCGCGTTCCACCCAGGACGTCACGAGGCGCGAGGGGTCTCCAAACTGCCATCGCAGCTCGATGCCGCCCTCAACGGCGTCCGCCACGAACTGCGAGAGCAGCGTCGCGACCACGCCCACGCTCACGCTGGCCACGTGGCCATCGTCGCCGAGCTCGAAGTGGACGAGGTGTTCGTGGTACCGCAGGTCCGTGATCCGGCCCTGGCCGTCGCGAACCACCGGCACCCGCTCCATGGTGAAGTGGCCTTCCGGGTCGTCGTGATAGAAGCGCGTGAACGGATCGCCGTTCGAGTAGGCGTCCACGAACAGGTACGCCTGATCGATGGGCCAGGGCAGCCCTCCCTCGAACCGCGTGATCCCGAGCCTCACGGTGAGCCAGCTGTCGGTGAACCACTGGCCCGAGGTGCCGGCGAAGAACTCCACGGGCGAGTCCAGGAACCCGCCCCAGTTGCCCATGCTTCGCAGGTAGTGCATCGGATCGGGTCCGGCGCGCGCGATGCAGCTGTCGCGGAACGCGCGAAAGCCCGGCCTCGTGCGCGCGAGGTACGCGTCGACGACGTGGTTGACCTCGTGAGCGGTCACGACGCAGAACAGGTCGGCCCAGCCGGGCTCGGCGGCGTCGGACGGGAACTGGTTCTCCATGCCGGCCCCGATCGGGGCGCCGAAGATGTTGACGCCGCCCGCCCCCACGCCGTCCAGCGACACCGGCGGACTCGTGTCCCCGAGGAAATCCCTCACGGAGATGGACCGCAGGTCGTGCACCGTGGTCGGGACCGAGTCCATCAGGGCCTCGATGTGCGCGAGCTGCGCGGCATCGAGACCGAGATTGTCGAGCACCAGCAGGTGGTGCGCCGTCCACAGGTGCTCGTAGGCGCCCGACAAGACCAGCGTCCCGCTGATCTCGGCCACGCGATCGGGCGTGAGCGGCGCGGCATCGGCCAGCGTGCGCGCGGCGCGCTCGCGCAGCCACGCCATCGCGGGGAACAGCGTGCGGTCGTAGGGGAACACGCGGCGGAACGACGGCCCCGAATTCTCCAGCGCATCGCGGAACCCCAGGTAGAGGTCCACCCGCTCGGGGGCGTCGAGCGGAATGGCGCGTTCCGCCGCCACGACGAACATGTGGGCGCGCGTGTAGAGGCTTCGCAGCGCGGCATCGGCCTCGAGCGTCGCCGCGAGGTCCGCGGGGTGCGCGACACCGGTCGACCGGATGATTTCCAGCGCCTCGGCCGTGCTCGCCGGAGGCGGCAGGTCCGGGTAGAAGGTGTGGAACAGCGTGCTGCCCTCGTAGCGATCGGTCGGATCGTCGATGCTGCCGTCGATCCAACGGATGCCGAACATCGCTCCGATCTTGTTCATCGGGTACTCGTCGAGCGGCCCCTGGTAGGCCGCCCATCCCCAGCCCAGCCCCTGCAGCAACAGGCCGCCTCCCGCATCCACGAAGGCGAGCAGCGCCGCTCGCTCCGCGGCGGTGGGCGGCAGCCCGGCAGCGTTCGAAACCAGTACCACTGAGTAGGGCGCAAGCGCCGCGGAATCGATCAGGCCCGGCACGGGAGCAGCAGACCAGCCGACCGCCGTCATGGACGCTCGCAGTGAATCCGACCAACTGTCGCGCATGGTCTCGCCGTGACCGCTGGTCACCGCCAGCCGGTGACGATGCGACGGATCGAGCCATTCGATCGCCTGTCGCGCGAACTGCCGGTTGTCGAGAAAGCCGATGTCGGAGTTCGTGATCAGGCCGTCGTGTCCCATCGCCAGCACGCGGCCGACCCCGTGTTGGGCGACCAGCATGAACGTGCTCGGGACCGGGGTGTCCTCGTCGCCCGAGACGATGGGAATGACCTCCGGTCGCAAGGCAAAGAGCGGCCCCGGGGCACCCGTGGAAACGATCCGGTGGATGCCGGCCACGATGGCGCTGGGGTCGGGCGAGGTGGCGGATGCGAGGGAATCGCCGCCGGCTGGTCGTGGGAAAGACAGCAGCAACCAGAGAGCGGCCGCTGCTCCGGCGGCGAAGGCGTGATCGTGCAGGGCTCTCATGACCCACCCCAAACTCAGGACGGCCGGTGCGGTCTCGGCCAGTCCGGATCCATCCCTGCGGCAGCATCACTCATGCCGCTGCAGCAGCTGGCCGGCCGCCCATGCCTGCCATGGTCTTCCGGGTGGGGGTGGCAGTTCGGAGACCTGAGAAAGATGGGTCGCCATGCCAGGCTGTCACGGCGAACCATGTCGCGACGGCAGTGCGGGAGGGTCCAAGTTCTTCGGCGGCACGGCGAGAAACGACTGTGGCCCCGAGCCGTGGGCCGGGCGTACCCTTTACCAACATCGCGACTCCAACTTCGCACCACTCCCGAGGTGGCCTCATGATTCGGACCGTCTGGACCCGATGGATCGTGGTCCTCGCCGCATTCGCTCTGCTTTTCTGCTCGCCGCCGTCTCCCTCCCGACGCGACATCCTGCGCGCCATGCAGGAACGTGAAGAGCCGTCCGCCTCGCTCGGCACCGAGGACGATCCGAATGCCCAGGCCGAGATGGAGTTCATGATGCTGCGCGATCCGCGCACCAACCGGATTCCGCGTGGCATGCGGGTGCGGGAGGCGGCTTTCGCACGGAACCTGCCGCGGCGGGCGGCCGGACTCTTCCGCAGCGGGCCCGGTGGGAACCCTGAAGCGCTCGCGCTGACCTGGACCGAGCGCGGGCCCAACAACGTCGGCGGCCGCACGCGCGCCTTCGCGGTGGACGTCGCGAATCCGACGACGCTGTTCGCCGGGAGTGTGGCCGGCGGCCTGTGGAAATCGACCGACGACGGCGCTTCCTGGTCAATCAAGACCGCGCCGAGCCAGATCCACGGGATCACGTGCATCGCGCAGGACCGGCGCGCCGGTCAGACCGGCGTGTGGTACGCGGGCACCGGCGAGATCCGTGGCTCGACCACCAATGCCACCCGCTGGGGCTCGCTCTATCTCGGCGACGGCATCTACAAGTCGACCGACAGCGGTGAGACGTGGGCGCTTCTGCCTTCGACCTCGTCGGGCACGCCGCAGACCACGGATGTCTTCGACTACGTGGTCAACGTGGCGACCAATCCCGCCAACCTCGCTGAGGCCGAGGTGGTGGCCGCGAACCACGTCGGCATCTATCGCTCGACCAACGGCGGCACCTCGTGGACCCAGGCGATCCCGTCCGACTCCGGATACACCGACATCGCGATCACCTCGACCGGGGTGAAATATGCCGTGACCCGGACCGGCGGGGGCATCCGGGTGTGGCGCTCGCCGGACGGCGTGACGTGGACCGACATCCGACCCGCGTCGTTCCCGACCGCCGCGGGCCGCATCATCATCGGTCTCGCACCGTCGAACCCGCTGGTCGCCTACTTCTTCGTCGAGACGGCGAACAACACTCCCGCGGTCGCGGGCCATCAGCTCTGGAAATACACGTACGTCTCGGGGAACGGATCAGGAGCCGGCGGAACGTGGGTGAACCGCGGTGGCAACCTCCCGTCCGACATCAACAGTCAGGGCGGCTACGACATGGTCCTCCACGTCAAACCCGACAACGAGAACTTCGTGCTCATCGGCGGCACCAACCTCTACCGCTCGACCGATGGGTTCGCGACCTCCATCAACACGACCACCATCGGCGGCTATCCGTTCTTCCCCGATTTGCAGCACCACCCCGATCTGCACTCGGGCGCCTTCTCCCCGGCCAACCCGACCGTCTACTACTCGGCCAACGACGGAGGAGTTTCGAAAGCGGCCGACATCACGATCCCGGCCATGGTGTGGGCCACGCTCAATCATGGCTACAACGTCACGCAGTTCTACTCGGTCTCGATCCCCCCCGATGGCGGTAGCGACATGATCATGGCCGGGGCCCAGGACAACGGCACCCAGCTCGGCAACGCGCCCGGCGCCTCCGACTGGACGATGGTGTTCGGCGGCGACGGCACGATCGTCGAGGTGTCACCCGCTGCGGCCAACCGCCTCTACACGCAGTACCAGAACGGCCCGATCCATCGCCAGAACTGGGACGGCTCGGACCTCGTGAGCATCCAGCCAACGGGCTCCGTCAACCAGCTCTTCGTGAACCCGATCGTCCTCGACCCCAACAACTCCTCGATTCTCTACTACGCGGCCGGCGTGTCGGCGTCGAGCAGCCGCATCTGGCGCAACGACTCGGCGCCGATCGCGACCGACGCGATCGGCTGGACGTCGCTGGCTGCGACCGAGGTCGGCGCCGGCACCGGTTACGTGCGCCGCATTACCGCTCTCGGCATCTCGACCGCCGGTTCCGCGAACGTCCTCTACTACGGGACCGTGGACGGTCTCGTGTTCAAGGCCGTAAACGCGAACACCGCGACCCCGACCGTGACGAACATCACGCCGCCGGGCATGAACGGCGGCACCCTCACCGGCGGCTTCGTGCGCTGCATCGCCGTCGATCCCACCAACTCCGACCGCGCGCTGCTCGCCTTCGGCAACTACAACTTCCAGAGCCTGTGGTACACGACCGACGGCGGCGCGACGTGGACCGACGTCGAGGGCAACCTGGCCGGCGTGTCTGGCCCCTCGATCCGCTGGGCCACGATGTTCTACCTCGGGAGCTCGGTCCGGGTATTCCTCGGCACCAGCATCGGCGTCCTGTGGACCGGCTCACTCGCCGGCGGCGCGACGACATGGTCCCAGGAAGCCGCCGACGCAATCGGCAACGTGATCATCGGCTACATGGACTACCGCGCCTCCGACCGCACGCTCGCGGTCGGCACCCACTCCCGCGGAGTCTTCACCACTCAGTTCACCCCCGCAACCGACGTGGATGGCGGCGGGTTCGGGCCGCGAGTGATGCTCGGCCCCGGCTACCCCAATCCCTCACGCGGCCCGGTGACCTTCGATTTCGAGCTGCCCCGCGCGTGCGAGGTGTCGCTGCGTCTCTACGACATCATGGGCCGCGAGGTGGCGGTGCTGGCGAACGGACGACGCGACCGCGGCCGTCACACGGCAAAGATCGAGGGCGGGCTCAAGAGCGGGGTGTACTTCTGCGTCCTGCGCGCCGACGGCGCGGTAGAGAGCCGCCTGCTCACGATGACGAACTGAGCTGTAGAAAGGAGAGGCCCATGTCTCACCTCCGCCTCGTGCTCATTGGCAGTCTGCTCGCCACGATCGCACCCTCGGCTCGAGCTCAGAACATCCAGAAGGACCTCGCGATGGTAACGGGGAGCGTCAACGCCACGGCGATCCGCGGCAGGACGCTCTATCTCGGAGGCAGCTTCACCTCGATCGGCCCGGCGACCGGTGCGTTCGCGATCGTCGACACGGCAACCGGCACCTACCGCGGCGGCCCCCAGGTGCTCGGCTACGTGACGTCGATCGTGCCGGACGGATCCGCCGGCTGGTACCTCGGTGGCACGTTCTCGGCGGTCGGAGGAATGCCCCGGGCCAATCTCGCCCATGTTCTCGCCGACGGTTCGGTGTCGCCCTGGAATCCCGCCACCAATGGCGACGTGCGATCGATCGCGCTGGACGGAACGGTGCTCTACGTCGGCGGTGCGTTCTCGACGGCGGGCGGTGCCGCCCGTGCCAATCTCGCCGCCATCGACGTGGCAACGGGAGTCGCGACGTCGTGGAACCCTGCACCCAATAGCCAGGTGAACGTGGTCAGTCCTCACGGAGGACTGGTCTACGCCGGTGGTTTCTTCACGCAGATCGGTGGTCTACCGCGGAATCGCGTCGGAGCGGTGAACACCACGACCGGGTCCGCGACCGGCTGGAGTCCGGACGCGAACAACACGATTAGAGCGGTGGCCTTCCGTGACACCGTGGTCTATCTGGGCGGAGACTTCGCCACAGTGGGAGGCCTGGCGCGCGGACGCTTTGCCACCGTGGGTGTGGTCGGAGGAACGCCCACCGCGTGGGCTCCCTCCTTCACGCACACCGATTTCCACCTTCCACCGTTCGTTTCAGCAATCACCATGTCAGGCTCCCGTCTGTATGTGGGCGGTTTCTTCAATCGGGTCGACGGAGTGCCACGCGTCGGCGCAGCGGACTTCGACGCCGCAACCGGGGCTCTTGGGGCGTGGAATCCCGGGGTCAACGAAGGCATGACCCAGATCCTGGTTTCGGGCTCGAAGCTCTATCTCGCGGGGAATCTGAACTACCTGGTCGGATCCGAGACGAAGAATGGTCCGGCTGCGGTCGACGTCGCCACGGGAGTGATTCCGGCCTGGGATCCAAAACCCTCCAGCTATTGCTGGACGCTGGCGGAGTCCGGCGGTCGGATCGCGATGGGCGGTGGTTTCCAGACCATCAACTTCAAGACCCGATACAACCTCGCTGCCGTCAATCTGGACACCGGCCAGTCCACCGATTGGAACCCGGGAACGAATGAAGTGGTTTATGCCCTGGTCGCAGGAGATTCGGTGATCTTCGCGGGCGGTCACTTCTCGGAGATCGGCGGACAGACCCGATACAACCTCGCCGCTCTCGACCCGGTTACGGGTGTCCCCACCGCGTGGGACCCTGCGGTGAACGGCACCGGCGGCGCGTATGTGCTCGCACTGGCGACATCGGGATCGACCGTCTATGCGGGCGGAACCTTCACCAGCATTGGCGGACAGAACCGCAACTTCATTGCCGCACTGAACGGCGCCGGTTCGGCGACCCCATGGAACCCGTCGCCCGACGAGCCGGTCTGGTCTCTTGCCGCGACCCCGACGGCCGTGTACGCGGGCGGAGAGTTCACCCAGATCGGAGCCACGGTGCGCAATCATCTCGCCGCCATCAACCCGGCGACCGGTGCCCCCACCGCGTGGAATCCCTCGGTGACGGGCTCGAACGTGAATGCGATCGTGCCCCATGGGAATGTCGTCTACGTCGGCGGCAGCTTCACCCAGATCGGCTCCTCGAATCGAAACAGCCTCGCGGCGATTCGAGTCAGTAACGGAAACGCGACGACCTGGAACCCCGGCGCTACGAATGTCGACCCGGCAACCGTGAACGCAATCGCCGTCGATCGGACACGTGTCTTTGCAGCCGGTGCTTTCTCGAATCTCGGCGGCGGGGGCTCGACGAACGTGGCGGCCATCGATTCGAGTTCAGGCTCTTCCCTGAGCTGGAATCCCGGTGTCCCCGACTACTGCCAGTCCCTGGCCCTGGACAAGTCCAGGGTGTACGTCGGAGGCGTGTTCATGTCCGTGGGCTTGTGGCCCCGGCGCGGCATCGCGGGAATCTATCTGCCGGGCGTCGTCGGCGTTGATCCCGTGCCCAGCGACGGGCCCGGTCTCGCCCTGAGTGTGGCTCCGAATCCGAGCGGCGGGGTCCTGCGTCTCGACTTCGTGATACGGGAGCCCGCGACCGTGAAGCTCCGGATCTACGACGTCCAGGGACGGATCGTCGAGAGTCTGGTCGACGGCCCGGTCGAGGCCGGGCCTCATCACGTGGAATGGACCGGGATGTCGCGGGGAGCACGCGCCAGCGCCGGCCTCTACTTCGCCCAGCTCGAAGTCGGAGGCCTGAAGGTGAGCCACAGGATCGTCCGGATGTGACGAGATCGGCGCCACCGGTATCGGGTCGAGGTTTGAAACGCTTCGCGGGCCGCGTCGCCGGGTGGATTCTCCTCGTCTGCAGTCTGGCCCTGACCGTCGTGGTCTTCGGGCTGCACTCGACTCCGTCCTATGGAGTGGAGACCGACCTCCTGGGCGACCTCGTCCCCACCGCGCGAGCGCTACGCGCCGGCAGGATCGTGGCCGAGACCACGCGCGCACCCCAGCCCGCGTCGACTTCGA
>DAIUEO010000108.1:0-12850 GCA_036845125.1 Candidatus Eiseniibacteriota bacterium | reverse complement strand
TTCCGAACCGGGCGCGCCTGCTGGTTCAGTGCGCGATTCCGCTCGGAACGCAGGGTCCGATCGACGACGTGTCCGAGTACTACGGGTTCCGGGCGAACGTCACCCGGACGAAGAGCACCGGCACCGGGTCGTGCGCGGGTTGCGCCGAGCCGGTGTGCATCGTGCTCAACGAGATCCAGCTGTTCCAGCCGGACAGTTTCAATTTCAATCCCAGGATCTCGACCGCGATTTCTCGCAACTTCGTGACCTGGCAGACCGCGAGCGTTCCGGGCTGCCCCCTGTCGACCCCGACCCGCAATTCGAGCTGGGGCCAGGTCAAGAGCCTGTACCGGTAGTCGCTCCTCCGAAAACGAAAAGAGCGTCCGTCGCGAGACGGGCGCTCTTTCGTTTGTTTCGGACGGACCGCGTCACGTCGCCTGAAGGTCGATCCTCATGACCAGCTCGGGGTGCATCTCGATCTTGTAGCGCGTCCGCTGGCGCGCGACGAAGGTCTCGAAGATGCGCTCCTCCTCCTCGTGCCGGACGAGATCGTCCACCAGGGCGGCGGACTCTTCGTACGAGAGCTGGCGACCCGGGTCGTAGGACAGCAGCTGGAGGATCGCGTAGTCCCCTTTCCGATCCGGTCCCTCCACGGAGACCTGGAGCGGACGCAGCTCCTCGAACAGGATCTTGTGGTAATGACCGTGGTCCTTTTCGCTGCGCTCCTGGATCGACCCGCGGCGCAGCCCGGCGAGGGAATCCTGGCGGATCAGGTCCTCCGCCTTGAGGCCCGCGAGCAGTTGTTTCTTCAGCGAGTCCGCGGCCTCTCGCGACGGCCGGGTGAACGCGGCGAACCTCACACGCGGATACGTCATGAACTCGGCGAGGTGCGCCTTGTAGTACTTGCGGCGCATCGCGTCGTCGACCCGGACCCGGGACTCGACCGAATCGGCGTAGAGCCGCTCCATCAGCATGCCTTCACGCCGGAACTCCACCGCCTGGACCACGAGGCTGTCCCGCTCCAGTCCCCGTTCCCGCGCGATCTCCATCATGCGCGGCTCGAGGATGAGCACGTCCACGTAGCCCTGGACGAGGTCCGGCGTGTCGAGCGCGGGCCGCCGCACGGGGGCCTGCGCGGTATACGCCTCGAGCACGCGCCCCATGGAGATCTGACCTCCGGCATACCGGGCGAGAACCCGGGCAGTGTCTCCGGGAGCCATCTCGGGAACCGTCTCGTCGATGCTCACCATCGGAGCGCCATTGACGCTCTCGACCTTCATCGGACGACCGAACTGCTGCGAAGCCCATTTCAGGTTCGCGGAGTCGTATTGAACCTTGTAGTCGATTAGCAGGCGCTCCTGGATCATCCGGGTGCGGATCCCGGCCTTGCGGTCGCGGATCTGGGCCTCGATGGTCTTGCGGATCGGCTCGTACGCCGGCGGCGAACCCGGTTTCCGCTCGGCGAGGCGTGCGATGTGATAGCCGTTGGGATCCGCGAACACCGCCGAGAATTCCCCGACCTCGAGTGTGAAGATGGCCTGGGCGAAGTCGGGGTCGACGGCGAACCGGCTGCGCCACCCGAGGTCGCCGTTGCGCACGCGGTCCTCGGCCATCGAGTAACGCTGGACCGCATCGTTCCAGGTGATCCGCTTCGCGACCAGGTCCGCACGGATCCGTTCGGCGGCCTGCCGCTGCTCCACCTGGAGGTGCTCGAGCCGCACGTCCTCCTTGTACTGCTCGTAGGTCTTCCGGACTTCCTCCTCGGTGACCGTGACCGAGTCGAACACCATCCGCTGATAGAGCACGTTGCGCATGAGCGAATTCGTGTACTGGCGAAGCTCCGCACGCGCCGTGAAATCCAGGGGAGGCGAAACCTCCCGGGCCACGAGCGCCATGACATCCCGCTTCACGAGCGTGTTCAGGAAGGTCACGCGTCCCGCGCTGTCGGGCCTCGGACGACCGGTCGGGTCGGAATCGAAGAACGACTTGGAGAAGATCGCGGCGGTAATCGACCGCGGTCCGACCCGGGCCAGCACATGGTCCGGAGGCAGCAGCGCCGCCCCGGGGGCCGCCGCGCCCGCCGGAGGTGCGGCGAGGGTCGGGCGGGAGAGCAGAAGGGCGGCGACCGCGAGGAATGAAAGGGCGCGGGACGGACTCATCGGGATCCTCATCGGCGGGTTCGGGGGAGGTGCGACGGTGTGCGTCGTACCGGGAGGCGGTGCGAAAGTTTAGGGCTGTCTTCCACGGGCGTCAACCATTCCGGCCGCATTCATGGCGGTCGGAATCGCACCTGGGTTATTCTCCGCGTCCCCCCCCGACCCCAGTTACCGAAACGGAGATGGAGCGTGAATACCTTCGCGCGCGTGGCCGTATGTCTGCTCGTCTTTTCCTTTCCCATCGGGGTTCCCGCCGGCGCCGACGGCATCAACCTCTCGTGGGACGAGTGCGGGAACAACGGCGGAGCCTCCAAGCTCTTCGATTGCGACACCGAGATCGGGGCGAACGTCATGTTTGCCTCGTTCGATCCGCCCGCCGGGGTCGACTCGCTCGCGAGCGTGGCCGGCCAGATCGACCTGGTGGTCGGCTCGAAGCTGCCTGACTGGTGGAAGCACGGCGCTTCGATGTGCCGGGGCACGGACCAGATCGCCGTCAGCGCCGATTTCCGGGCGCTCTCCAACTGCGCGGACCCCTTCAACGGCCAGCCGGCCGGCGGCGGGTACAACTTCACGGTGGCGGCGGGCGGCAATCCTTCCCGGGCCCGCATCATGGTCGAGCATGCGCTCGCGATCGAAGATCGCGGGCCGGTGGCCACCGGCACCGAGTACTACGCCTTCCAGATCCGGATCATGCGCGAGAAGACGACCGGCCCCGGCGCATGTGATGGCTGCCTCGAGCCGGCGTGCATCGTGCTCAACTCGATCGATCTCTTCCAGTCCAACGGGCCGACGATCAGCCTGTTCCAGCAGCTCGACCGGAACTGGATCACCTGGCAGGCGCCGACGGTGACCGACTGTCCGCAGAACACGCCCGTCCGCAGCTCGACCTGGGGCCGCGTGAAGAGCCTCTACCGCTGATCAGACGGAACGCAGCTCGAATCGCATGACCCGCTCCGGGTGCGATTCGATCGGGAACTTCTTCGCGTGCCGTCTCACGAATTGGTCGAGCAGGCGCTCGGCCTCGAGGTTGCGGACCGATTCATCGACGATCTGGAAGACCTCGACGTACCCGAGCTGGCGACCGGGGTCGTACGCCAGGGCCTGGAGCACCACGTAGTCGCCCTTGGGATCCGGACCTTCGACGCGGATGTCCCCGGGCCTCATCTCCTCGAGCAGGACCTTCTGATAGGGGCCGTGCTCGTTCTGGGCCCGTGACTGGATGGTGCCGGTCTTTTCTCCCCGCAGCGAATCCGCGGCGAGGACGTCGACGGCCCGGGTTCCGGCGCGCAGCCGGGCGGCGAGGGAATCCGCGCCCGCCCGCGAGTGCCTGAGGATCGAGGCGAAGCGCATCGTCGGGTAGGTGAAGAACCCGGGTTTGTTCTTCTCGTAGAACTCCTTCCGCATGGGCTCGGTGATGCGCACCTTCGACAGGATGCTGTCCTGGTACATGCGCTCGACCAGGACGCGCTCGCGCTCCTTCTCGATCAGATGGACCGCCACCGAGTCCTTGTCGAGCCCGAGCTCGATCGCCATTTCTCCCATCCGCGGCTCGAGGATCACCGCGTCGATCTGGATCCGGATCGCTTCGGGAGTGTCGAGCGCGGGTCGCAGGATGGGCGAGAGCCGCGAGTAGCCTTCGACAAGCTCGCCCATCGTGGTGGTGCCGCCCTTGTGGCGGGCGAGCACGCGGCCCCGGTCCTCGGGTGTGAACTCCGGAACGTTGGGATCGATGTTCAGAGTCGGCCCGCCGGCATCCTGGGTCACGGAGACCGGGCGCTGGAACTGTTCCGCTGCCCACGCGATGTTGGCCTCGTCATAGGTGACGCCATAGGCCTTGAGCTGCTGCTGCTGGATCATGCGCGCCCGCTCGCCGGCAAGCCTGCCCTGGATCTGATCGTGGATCATGCGGCGCATCGGCTCGAGGGCCGGGGGTTTCACCGGGCGCCGCTCGAGGACCTGGACGATGTGGAGCCCGTTCGGATCCGCGACGAGGTCGGAGAACTCGCCATCCTTGAGCGAGAACACCATGAAGCCCATGTAGGGATCGACGCCCATCCGTCCGCGCCAGCCCATGTCGCCGTCCTTGTCCACGTCCTCGGCCTTGGAGTAGCGCCGGACGGCGACCTGCCAGGTGAGCCGTCGCGAGCGCAGATCGCGCAGCACGTGCTCCGCGGTCGGACGGTCGTCGAACTGGATGTGCCGGAGATGGAACTCCCACTTGAACTGCTCGTACACCTCGACCACGTCCTGCTCCGAGATCTGGATGGAGTCGATCACCAGGCGCTGGTAGAGGACGTTCCGCAGCACGTTCTCCGAGTGCTCGCGGAGCGCGGTCCGCGCCGTGAAATCGAGCGGGATCCCGGACTGGAGCGCCACCATCCCCATTACGTCCTTCCGGATCATCGATTCCAGGAACTGGGCACGCCCCGCGCTGTCGGGCCGCGGCCGGTCCTCGGGGTCCGAGGAGAAGTAGGCGTCACAGAAATCGAAGACGCGGATCTTGCGGGGGCCCACCCGGGCGAGCACGTCCCACGAGCCGAGCATCGCGGAGGACGGCAGCGGCTTCGCGGCGCTCGTCCCCGGCTTCGCCGGGGATGCGGCGGACCCGGTCTTGGACGGGGTCGTCGCGGACTTCGCGGGGGTCGCGGCGTCCGCACGCTGCAGAACGGGCCGGGCGGCGAGCGTCGTGAGAAACGCAACGATCAGGAGCGCGGCGGCGCGGCGAAGCATGCAGGGAACCTCGAGTCGGAGGCCGGTCTTGGGGTTGCTCGTGCCGGCCGTGGGGGTGTATGGGGTCGGAAGACGATAGCGGCGGGCAGTCTATCTCGGTGTCAGGGCTCCGTCACAACGTCGCCTCGCGGGCCATCCGTCTCACCGTTTCGCTCCGGATTCGAACCGGCGTGCGCCGGCGCTCCTGATCCAGCGCGGCCCGCAGGCGCTGCTCCGTGGCCTCGCGGTGCCAGTCGGCCAGCGCGCGGTCGCGCACCTCGTCGAACTCGAGCCGGCGCGCCGGGTGGGCGGCCAGCACGCGAGTCACCGCCCACCCCTGGGCGACCGAATCCGGGCCCACCACCGCCCCCGTTCCCGCGGCGCTCACGCGCGCAAACAGCGCGGAGTCCTGGGTCGCGGCGAGCAGCCGGCGGTATCGAACTCCGCCCCGCTCGGCGCGCGCGGCCAGGCTCTCCGCGCGGGCGCCGTCCCGGAAGTCGAGCGCGATCTGCCCGGCGTCGCTCCGGCTCGCGAGCACGAGGTGCACGATCTCGAAGCGGAGCGGAAGCCGGTAGCGGTCGCGCGAGCGATCGAAGCGGCGCCGCGCGGCGACCGAGTCCATCGGAACCTTGTCCACCACCTCGCGCTCCACCCAGTGCGCGATCGCGATGCGTTCGCGCTGTTGCGCCAGCCTGCCGGCGATGTCCGGACGCTGCTCGAGCCGGCGCCGCGCGCCCTCGGCGCGGAGCCACATCTGGAACGCGCGATTCCGCACCAGATCGCGCACCTGGTCCGCGGAGTCGATGCGCGGGCGGTAGGCGGGGTTGAGGCGGCCCCAGTCGTCGACGAGCTCGCCCGCGGCGCAGGAACCGAGGGTGAAGCTCGCGATGACCTCCGCGCGTTGCGGCTCCGTCAGCGCCGGCACCGCCTGCAGCATCCGCACCTGGGCGGCGAGCGACGAGTCGCTCGAGGGCGCCGGCAGCGCGCGGAAGGCGCGCGCCAGCCGCTCGACCGCCGGCTCTTCGAAGCGGATCCCGAGGCCCGCCGTGATCTGCTCGCGCGCCGCCATTCCGAGGACCCCGGGGTCGCGCGCGGCGGCGGCCGTCTCGGGAAGCGCGGCACGGGTCAGCGCCAGCACCGAGTCGAGCACCGCCCGGAGCACGAGCTGGTCTTGCGCCCCCGCATAGGAGGCGCTCTCGGCGGCGGTCCAGGTCCAGGTTTCCCGGGCCGCGGCGGACGCCATCAGCTCGAGATCGATCATGGCGTCGAGAAACCGGAAGGCCGCCTCCGGTGTAAGAGAGTCCGGTCGGGCCGGAGGGCGGGCCGCCGCCCAGCTCGAAAGGAACCGATCCCGGCCCACGATCCTCGAACCCACTGTCGCGAGTATTGTGTCGGGCCGCGAGGGAGTCGCCGACCCGGCGGGAGCGGCCGCGACCGCAGCCGGGTGCTGCGAAGCCAGAACCAGCAGTAGCCCCGGCACCAACCACCCATGCCGCAGGAGCTTGACCGTCTTCTTCATCGGTCCATAGACTCGCACCCTTCCATGCCCCCATCCGCCATCTTCAGAGCACACGCTCCGGGTTGGATCGGCCTGGCGTTGAGCCTTGCCTGCGCCTGGGCCTCACCGGCCCCGGCCCAGCCGCTCGAGGTCGCCGCCACGGACGATCGCGGGATCACCCTCAGGATTCGGGTCGCAGACTACCGTGTGACGCCTCCCGGCGCCTCCGGGCGGTCAGGGGTGGAGGCGGCGGGCTTCGCGGTCCGCGGAGTTCCGGGCCGGGCGAGCCTGCCCTACGTCTCCCGGCTGGTCGCGATTCCCTCAGGAGGAACACCGCGGGTGTCGGTGGTCGGGAGCGCCCCGTCCGAGGTCCGTGACGGCGTGGCCCTCGAGATCGCGGGCACTCCGGTGGTGCGCACCGAGCCGGGCGAGCTCTTGCCGGTGCCGTCGGTCGAGCCGGCGGCACCGATTCTGGACGGTCCCTGGCCCGCGAGCCCGGTCGAGCTGGGCGAGCCGTTCGTGCTCCGCGGCCAGCGAATGGTCGCGGTGCGGATCCGTCCCTTCCGCTACGACGAAGCCTCGCGCCGGCTGTGGATCACCAGGGAGCTCACCGTGCGCGTCGAGTTCGGCGCCGCCGCGCCCCGGCTCGCGGGGTCCGCGGGGCGCGACCGCTTCTTCGAACCCGTGCTTCAGCGCGCACTCCTCAACTACGAGCAGGGCCGCGCCTTCCGGGTGCGGCCGGGAGCGGGCCGCTCACGTCGCGCGATCGACCGCTTCGGCAGCAGCCTGTTCGGCCGCGGACCTTCCGCGCAGCGGGCCGCAGTGCTCGAGGACGACGAGCCCGAGGTGCGGGTGCTCACCGACACCACCGGCGTGTACGCGCTCCTGTTCGACGCGCTGGCCGTGCACGGCTATCCGTCGGGGGTGCCGATCGACGAGGTGAGCATCCACCGGCACGAGTTCCTCGAGGGCGCCGACCCGCCCTATGGGACGATCGAGCTGCCGATCGAAGTGGACGACGCGAACTCGAACCAGCAGTTCGATTCCGGCGACCGTATCCTGGTTTTCGTGCAGAGCTGGGCGGATCGCGCGCGCCCCTCGGTGGCCCAGCGTGAATGGGGGATTGGCGAGGCGATCTTCGCGACCCGCGTGCGCGGCCGGAACGGGCTTCGCATGCTGCCGCGCGAAGGCTGGCGCGACGCTGCGGTGGTGCCGCTCGCTTCCTATCCGTTCACGCGGGTGTTCGAGCAGAACCGCGAGTTCCTGCCGACCCCGCCGGACACCAACACCGACCAGTTCCTGTGGACGCGCTCGTCGCGCTTCGCGACCCCCGACTCGTTCGTGTTCGAGGTCAACGACATCGACACGAGCGGCCCGGTCGCGTTCAACGTCCAGTGGCAGGGACGCGCCTTCAACACCCGGGCGACCTGGGCGCACATCCGGAACGCGCGCCGGCAGATCACGAGCATCGCCGACTCGCTTTCGTGGTTCGGCCTCAACCTGCTGTCGCTCACGGTGAACCTCAACGGCTCGGCGCTCACCGACGGCGAGAGCAACGTGTTCCGGACCTGGGGAAAGACCACCAGCTTCCCGCCCGACAACTCCGCCGACACCTCGGTCAACCGGTTCCTCATCAGCTACTGGCGCTGGTTCCGCGCGCTCGAAGGCTGGCTGCCGTGCAACAGCGCGGGTGCCGCCGGCGTGTTCCAGGTGGATGCGGCCGGATTCCTGAGCGACCAGATCCGCGTCTACGACGTCACCGACTCGACGAGCCCCCAGCGGGTGACCGTCGATCCTGCGCGCATCACGTTCGACGGCGCCGAGTACACCGTCTCGTTCCAGGATTCGAGCGGGAGCGAGCTCCGCCGCTACCTCGTCTTCGACGCGCCCAAGGTGCCTTCCGCCGACCGCTTCGGCGCCGTCCCGACGCCGCGCCGCAACCTGTACGCGTCGACGCCGGTCGATTACGTGATGATCGTGCCCGAGGAGCTGCAGGCCGCGCTGGCCCCGCTCGTCGCCCTGCGGCAGGCGGAGGGACTCTCGGTGCTGGTGGCGCCGCTGGAATCGATCAACGACGAGTACAACGGCGGGCGGAAATCGTCCTACGCGATCCAGCGCCTCCTGCGTCACGCCTTCGAGGACTGGGGGACCTCCTTCGTCCTGCTCGCCGGGGACGGCAACGTGGATGCGCTGAACCAGCTCCAGGAATCGGGGATCGATCTCGTCCCCACCCAGAAGATCCTGGGACCGGTGCCGGCCAACGGGTTCTACGAGGCGATCGTGAGCGACACCTGGTACGTGAACTTCGAGGACGTGCGCCTGCCCAGCATGTATGTCGGACGGGTCCCCGCGCGGAGCTCGTCCGAGCTCGACGCCTACGTCGCCAAGGCGATCGCCTACGAGAACACCTCCGGCGACCAGACCTGGCGCCGCCGGCTGCTGCTCACGGCGGACGACAAATACTCGACCCAGACCACGTTCGGCGGCAGCTCCACCACCACCGATTACTGCGAGCGCCCCTACGAGATGGTGTTCCTCAACCTCTCGAAACGGGTGCGCGACATCATCACCACCGAAGGCGGGCTGCCGCTCACACTGCCGGAGGTGTTCGACATGAACTACAACCTCCACGCGGTGGCCACCTTCGTCGATCCGATCACCGGCGACACCTGCCGCGGCATCACCACCGAGATCGCGGCGGCCTACTGCCAGGAAACGGTGACCCCGCTGATGTTCCAGCGTCTCAACGCTGGGGTGATGTGGTGGAACTACCAGGGGCACGCCAACCCGAGCGTGCTCGCGCACGAGAGCCTCTACCTCAACGAGGGAACCAGCCTGGGCCCCCGCGACGATCTCGGACTCTTCCGCAACAACGGGAAGCCGTTCTTCTTCAGCGCCTTCTCGTGTCACGCGAACGACTTCGGGCAGGAGCGCGAGAACAACTCCAATCGCGGGCCCGCCATCGGCGAGGAGATCGTGATGCTGCCGTTGGGCGGCGCGATTGGCTCCTACGCCTCCGCCGGCTACGAGAGCCTGCCCACCCCGGAGCTGCGCCCCGAGCACTTCAACACCCGCCTCGCGCGGGCGCTGTTCACCGATCCACCCCGCGACATAACCGATCTCTACCCTGCCAGACCCCGCGGGTCGCTCGAGCGCGGCGGCGCACGTGCGCTCCTGGGTGAGATGATCCTGCTCGCGCTGGTCGAGAACTTCGCCGACGTCCAGGGCGACACCCGCGAGGACGCGGTCGGGCTCTCGTACAACCTGCTCGGCGATCCGGCGGTGCGCTTCTCGCTCGGCGAGACCCAGATCGCGGTCACGGCCAACGGCATCCCGGTCGTCTCCGGCGAACCGGTGCGGCTCTTCACGATCGGCGACACGCTGCGGCTCGACGCCGACCTCGGATCGAACGTCCAGCTCACGGCGATTTCGCTCGAGCGGGTCGAGGGGCCGAATACGACCGTGATCCCGACGGCCGACTACACGCTCACCCCGGCCTTCCCGGATACCGGCATCGGCGGGGGCGGCGGGCGGCGCTTCCACCTGGTGTACCGCACGTCGCTGTCGATCGGGTCCTATCGCTACGTGATCCGCACCACCGACCGTAACGGCATCACGAGCCAGTTCGATGCCGTGTTCCAGTTCCAGACCCTGCTGCGCGCGGACGGCGTGCCGGTCAACCTGCCGGGCGACATCGTGGCGGCGGCCGCCGATCTCAAGGTGTACGTCTTTTCGCCGGCGCCGATCACCCCTTCGAGCGACATCCGGCTGATCGTGGACGGCAACCCGGTGGTGTTCTCCGAGGCGCCGGTCGCGGGCGGGGCCGCGGGCCGCGACTGGGAGCTGACACTGGCGGCAACGACCTACGGAAACGGCCCGCACACGATCGTCGTCGAGCTGCTCGGCGCCCCGGTTTCGACGCTGGGCTTCACCGTGTCGGGCGCGGTGGCGATCCACAACCTGATGCCGTTCCCGAACCCCTTCCAGGAGGAGAACGGCACGCGCTTCGTGTTCACGCTCGCCGGGCCCTCGCCGTTCGACGTGCTGATCCGCGTCTACACGGTGGGAGGCAAGCTGGTTTACACGCGCACCGAGCGCGGGCTTCCGCCCGGACCGCAGGACATCCCGTGGGACGGCCGCGACGCCGAGGGCACCCACTTGGCGAACGGCGTTTATTTCTTCAAATTGGTGGCGCGCAGCGACGCCGGCTCGGTCACGAAGGACGGACGGCTCGTGAAGCTGCGACGCCCGCACCACACGTCCATCGAGGAGGAAACCCAGTGATCCGCTCCGGCCGCCGCTGCCTGGCTCTCCTGTTGGCGCTCGCGATCCCCACTTTCGCGAGCGCCGCTTCGTCTCCGCTCCGGGACATCGCGATTGCCGAGGACCGGCGCGCGATCGCCGACCTCGAGCCGTTCCTGAAGAACGCGGACCCCGCGATCCGGCAGCGCGCGACCCTCGCGGTCGGGCGGATTCAGGACACGACCCGCGTGGCGCTCCTGCTGCCGCTGCTCTCGGATCCGGTCGGCACCGTGCGCGAGGAGGCGATCTTCGCGCTCGGCCAGGTCGGCCACCGCTCGGCCCGTGAATCGCTCGAAGTGCGGCTCGCGGCGAAGGACCACAACGAGCGCCAGCTCGCCATCGAAGCGCTCGGAAAGATCGGTGACCGCGCGTCGACGCCGAAGATCGCGGCCCAGCTCTCGGCCCCCACGCCGGCGCTCCGCGGCGAGGCGGCGATCGCGCTCTGGCGCCTCGCGGACTCGACGGCGCTCGGCCCGCTGCTCGCACGGCGCTCCGATGCCGATTCCTCGGTGCGGTGGCGGGTGCTCTACGCGCTCGAGAAGATCGTCGCCCCCGACCAGGTCGTGCTGCCGGTGGCGCTCTCCATGGATGACCGGGCATGGCTGGTGCGCGCCTACGGAGTCCGCACGCTGGGCCGGCAGAAGTCGCCGCGCGCGACCGCCTACATCCTGCAGGTCTTTGCCGACGCGGAGCCCGCCGTGGTGGTCAACGCCATCCGCGCGATCCAGTTCAGCGGAGATTCGTCGAGCTCGGCGGTGATGAGCGCCCTGCTCCGCACGATGACCCACCACGATGCCTACGTGCGGGTGACCGCCGCCACCGCGCTCGGCGACCGCTTCGCATGGGTGAAGGCGGACTCGGCCACGAAAGTCCGCGCCCGCACGGCGCTCCGCACCGGGCTGCTCGACCGCGATGCGGCGACGCGCGGCGCGTGCGCGCGCGCGCTGCTGATCACCGAAGGGGTCGCGGCGCTCGGCGACGTGCGTCCCATGCTCGCCGATTCCTCGCTCTACGCCCGCATCGCCGTGCTGCAGACGCTGCCACGCCTGCCGGCCGCCGAGGCGGCGCCGCTCCTGCGTGAGCGCCTGGCGCCGCCGGCCCACCTCTTCGAGCGCATGACCGCCATCGAAGGGCTCGGCACGCTGCACTCGAAGGCGGACCTTCCCGCGCTCCGCGCCGCGCTCGCGGATACCTCGGCGCTCTACGCCGCCTCCGCGGCCTCCGGGCTCGCCGAGGCCGGCGATTCGGCGAGCGTGCGCGAGCTCGCACGGTCCTACGCCGCGCACGTGCGCGATGCCGATGCCGACGCCCGGATCGCGATTCGCGACGCGCTGCGCGCGCTGGCGGGCCGCGCCTACGCGGACAGCGTCGAGCGCGCGAATCCGGTGCCGACGCCGGCCGCGACCGACTACCCGATCGACTTCGAGAAGCCGCCGGCCGAGCGCGGCGTGATCCTGCACACGTCCAGGGGTGACATCGAGTGGGTGTTCCAGGCCGCCGAGGCGCCGCAGACGGTGCGGAACTTCGTGACGCTCGCCGCGCGCGGCTACTTCAGCGGCACCGTGTTCCACCGCGTGGTCCCGAACTTCGTGATCCAGGACGGGGATCCCACCGGAACCGGCTCGGGCGGGCCCGGCTACACCATCCGCTGCGAGTACAACCGCCTGCGCTACAGCCCGGGAATGGTCGGCATGGCGCTCTCCGGGAAGGACACCGGGGGCAGCCAGTGGTTCATCAACCACTCGCCGCAGCACCATCTCGACGGCCGCTACACGATCTTCGCGCGCGTCACCCGCGGCATGGAGGTGGCGGGGAAGATCGTCCAGGGGGACCGGATTCTCTCGGTCGAGATCCTGAAGTAGCTTGGTTGTGGAGCGAAGAATGTTGGTGAGCATTACCGCAGCCGCTCCCTGAGCCCGTGGGATCGCGGATCAGAACGCGAGTTTGAGCTGATGCAGGCGCGGCCGGGCGATGCGCGCGGTGGGCACCTTCCTTTGGTAGTAGCTCCGGTAGAGTTCGGGCAACTGGATGTGTTCGGTGAACAGCCGCTTCTTGAGCAGCCTTTCGACTGAGAGCGGAGTCTTCGAGATCCGGAGCCGCATCGCGGGCGTCCCGCCGTCATGGTTCTCCGAGAACCGCTTGGTGAAGTTCCGCCATAAGAGCAGCAGCGCCGCGCGCTCGACCACGCTCTGATGGCGCTTGGAGA
>DAIUEO010000107.1:0-12940 GCA_036845125.1 Candidatus Eiseniibacteriota bacterium | reverse complement strand
ATCGGCGTGCCGTCGCGGGCGCGGAGATGGGTCTCGACCCGCAGCGACTCGCGCCCGTCCTCGAGCGCCTCGCGCAGCAGCGCCTCGCCGTCGGCGCCGAGCACGGCGCCGATCGGCTGGCCCGCCACCTCGGCCTCGGTGACCTTGAGCAGCTCCTCGGCCGCGTGATTGAAGGTGAGGATCTCCCCCTTCATGTTCACCGCGACCAGCGCACTCGCCATGCTGTCGAGGACGTGCTCGCGGAAGCGCTCGCTGCGGCGGAGGTCCTGGTAGAGCCGAGCGTTCTCGACCATCGGCGCGAGCGAGTGCCCGATCGACTCGAGCATCATCACGTCGCCCTGGTTGACCGGCGCCGAGCCGGTGCGGCGGGCCATGCCGATCACGCCGAGGATCGGCATCAGGTCGCACGAGAGGCACGTGCGCTGGCGGTCCTCGCGCTCGCGGGTCCAGTTCTCGGCGGCCGGGCCGGGACGCGGTGCCAGCACCATCGGATCGCCGAGGATGCAGGGCGCCCCGCACAGCTCGTGGGGCTCGGTCTGGGGCAGCACGGCGTGGCTCCTCTGGAGCGGAGCCGCGGCCACGTAGGCGACCGACTCCAGGATGTCCACGAGCGGGTGGCCGTCGGGCACCATGGAGCGGAGCCGCGCCCGCGTGGCGTGCTGGATCATCGCGCGGTTCATCCACAGCGCGCGCGACAGGGTGCCGGAGTCGCCCGTCAGGGGGACCTCGAGGGTGAAGCTCTGCTCCTTGTCACCCTGGAGGTGGGTCCACGTGCCCTGCAGCGTGGCCGACTCGCGGTTCACCAGCATCAGGACCGCCTCCTGGAAGCCGAAGGCGCGGCACAGGTAGCGGGTCACGAGCCGCGTGGTCTCGGCGGCATCCTCCGCACCGACCATGCTGCTCGCCACCTCGCGCAACGAGACCAGCTGCACGTTGGTCTCGATCAGGCGGCGATGGCTGCGCTCGAGCTCGTCGGCGAGGTCCGAGAGGGTATGGAGAAGCACCTCGGGATCGTCCGGGTCCATGGCCGACTGCGCCGAGGGGGTTCCGGAGAGCCCGCGCACCTCTTCGACCCGGCGCAACAGCTCGCGCAGGGTGTCCCGTTGCGTGACGTCCATGCGTCTTCGTTCTCGCTTCGGACCTCGGGGCTCGGTCCGTTGCGTTCGTGAGGCAAACCGGCGCGTCGCGCACAGGGCGGGGAGGCGTGCGCGCCGGGACGAAGACTCCTATCGATCCACGAATTCCCTCACTGCCGCGGCCACGTAGCGGACCCGCTCCTCGCCGAGCTCCGGATAGATCGGGAGCGCGAGCGTCTCGCGGGCCGCCGCTTCGGAGTGCGGCAGGTCGCCGGCCTTGTAGCCGAGCGACGCGAAGCACTGCTGCATGTGGAGCGGCACCGGGTAGTAGACCTCGGTTCCGATCCCGCGATCCGTGAGGTGCTGCTTGAGCGCGTCGCGCTGCTCCACCCGGATCACGTACTGGTTGTAGATGTGGCGGCCGCGCGGGTCCTTCCACGGCCGGCCCAGCTTGGCACCCTCGAAGAGCCGGTCGTAGAGGGCGGCGTTCTGCGCGCGCATCTCGCTCCAGCGGTCGAGGTGGCGAAGCTTCACTCTCAGGATCGCGGCCTGCAGCGAATCGAGCCGCGAGTTGGTGCCGACGATCGAGTGGTAGTACTTAGGCCTAGCGCCGTGCTCGCGCAGCAGCCGCGCCTTCTCGGCGTAGTCGCTGTTGCGGGCGACCATCATGCCGCCGTCGCCGGCCGCGCCCAGGTTCTTGGACGGGAAGAACGAGAAGCAGCCGAAGTCGCCGATCGAGCCGGCGCGCTTCCCCTCCCACTCCGATCCGATCGCCTGCGCCGCGTCCTCGATGTGCCACAGCTGGTGCTTGTGACACACCGCCTGGACGGTCGGGATGTCGTAGCACTGGCCGTAGAGGTGGACGCCGATGATCGCCTTGGTGCGCGGCGTGATCGCGGCCTCGAGGCGGTGCGGGTCCAGGTTGTAGGTGCGGGGATCGATGTCGATGAAGACCGGGGTCGCGCCCACGTTGGCCACCGTGCCGGCGGTCGCGAAGAACGTGTAGGAGCTGGTGACGACCTCATCACCTGGGCCGATGCCGAGCGCGCGGAGCGCGAGCAGGATCGCGTCGGTGCCCGACGCGCACGCGATCGCGTACGGCGTCTGCGAGTAGCGCGCGATCTCCTCCTCGAGCCCGGTGACTTCGGGCCCGCCGATGAAGCGCGTGCTCTCGAACACCCGGCGCACCGCGTCGTCGATCTCGGTGCGGATGGTGTCGTACTGCGCGCGGAGATCGAGCAGCGGTACGTTCATGGTCGTCTTGGTCGTCGAGGACATGTTCGTGGGTTCTCCGGTCAGGCGTCCGTCCAGCCCTGGTTTTCGAGCCACTGCTCGGCGGGCACTTCCCGCCACGGTTTGGCGGGTGCGCCCATGACGATGGTGCGTCGCGGCACGTCGCGGGTCACCACCGACCCGGCGGCGACCAGGCCGTCCTCCTCCACCGTGATGCCGGGAAGGAGAACCGAGCCCGCGCCGATGCGTCCGCCCTTCCGGACGGTGACGCCCTTGAAGTGCTTGAAGCGCTCGGCGGTGCGGCCGACGAAGTTGTCGTTCGAAGTCACCACGCCGGGCGCCACGAATACGCGGTCCTCGAGCGTGGAATAGGCGGTGATGTAGCACTCGCTCTCGAGCTTGCAGTAGCGCCCGACGGTGCAGAAGTTCTCGATCGTGACCCCGCGGCCGACGATCGTGCCGCGTCCGATGGTCACGTTCTCACGGATCGTGCAGAGGTCGGCCATCAGCACCTTGCTGTCGATCGCCGCCCCCCGATAGAGCACCACGCCGGTGCCGACGATCGAGGTGTCCCCCACCGTGAGCGGCGGAAGCTGCTGCTCCTTGGTGGTCGCGGAATTCGCGGCCTTCATCGGCAGCTTGCCGAGGGTCGCCTGGTCGTCGATCCGCACGTCGTTCCCGACCTTCGTGTCGTCGTGGATCACGACCTGGCTGCCGACGACGCAGCCGGTACCGATCTTCACGTTGGCGCCGATCACCACGTGCTCGCCGATCTTCGTGTTGGCGCCGATCTCGGCGCTCGGGTGAATGGTGGCGGTCTCGGAGATCACGAATGCACCGCCTTGACGGCCGCGATCGGCACCGGGATGCCGCCCGACTCGAGCGACTCCTGTGCGGCGGCCAGCACCTTCACCACCTTGAGCCCGTCGGCGCCGTCGGTGACCGGCTTCGTGCGGTCGCGGATGCAGTCCACGAAATGCTGGCACTCGATCCGCAGCGGCTCCTGGAGCGAGATCTGCGGGATCAGGATGTCGCCGCTCCGCACCGTGAGCGCATCGCCGTAGGACACCACCTCGCCCTGGCGGTTCACACCCTTGTCGTAGATGCGCACCTTCTCGCTGGCTTCCATGTCGTCGAACACCACCATCTTCTTGCTGCCGACGACGGTGAACTTGCGGAGCTTGTGCGGGTCGAGCCACGACACGTGGACGTGCGCCTGGCGGCCCTTGGAGAACCGCATGTCGACGAACACCACGTCCTCGATGCCGGGCTGGAGGAACGCCGACCCGCGCGCGGACACGTCGATCGGCTCCTCGCCGAGCAGGTGGAGGATCACCGAGAGGTCGTGGGGCGCGAAGCTCCACAGGGCGTTCTCGTCCTTCCGCACCTTGCCGAGGTTCACGCGCTGCGAATAGAGGTAGTGGAGATCGCCGAGGTCCCCGCGGTTCACCAGGTCTTTCAAATACTTCACGGCCGGGTGGAACAGGAGCAGATGGCCGACCATGAGGATGCGCTGCTTGTCGCGCGCGAGCTGCACGAGCGTCTCGGCGTGGCCCACCTCGAGGGTGAGCGGCTTCTCGACGTAGACGTCCTTCCCCGCCTCGAGCATGCGCTGGGCGATCGAGAAATGGTGGACCGCCGGCGCCGCGATCACCACGCCCTGGATCTCGGAGTTGATCGCGACGTCGTTGATGTTGTCGAGGGGAAGCGTGCCGGGGTGCCGCGCGACGGCGGCGTTCAGCCGCTTGGAATCCGTGTCGCACAGCGCGACCAGCCGGGCGCCCGGAAGCGCACCGAAGTTGCGGACCAGGTTCGCGCCCCAGTCGCCGGTTCCCACTACTGCGATGCCGATCTTTTCCAACGAAGCCTCCATGCGGAAACACAAAGCCGGACGTGCGGGGCGCGTCCGGGTGCGGAAGTCTAACAGCCCCTTTCGAAGGGGGTCAAAGACTTGATCCCACGCGCCGATTCGCTCGCGATCCGGCTCACGCGGCCTTCACCTCGATGGCTTCCACCCGGTTGCGGCCGTTCCGCTTGGCCTGATAGAGCGCGCGGTCGGCGGCCCTCAGGAGCCCGATCGAGTCCTCGGCGTCCTCGGGGAACACCGAGATCCCGAGGCTGATCGTGATGGCGCCGCGCTCGGCGAGCGGGAACATGTGGTTCTCGACCGCCGCGCGCATACGCTCGGCGACCACCGTCGATCCCTCGCGGCCGGTCTGCGGCAGCAGCAGCGTGAACTCGTCGCCGCCGTACTTCGCCACCAGGTCCCAGGGCCGGATCTGCCGCGCGAAGAGCCCGGCCATCTCGCGCAGCAGGAAGCTGCCGCGCAGGTGGCCGAACTTGTCGTTGTATTCCTTCAGGCTGTCGACGTCGATCATCACGATGCCGAGCTGCTGCTGGTAGCGGGCGGCTCGCTTCACCTCGCGACGCAGCGCGGTCTTGAGGAAGCGGTAGTTGTAGATCTGCGTGAGGTCGTCGGTGACAGCGAGCCGCTCGAGGCTTTCGGCGAGCCTGAGGTTCTGGATCGCCATCGCGGCCCACGCGCCGAGGAAGGTGACGAGCCGGATCTCCTCGGCCGTGAAGTAGGGCGCGCCGCGCTTCCTATAGACGGCGAGGTACCCGTTGTTCTGGCCGCGCGGCCTCAGCGGAACGAACAGAGCCGGCCCGGGATCGAGTCCCGGGCAGCCGTCCTCGGCGAGCGTGCGCGGATCGGTCGCGAGATCGGCGACCAGCATCGGGTGGTGAGTACGGAACAGCATTCGCCCGAACTCGTTGCCGCGCGGGACCTCGGTGCACGTCGAGGAAAAGTCGTCGCGCATGTAGGTCCAGCGCTCGATCTGGCGTCCGATCGAGAGCACCGCGGCGACGCCGTCGCCGTCGGCCAGCCTGAGAGCGGTCTGGAGCAGACGATCCGCCAGACGCGCCTTGGAATCCGTCGACGAACGGTCCGACAGCTCGAGCAACGACTCCAGGATCTTCTCGCGCGAAGCCATGAGTGTTCCCGAGCCCAGGGCGACCTTCGGATGGGTAAAACTCCCCGACGATCACGCAAGGGTGATGCCACCCAGCCGCGGTCAGCGGCGGTTCGACGATCCGAGCAGCCGGCCGGACAACGCGAGCGCGCGCAGCGCGAATCCTGCTATTCCAGCAATGCTCAAGATGATGCCGCCAAGGCGCTGCCCGGGCGTCAGAAAGCTCATGGCCTCGGCGTTGGACAGCTGGACCAGTGCGACCACCAGGCTGACCAGGACAGCAAGACACACCACGAGCTGGGTGGCGCTGGCGATGCGCCATTCCCAGTCACCCGCCGGATGACGGTTGGGCATATCGCCCCGATCCGGACCTCCCGCGCGTGCAGAGTGCACGAAGGACGTTGCGCCGGCCTCCCCCACCTTTTCATGGGTCCGGCGTGCAACCCACAGGCGCGCAGCGCCCAGCATGAACGTCTGGTGCGCCGTGATCTCGAAGCCGGCGGCTTGCAGCTCGCGATCCACCTCCGACGCCGGGCCGAAGGCGAGGATCGACTGCCCGAGATACGCGTAGGCACTCGGATCCGGCGACAGTCTTCCGAGCAGCGGGACGACGTGCCTGAGATGGAAGCGATGGAACGGCGCGAACGGCCCCGGCTCGGGCGGCGTGCCCTCGAGGATGACGAGCGTCCCGCCAGGCGCGAGCACGCGCGCGATTTCGGCGAGTGCGGCGGGACGGGGTCTCAGGTTGCGGAGGCCGAACGCGATGGTGACGGCATCGACCGTGTGGAAACGCAGCGGCAGATGGAATGCGTCGGCGCACACCAGGCGCGGTGCCCAGCCCACGCGCCCCTCCTGGTCCTGCGCGTAGGCCAGCATGCCGAGGCTGACGTCGGCGCCGATCACGAGCCGCCCGGGGCGGCGCAGGCCCTCGAGCGAGACGCCATTGCCGGTGCAGAGATCGAGCACGACCCGCGCGCGACCGGGCACCGCCCGCCACATCGCGGCGCGCCAGGCGGCATCCCGCCCCAGCGTCATCAGCCGGTTGAGGAAGTCGTAGCGCGGCGACACGTGGTCGAACATGTCGGCCATGGCACCCGCCGCGCGCGGAGCGAAGCGCTCGGGGGTCTCGGGCGGCGAGCTGGGCTCAGTCATGGGCAGGAGTGGTGCGCCCGACAGGAATCGAACCTGTAACCTTTAGCTCCGGAGGCTAACGCTCTATCCAATTGAGCTACGGGCGCAGCGGGCAACGTTTATAGCACAGGGTCCGACGGGGAGCGTAGCCGGTCCCCTCCCAGCGGAGCACTCAAGGGCCGCCGAAAAAAGGCCGAAAACCGAGACGTCCCACTCGTGGAGGTGCCGTGTTCAATTTCAATCCGCACGTCGTCCGGGTCATCACCCTGCTGTTCGCGGTGATCGTGCTCCAGATTCCCGTGTTCTGGATCGGCGGATTGGTGGGCGAGCGCAGCGAGCGCCGCACCGAGGCGGTGGAGGAGATCACCGCCAAGTGGGGCCGCAAGCAGACCCTCACCGGGCCCGCGCTGGTCGTCCCCTATCTCCAGCGCACCACCTACAAGCCCGAGAAGGGCCCGGCCGAAATCGTGACGACCGTGCGCCACCTGGTGTTCCTGCCGGGCGAGCTTTCCATCCAGGGCAAAGTGTCGAGCGAGCGGCGCTCGCGCGGCATCTTCTCGGTGCCCGTGTACCAGTCGGACCTCGAGCTTCGCGGAAGCTTCGAGGCGCCCGACGTTGCTCCGCTCGGCATCGGAGCTGCCGACGTGCTGTGGGATCGCGCGGTGGTGGCTCTCGGCATCAGCGATGCGCGCGCCATCCACGACGAGATCGAATTCGAGGCCGGCGCCGATCGCGTTCCGTTCATGCCCGGCATTGGCGAATACGACGGCGGCGTCGGCAGCGGCATCCACGCCACGGTCGGCCCCCGTGGCAAAAGCGGGTTCACATTCCGGTTCCCCCTGAAGATGAACGGCAGCGAGGGGCTCTTCTTCACGCCGTTCGGCCGTACGACGAAGGTCGTGCTCGAGTCCAACTGGCCGAGCCCGAGCTTCCAGGGCAACTGGTTGCCGCAGGACCGCACCACCAGTGAGCAGGGGTTCAAGGCCACGTGGAGCATCCCGTTCCTGGGCCGGAACTATCCCCAGGTGTGGACGTCGGAATCCTCGCCCGCGGCCAACGTTCTCCTGTCCGCCTTCGGCGTGAACTTCGTCGAGACGGTGACGGTTCATCGCATGGCGGAGCGGAGCGTGAAGTACGCGAGCCTGTTCCTGATCCTGACCTTCACGGCGGTCTGGCTGATGGAAGTCCTGGCCACCGCACGGGTGCACCCGATCCAGTACCTGATGATCGGGGCGGCACTCTGCCTGTTCTTCCTGCTCGAGCTGTCGCTGGCCGAGCAGCTGGGCTTCGTCACCGCCTATGTGCTCGCCTCGCTCGGGGTGATTGCGATGGTCGGCTCGTACGCACGCTGGATCCTCGGCTCGTGGGGACGCGGCCTCGCGATCGGCGGCGTGGTGGCCGCGCTCTACGGCTACCTCTACGTGCTGCTCGAAAACGAGGATTTCGCGCTGCTGGTGGGTTCGCTCGGCCTGTTCGTGGTGCTCGCGCTCGTCATGTTCCTGACGCGCCGCGTGGACTGGTACGGGAAGGACGTGGAGGCCCGGCGGGCGGCATAGGCCGCGCCGTGGTCTACGGCCTCAGGGCGTCGCGGAGGTTTTGCCGCGCACCCTCAGGACCTCGTCCACGTCCTTGTCACCGCGGCCCGAGAGATTGACCAGTACCCGCGCGTCCGGGCCGAGATTCCGTCCCTCGCGCAGCACCCAGGCGAGCGCGTGCGCCGATTCGAGCGCGGGCAGGATGCCCTCGGTGCGCGACAGTGCCTCGAACGCGTCGAGGGCCTCGGTGTCCGTGGCGGACGCGTACTCCGCGCGGCCCTGGTCGGCGAGCCAGGCGTGCTCGGGGCCGAGTGCGGGGTAGTCGAGCCCGGCCGACACCGAGTGGGTCTCGCGCACCATCCCGCGCCCATCCTGAAGCACCAGCGTGCGGGTCCCGTGGAGCACTCCGATCTGGTGCTCGGGGATGCGCGCCGCGTGGCGCCCGCTCGCGATGCCTTCGCCGCCGGCCTCCACCCCCACCATGCGCACGCCGGCGTCGTCGAGGAACGCGGTGAAGAGGCCGATCGCGTTGCTGCCGCCGCCGACACAGGCGGCGAGCACGTCGGGCCGGCCGCCGTGGGCGCTCTCGAACTGCGCGCGCGCCTCGTCCCCGATCACACGATGGAATTCCCGCACCAGCATCGGAAAGGGATGCGGGCCCAGCACAGAGCCCAGCACGTAGTGGGTGTCGCGCACGTTCGTCACCCAGTCGCGCAGCGCCTCGTTGATCGCGTCCTTCAAGGTGCGCGAGCCGGCGTCCACCGCGCGCACCTCGGCGCCGAGCAATTTCATGCGCTCCACGTTCAGGCGCTGGCGCCGCATGTCCTCGGAGCCCATGTAGACCACACACGAGAGCCCGAAGCGCGCGGCGGCGGCGGCGGTCGCGACCCCGTGCTGCCCGGCGCCGGTCTCGGCGATCACGCGCGGCTTCCCCATGCGTTTCGTGAGCAGGCACTGGCCGATCGTGTTGTTGATCTTGTGCGCGCCGGTATGGAGCAGGTCTTCGCGCTTGAGGAACACCCGGCAGCCGGCCTTCTCCGAGAAGCGCTTCGCTTCGATCAGCGGCGTGGGCCGGCCCGCGAAGTCGCGCAGCGTGTCGGCCAGTTCGCGCCGGAATGCTTCGTTGAGGCGGGCCTTGGTGTATTCGGCTTCGAGCTGGTCGAGTGCCGCGATCAGCGTCTCGGGAACGAAGCGCCCGCCATAGGGTCCGTAGTGGCCGTGGGCGTCCGGCCCGGTTGTGAAGCTCATGGCCCGGTCTCCGGGCCGAGCTTGGCGTCGCCCGCGCGCACCGCGGCGATGAACGCGCGCACCTTCTCCGGGTCCTTGCGCCCGGGGCCCGACTCGAGCCGCGAGCTGGCGTCCACGCCGAACGGCTGAACCTGCTCGATCGCCTCGGTCACGTTCGAGGCGTCGAGCCCGCCCGCGAGCAGCACGTCGCGGGTCGCCGCCACCACGCGCGCGGTCTCCCACGGGAAGGTGCGACCGGTCCCGCCGGGCAGCACGCGATCCGCCGTGTCGAGCAGCACGAGATGGCGCAGCGCGGGGAGCGCTTCGCGCAGCGAGCCGTCGTCCTCGACCGTGCAGGCGAAGCAGATCGGGAACGGGAACGACTCGGGCCAGGCCATGGGATCGACCTGGTGGAGCTGCACGCGGTCGACACCGGCCCTCGTTGCCAGCTCCTCGGCGTTCTCCGGTGTCGGCGCCACCATCACGCCCACCCGTACTGCGCCGTCGAGCGCGGCCGTGATCTCACGCGCCTTCGGCGCCGGGATGCCGCGCGGGCTCTCGTCCCACAGCACGAAGCCGAGCCAGTCCGCCCCCGCCTCGAACGCCATCCGGGCGTCGTCGTACGACGTCAGCCCGCAGATCTTGATCAGGGTGCGGGGCCGGTCGCTCATCCCCGTGCCGCCGCCTGGAGCTGCTCGAGCGTCCGCGCCGGGTCGGCGCTCGTCATGAACACCTCGCCCATCAGCACCGCGTCGCAGCGCGTCGCGCGCAGCCGCGCGAGATCGTCCGGAGTCGAGAGCCCGCTCTCGGCGACCGCGGCAATCATGGTCGGTACGAACGGCATCAGCTCGAGCGAGGTCTCGAGGCGCACCTCGAAGGTATGGAGGTCGCGGTTGTTGACCCCGACGATCGTGGCGCCGGCGCGCAGCGCGCGGGCCAGCTCGTCGCGGTCGTGCACCTCGACCAGCGGGTCGAGCCCGAGCAGCTTGGCCTCGCCGATCAGTCGCTGGAGCTGCACATCGCTCAACAGCGAGGCGATCAGCAGCACGCCGTCGGCGCCGCGCACGGCGGCATCGAGGAGCTGCCAGGAATCGAACACGAAGTCCTTGAGCAGGAGCGGCAACCGCGTCACAGCGCGCACCTGGTCGAGCCATTCGAGGCTGCCATGGAAATGATCCGGTTCGGTGACCACCGAGATCGCCGTCGCGCCGCCGCGTTCGTAGATCCCCGCCATGGCCACGGGATCGGCCGCTTCATTGAGCATGCCGCGCGAGGGCGAGGCGCGCTTGAACTCACACAGGAGCTTGAGCGGATCGGCGGGGCGCGCGCGTCGGAGCGCGCGCTCGAGACGTCCGCCGGGCCGCGGCGGGCCGAGCCGGGACTTGAGCACGTGGCCCGGCGTGTGGAGCTTGAGATCCTCGATCCGGCGCCGGCGGTCGTCGGCGATACGTGCGAGACGGTCCACGGCGCTAACCGCGGAAGGCGGCGAGCTCGGCGAGCTTGTCGCGCGCCGCGCCGCTGTCGATGGCCTGGGCCGCGCGCGTGATCCCGTCCTTGAGGTCGTTCGCGAGTCCGCCGACCACGAGCGCCGCCCCGGTGTTGAGGAGCACGATGTCGCGCGCCGCACTCTTCTCCCCCGCGAGCACCGCACGGATGCGGGCTGCGTTGGCGGTGGCGTCGCCGCCCGCGATCTCGTCGCGGGATTTGCCGGAGAGGCCGTACTCGCCCGGATCCAGCTCGAACTCGCGGATTGCGCCGTTCTCGAGGGCGGCGACATGGCTCTTGTCGAACACGGTCAGTTCGTCGAGCCCGTCGCGCCCGTGCACGACCCACGCGCGGTCGCTGCCGAGCTGGCCCAGCACCTCGGCGACCGGGCGCACCAGCGCGTCGGAGTAGACGCCGAGCAGCTGGCGGCTCGCGCCGGCGGGATTGGACAGCGGGCCCAGCACGTTGAACACCGTGCGCACGCCGATCTCGCGGCGCGGCTCCGCGGCGTGGCGCAACGCGCTGTGGAAGTTGGGCGCGAACAGGAATGTGATCCCGAGCAGGTCGAGCGAGCGCCCGGCCGCTTCCGGCGTGAGGTCGATGCCCACGCCCAGCGACTCCAGCACATCGGCGCTCCCGGTGCGGCTCGAAACCGCGCGGTTCCCGTGCTTGGCGACCGCGAGACCGCACGAGGCCGCGACCAGCGCGGCGGTGGTCGAGATGTTGAAGGTGCCGGCGGAATCTCCGCCGGTGCCGCAGGTGTCGACCAGCGGCGAGCGTCGCGTGCGGATCGGAGGCACGCGCCGGCGCAGCGCCTCGGCCATGCCGGCGAGCTCCGCCGGCGTCTCCCCTTTCATTCGCAGCGCCACCGCCAGCGCGCCGATCTGGGCGGGCGTGGCGTCGCCGGCCAGGATCTGCTCCATCGCGGCGAGCGCCATCTCGCGCGGGAGGTCCTCGCGGGCGACGGCGTGCGCGATCGCGTTACGGATCACGTTGCACTCCGGGCGGCCGCGTGCTGGCGGCAGAGCGTGAGGAAGTTCTCGATCAGCTTGATGCCCTGCGAGGTGAGCACCGACTCGGGGTGGAACTGGACGCCCCAGGTCTCGGCGTCCTGGTGCTTGAGCCCCATGATTTCGCCCTCGGGGGTCCACGCCACCACTTCGAGCACGCCGGGCAGCGATTCGCGCTCGACGATCAGCGAGTGGTAGCGGGTGGCTTCGAACGGGTTGTCGAGCCCGGCGAACACCCCGCGCCCGCGGTGCAGGATCGGGCTGGTCTTGCCGTGCATCAGGCGCGGCGCGCGCACCACTTTGCCGCCGAACACCTCGCCCATCGCCTGGTGCCCGAGGCACACGCCGAGGATCGGCACCTTGCCGGAGAGCTCGCGGATCGCGTCTTCGGTGATGCCGGCATCCTTCGGCTCGCCGGGGCCGGGCGAAATCACCAGCCCTTCGAGCGGCTTCTTCGCCAGATCTTTGACGCTGATCGCGTCGTTGCGGGCCACTTCGATCTCGGCACCGAGCGTGCCGAGGTATTGCACGAGGTTGTAAGTAAATGAATCGTAATTATCGATCACGAAGATCATGAAATGCCCCGCTCCGCACGCTGCACGGCGAGCCACAGCGCACGGCCCTTGTTCAGGGTCTCCTCCCACTCCCGCTCGGGCTCGGAGTCGGCCACAATGCCCGCCCCCACACCCCAGTGCGCGCGCCCGTTCCGGTAAACCAGCGTCCGGATCGCAATGCACAGGTCGAGGTTGCCATGATAGTCGAAGTGGCCGACGGCGCCCGCGTAGATGCCGCGCCGCACCGGCTCGAGCCCGGACAGGATCTCCATCGCCCGCACCTTGGGAGCGCCCGACACCGTGCCGGCCGGGAAGCAGGCGCGCACCACGTCGAGCGGCTGGAGCCCGCCCCGCGCGCGGCCGCGCACGTTGGACACGAGGTGCATGACCTGCGAGTAGCGCTCGACCGGCATGTACTCGTTGGTCTCGACGGTGCCGAAGTCCGAGACGCGCCCGACGTCGTTGCGGCCGAGGTCGACCAGCATGACGTGCTCGGCGCGCTCTTTCTCGTTGGCGAGCAGCTCGTGCTCGAGTCTGCGGTCTTCCTCGCTGCTCCGTCCGCGGGGACGGGTGCCGGCGATGGGACGCACTTCCACGACCCCGTCGGTGCGCCGCACCAGCAGCTCCGGCGAGGAGCCGACGATCGCGAGATCGTCAAGTCTCAAGAAGTACATATAAGGAGAAGGGTTGATCACGCGCAGCGCGCGGTAGGCCTCG
>DAIUEO010000106.1:0-13132 GCA_036845125.1 Candidatus Eiseniibacteriota bacterium | reverse complement strand
CGCCTTCTTCGAGGACTCGACCCGCACCCGCATCGCTTTCGAGCTGGCCGGCCGCCGGCTCGGCGCGGTGGTGGTCTCGGTCACGAGCGGGGGGCTCTCGCTCAGCAAGGGCGAGTCGCTGGTGGACACGCTCCGGATCTTCGAGAAGAACGGCACCGACCTGGTGGTGGTGCGCCACGCCTCGTCCGGGGTGCCGGAGTTCCTCGCCCGCCACGTCGGCATGGGCATCGTGAACGCCGGCGATGGCACCCACGAGCATCCGACCCAGGGCCTGGTCGACCTGATGACGCTCCGCCAGGTCTGGCGCGGGCACTTCGAGAACCGACGCATCGCAATCGTGGGCGACATCGCGCACTCGCGGGTCGCGCGCTCGGCGATTGCCGGGCTCAACAAGCTGGGCGTGAAGGTCACGGTCGCCGGGCCCGCCACGCTGATCCCGGTCGGCGTGGAAGCGCTGGGCTGCACGCTGGCCGCGACTGCCGACGAGGCGCTCGCGGGCGCCGACGCGGTGATGGCGCTCCGCATTCAGCGCGAGCGCATGGAGCGCGGGCTCCTGCCGTCGTTCTCCGAGTACGCGAAGAGCTGGGGCATCGACGCGCGGCGCGTCGCGCTCATGAAGCCGGACGCGGTGGTGATGCACCCGGGGCCCGTCAATCGCGGCCTCGAGCTCGCGGTCGACGTCGTCGACGGACCGCGCTCGGTGGTGCTCAAGCAGGTCGAGAACGGCATGGGCGTGCGCTCCGCGGTGCTGCGGCGCTCGGCGCGCGCCATCCGGGAGCGCGCATGAGCGAGATCTTGATCCGCCAGGCGAAACACTGGAAGACGGGCGCCGAAGTCGACGTACGCATCCGCGAACAGAAGATCGTGAGCGTGACGGCGGCCGGCACGGAGAAGCCCGGCAGCGCCGAGGCCTTCGAGGCGCGCGGCGCCATCGTCGCGCCGGGGCTCGTGGATCCGCACGTCCACCTGCGCGAGCCGGGGCAGGGCTCCAAGGAAACCATCGCCACGGGAACGCGCGCGGCGGCGGCCGGTGGATTCACCGCCGTGCTCTGCATGCCGAACACGAACCCGGTCGTCGACGAAGCCGCCCGCGTCGAGTGGGTGCTGCATCGCGCCGCCGAGGCCGGGAACTGCCGCGTCCATCCGATCGCCGCCGTCACGCTGGGACAGAAGGGCGAACAGCTCGCCGAGTTCCAGGCGCTCGAGAAGGCCGGCGCGGCCGCGCTCTCGGACGACGGGCGCCCGGTGGTCTCCGCCGCCATCATGCGGCGCGCGCTCGAGTACGCGCGACACACGAAGCTCCCGATCGTCTGTCACGAGGAAGACCCCGATCTCAAGGGCGACGGCGTCATGAACGAGGGGCCGACCGCAACGCGCCTCGGTTACCGCGGCATCCCGTGGGCCGCTGAGAGTGTGATGGTGCGGCGCGACTGCGATCTCGCGGCGTTCACCGGCGGCCGTGTCCATCTCGCGCACCTCTCGTGCGCGGCGTCGCTCGATGCCCTGCGCGATGCGAAGCGGCGCGGGCTCCACGTGACCGGCGAGACCTGCCCACACTACTGGATGCTCACCGACGAAGCGGTCGCAAAGCTCGGCACCCACGCCAAGATGAATCCGCCGCTTCGCTCGGAGGCCGATCGCAAGGCGGTGATCGCCGCCATCGCCGACGGCACCTTGGACTGTCTCTGCACCGATCACGCGCCGCACACCGCCGAAGAGAAGACCCAGCCCTTCGATTCCGCGCCGTTCGGGATCGTCGGGCTCGAGACCGCGCTGGCACTCACCGTCACCGGGCTGGTCCGGCCGGGCTCCATCACGATGGAACGCGCGATCGAGCTGTGGAGCGAGGCGCCGCGCCGGCTCTTCGGCCTCGACGAGGTGCGCGTCGAGCCGGGGTTCGCGGCGGATCTCGTGGTGTTCGACCCCGCAGAGGAGTGGACCGTGGATCCGAACGCTTTCCATACGAAGGGCCGGAGCACGCCGTTCGCCGGCGCCACCGTCCATGGCCGGGTGAAGCTCACCGTGTGCGCCGGGCGCGTCACGCACACCGACGTGTCCGTTGCCGCCGGAGCGCCCGTTCGATGAAAAGGCCGCCTGCGTTCCTGGCACTCGAGGACGGTCGGATCTTCCGCGGCGAAGGCTTTGGCGCCGCGGTCGAGACCACCGGTGAAGTGGTGTTCAACACCGCGATGTCGGGCTACCAGGAGGTGCTCACCGATCCGTCCTACTGCGGGCAGATCGTCACATTCACGTATCCGCTGCTCGGGAATTACGGCGTCAACTCCGCCGACTGGGAGAGCAACGCGCTGCGCGCCCAGGGCGTGGTGTGCCGCGAGATCTGCGACACGCCGAGCAACTGGCGCTCCGAGGGACGGCTCGAGGACCTGCTCGCCGAGCGCGGCGTGCCGGGCATCGCCGGCATCGACACCCGCGCGCTCACGCGTCATCTCCGCGACCGTGGCGTGATGCGCGGCTGCCTGTCGGTGCTCGAGCAGAACCCCGACGTGCTGGTGGACCGCGCGCGCCGCAGTCCGAGCATGCTCGGGCTCGCGCTCGCCGACGTCGTGACGTGCGCCGAGCCCTACTGGTGGGACGGCGCGGGACCGGCCGAGCTCGCGCCGGCGGGGGATTCACCCAAGCCGCTGGTCGTGGTGATGGACTTTGGCGTGAAGTACGGAATCCTGCGCCGGCTCCACGCCGAGGGTTTCCGGGTGCGCGTGGTGCCGGCCCGCACCCCGGTGCGCGAGATCCTCGCGATGGAGCCCGAGGGCGCCGTGCTCTCGAACGGACCCGGCGACCCCGAGCCGCTCGACTTCGCGATTGCCGCCGCGCGCGAGCTGTCGCGCACGATTCCGACGCTCGGCATCTGCCTCGGGCATCAGCTGCTCGGCCTCGCGTGGGGCGGCAAGACCCGCAAGCTCAAGTTCGGACACCGCGGGATCAACCACCCGGTGGTGGAACGCCGCACAGGCATGATCGAGATCACCTCGCAGAACCACGGCTTCATGGTGGACGGCGCAACGGTGGATTCGCGCGAGGTCGAGCTGACCCACTGGAGCGCCAACGACCAGACGCTCGAAGGCATGAAGCACCGGAAGCTCCCGTGGCTGGCCTGCCAGTACCATCCGGAGGCGAGCCCGGGCCCGCACGATTCGCGGCCCTGGTTCCGCCGCTTCCGCGAGCTGGTGGTCAAGAGCCGCACGGCTTCGACCACGGTGAAGGTGTAACGATGCCGGTACGCACGGATGTGAAGAAGGTGCTGGTGCTCGGCGCCGGCCCGATCGTGATCGGGCAGGCCTGCGAGTTCGACTACTCGGGAACCCAGGGCTGCCGCGCGCTGAAGGCACTCGGGATCGAAGTCGTGCTGCTCAATTCGAACCCGGCGACGATCATGACCGATCCCGAGTTCGCCGATCGCACGTACATCGAGCCGCTCCTGCCGGAGATCGCCGAGCGCATCATCGAGAAGGAGAAGCCCGACGCGCTGCTGCCGACGCTCGGCGGGCAGACTGCGCTCAATCTGGCGGTCGCGCTCGCCCATTCCGGCGTGCTCGAGAAGCACGGCGTGCGGCTGATCGGCGCCTCGCTCGAGGCGATCGAGACCGCGGAAGATCGCGACCGCTTCAAGCAGGCGATGATCCGCGCCGGGCTCCACCTCCCGCGCAGCGGCTATGCCTCGAACGTGGCGGAGGCGGTGGGGCTCGGCGAACAGCTCGGCTATCCGCTCGTGATCCGCTCCTCGTTCACGCTGGGCGGCGCCGGCTCGGGCCTGGTCCACAACATGCGGCAGCTCCGGGAGGCGGCGCGCTACGGCATCGCGGCCAGCCCCAACGGCTCGATCCTGATCGAGGAGTGCCTGCTCGGCTGGAAGGAGTTCGAGCTCGAGGTGATGCGCGACCGCGCGGACAACTGCGTGGTCGTGTGCTCGATCGAGAACTTCGACCCGATGGGCGTGCACACCGGCGACAGCATCACCGTGGCGCCGGCCCAGACGCTCAGCGACCGCTGCTACCAGGACATGCGCGACGCCGCCTTCCGTGTGATGCGCGCCATCAAGGTCGAGGCCGGCGGCTCCAACATCCAGTTCGCGGTCCACCCCGACACCGGTGAGATGCGGGTGATCGAGATGAACCCGCGCGTCTCCCGCAGCTCGGCGCTCGCCAGCAAGGCCACCGGGTTCCCGATCGCCAAGATCTCGGCGATGCTCGCGGTCGGCCTCACGCTCGACGAGATCCCGAACGACATCACGCGCAAGACCCCGGCCTGCTTCGAGCCCTCGCTCGACTACTGCGTCGTCAAGATCCCGCGCTGGGCGTTCGAGAAGTTCCGCGCCACCGAGCAGAAGCTCGGTACCCGGATGAAGTCGGTGGGCGAGATCATGGCCATCGGCCGCACGTTCCCCGAGGCGCTGCTCAAGGGCTGGCGCGCGCTCGAGAACGGCCCCGGCGTGCTGCCGTCACCGGTCGGGCGCGCCGACCTCGAGGCGCTGCGCGAATCCCTGCGCGAGGCGAGCCCGGGCCGGCTGAACGACCTCTTCCAGGTGCTGGCGGGGGGCGAGGAGCCGGCGGCGCTGTCGCACCTCACGGGCATCGATCCCTGGTTCCTGAACCAGATGAAGCGCGTCACCGACTTCGACCGCGAGCTGACGCGCCGCCTTGCCGTGCCCGAAGGCTTCGACGCCGCCCTCGCGGACGGAACGATCCTCGCCGCCAAGCGGCTCGGTTTCTCGGACCCGCATCTCGCCCGGCGCTCGGGCCTGACCGAGACCGAGGTGCGCCAACGCCGGCTCGCGCACGGCATCCGTCCCGTCATGAAGGCGGTCGACACCTGCGGCGCCGAGTTCCCGGCGGAGACGCCCTACTTCTACTCGACGTACGAGGAGGAGGACGAGGTTCCGGAGAGCACGAAGCCGCGGGTCATGATCCTCGGCAGCGGGCCCAACCGTATCGGACAGGGGCTCGAGTTCGACTACTGCTGCGTGCAGGCGGCGCTGGAGCTGAAAGGCCGCGGCTACGACGTGCTGCTCGTGAACTCCAACCCCGAGACCGTCAGCACCGACTACGACGTGTCGACCCGGCTCTACTTCGAGCCGCTCACCCTCGAGGACGTGCTCAACGTGGTCGACTGCGAAACACCGATCGGCGTCATCGTGCAGCTCGGCGGGCAGACGCCGCTCAAGCTGGCGCGCGGCCTCCACGAGGCCGGGGTGCCGCTGTGGGGAACGCCGTGGGACGGCCTCGATCTCGCGGAGAACCGCGGGCGCTTCCGCGAGCTCGTGGAGCGCATGGGACTGCTCCAGCCCGAGAGCCAGACCGCGGCGTCGCGCGACGAGGCGATCCAGGTCGCGAACGCCATCGGCCTGCCGGTGATGGTGCGGCCCTCGTACGTGCTCGGCGGCCGCGGCATGCGCGTCGTGTACGCGATCGAGGATCTCGACGACTGGCTCACGAACGAGGCTCTGATCTCGGTGGACGAGCCCGTGCTCATCGACCGCTTCCTGCAGGGCGCGCTCGAGGTCGACGTCGATGCCGTCTCCGACGGCGAGGACGTGTTCGTCGCCGCGGTCATGGAGCACATCGAGGAAGCCGGCATCCACTCCGGCGACTCGACCTGCGTGATCCCGCCGTTCACCCTCGGCGACCACACGGTGCACGCGGTCCGCGAGATCACCGCGCGGCTCGCGCGCGAGCTCGGGGTGCGCGGGCTGCTCAACGTGCAGTACGCGGTGCGCAGCGACCAGATCTTCGTCCTCGAGGCCAACCCGCGCGCCTCGCGTACGGTGCCGTTCGTGAGCAAGGCGATCGGGGTGCCGCTGGCGCGGCTCGCGGCCCGCGTCATGGCCGGGGAGCGGCTGGCCGATATCGGGCCCATGGAGCTGCCGGACCCCGAGTTCGTGAGCGTCAAGAAGCCCGTGCTACCTTTCAACCGGTTCCCCGGCGAGGACACCCTGCTCGGCCCCGAGATGAAATCCACGGGAGAGGTGATGGGCCGCGACCGCGACTTCGGGCGCGCGCTGGCCAAGGCCCACCTGGGCTCGGGCGAGCCGCTGCCGACCGCGGGTAACGTCTTTGTCAGCGTTCGCGACGACGACAAGCGCTCGATCACTTTCATGGCGAAGAAGCTGGTGGAGCTGGGGTATGGACTCGTAGCCACCCGCGGGACGGCGCGGTTCCTCTCGCGGAACGGGATTCCGAGCCGCGAGGTCTTCAAGGTGCACGAGGGACGTCCGAACGTGGTGGACCTGATGGAGAACGGGGAGATCCAGCTCGTGCTGAACACGCCGCTCGGCCGCGTCTCGGAATTCGACGAGCGGTCGATTCGCGAGCGCGCGATCCAGCTCGGCATCCCGGTGATCACCACGGTGGCCGGTTCGCTGGCCGCGGTTTCGGGGATGGAGGCCCTGCGGCGGGGGCCGCTGGGCGTGGCCGCGCTTCAGGAGATCGGGTGACGTTTTCGCAGCGCCTGCGGACGCGCTTCGCGCCCGCCCTCATGATGGCCCTCGTGCTCGGCTCGTGCGCCTACTACAACACCTTTTATACGGCGCGGAAGTACTACGACAAGGCCACCGCCGGGCAGCCGTACGTGATCGACAAGGCGCAGAGCCCCACGGGCGGCAACGAGTACGTGAAGTCCATCGAGTATTCGAAGAAGGTGCTGGCGTTTCACTCCAAGTCGAAGTGGGTCGACGACGCCTACCTGCTGTGGGCGCGCGCGCTGCTCGGACGCGACGATCCGCTCCAGACGGTGTCGATGCTCGAGAACTTCCCGACGCGTTTCCCCGGCAGCCCGTTGATCGCCGAGTCCAAGTTCTACCTGGGCGTCGGCTACCGGCAGGCGCGCAAGTACCGCCCGGCGATCCGTATGTTCGACGAGTTCCTCGAGAGCGCGCCCAAGCACGATCTCGCCCCCTACGCGTACTACGAGCGCTCGCGGTGCCTGATCTCGCTCAACGAGCCGGCGGAAGCCGCGATCTCGGCGGGCCACGTCGTCGACCGGTACCCCAAGCACTCGCTGGTGCCGCTCGCCCGCGTCCAGCGCGCCGAGGCCCTGTACCAGGCGAAGGACTTCGAAGCGGCCGGGCAGGATTTCCGCCGGCTCGGCGTGACGGCCCCGGATGACGAGCAGCGGCTGCGCTATCTGCTGCGCGAGGCCGAGTGTCTCGAAGGCGCGCGCGAGTACGATCAGGCGCTGGTCCTGCTCGAGGACGCCATCTCCCACGAGCGCGAGCCGCTGCCGCCCGACACCACCGGCGGCAAGCCGGCGATCGTGCAGCAGGTTCCCGGCTGGGATCGCTGGGGGCGGCTCGAGCTCAGAATCGGAAGCGTGCACCTGGCTTCGGGGCGGATCGAAGAGGCGATCCGAGCCTACGAGCGTGTCGTTCAGAACCTCCCGCGCACCCCGCTCGCGGACGAGGCGAACTACCGGATCGGTTATGCGTGGGAGACCGTCGGAGACGATTTCGACAAGGCGCGCGCGAGCTACCAGGTCGTGCGCGATCGCTCGGGCGGGACCGGCTTCGGCATCCAGGCCTCGGAGCGGCTGCGGAATCTCGAGCGCATCGCCCGCTTCCGCGCGGAGGCGGGTGACAGCGTGCAGAAGGAATCCGAAGCGGGGTTCCTGGTGGCCGAGCTCTACCTCTTCCAGCTCGAGAAGCCGGAGCGTGCGATCGAGGAGTACCGGAAGGTGGAGGAGAAGTTTCCGGACACGCCGATCGCGGCGAAGGCCATGAACGCCGAAGCCTGGGTGCTGGCGCGGAAGCTCGATCGTGGCGCCGCCGCGGACAGCCTGCTGTGGAAGGTCGTGCGCGAGCATCCCGGGACCGAAGCGCAGATCGCGGCCCGCGACTACCTCGAGGAGCGCGGGCACGAAGTGCCGAGCGAGCTCATCGTCCTTCCGCTGGCGCCGGTGCCCGTGGTGGCGGAACAGTCGCTCACGCCGCCACCGGCGGAAACGCCGCGGCTCGGCCAGCCCCCCGCGGGGGCCGACTTCGAAACGCTGGGACCGACCGGCGCGCCGCTTCCGTACCGCATGACGATTCCGGATTCGGCGACGGCCGACACCGCCGCGGTCCACGTTCCGCGGGACACCGTCGCGATTCAACCTCCGAGCTTCGCGCCGACCGCGCGCGACTCGATGCTCCGCCGCGGCGGGCTCGACAGCGCCTTCGTCCCACCACCTCCGGTGAAGGAGAGATGACCGCCGCCCACACGCACAGCGCGGCCCTCACGCCATGGATCCAGGCGCGCGGCGTCGTGACGCGCCACGAGGACTATGGCGCGGGGCATCGCTGGCTCGACATCGCGCTGCCGCGGGAGTTCGTGGCGCCGCGTCCGGGGCAGTTCGTTCAGCTCCTGCTCGAGCCTGAGACCAATCCGGCGTTCCTCCCACGCCCGATGAGCGTCGCGGGCGTCCGCCGTCGCGGCCGCGGCATCGAGGTCGGCTTCCTGTACGCGCCGGTCGGCGTCGGCACCCGTGCCCTGGCGTCGCTCGAGAAGGGCGCGCCGATCGAAGTGCTCGGCCCGCTCGGCCGCGGCTACACGCTCGAGATCCCGGGCACCCAGGTGCTGATCGCGGGCGGGCGTGGTGTGGCGCCGCTGCTGTTCGCCGCGGATGAGCTGGGCGAGCCGATCGAGTTCATCTTCGGGGCGCGGGACAGCAAACACCTGGTCGGGCTCGCGGAGGCCGCGCGGCGCCTGAAGCGCTCCGGCGGGAAGCTCCACCTCTGTACCGACGATGGGTCGCGCGGGATGCGCGGCAACGTCGTCCAGCTGCTCGACCGTCTGGCGCCCAAGCTCGAGTCGCCGCTCGTGCTGCATGCGTGCGGGCCGCACGGGATGCTCAAGGCGGTGGCGCTGTGGGCGCTCGAGCGCGAGGTGCCGGCGTTCCTGGCAATGGAATCGGTGATGGCGTGCGGCACGGGCGTGTGCCGCGGGTGCCCGCTGCCGAGGAGTGCCGAATCCACCGAGGCGTTCGACCCTTCTTTGCCGTCACTGCTCGGCAACCGCGAGTACGCGATGTGCTGCACCGAGGGGCCGGTGTTCGAGGCCGGCGAGCTCGACTGGAGCCGCATCGAATGAGCCGCACGAACGGCACCGGCGCGGACCTCGCCGTCCGGATCGGCGACCTCACGCTGCCGAATCCGATCCTGGTGGCCTCCGGCACGTTCGGCTACGGCGACGAGTACGCGCACGTCATCGATCCCTCGACGCTCGGTGCGGTGATCACCAAGACCGTGACCCTGAAGCTGCGCGCGGGAAACCCGCCGGTGCGGATCGCCGAGACCGCGGGCGGCATGCTCAACTCGATCGGCCTCGAGAACGTCGGCCTCGTGCGGTTCCGCGCCGAGAAGCTGCCCAAGCTCGCGCGCATGAAGGCGCGCGTGATCGCTTCGGTGGGTGGCGAGACGGCGTCCGAGCTCGAGCGCCTGTTGGTCGCGCTGGCCGGCGAGCCGGGCATTGCAGCCTTCGAGATCAACTTCTCGTGCCCGAACGTCTCGCGCGGCGGCGCCCGTTACTGGACGGTGCCGGGCCGGCTCGAAAAGACGCTGGCGCGGCTGCGGCCGCTCACGCCGCGCCCGCTGATCGCCAAGCTCTCGCCGGACGTCACCGCGATCGCCGAGCTCGCGCTCGCGTGCGAGCGGGGCGGAGCCGACGCCCTCACCGCGGTCAACACCTTCGTCGGCATGAGCATCGATCTTTCGACCGGCGCCTCGCGGCTCAACCGCCGCACGGGAGGACTCTCGGGCCCGGCAATCAAGCCGCTGGCGCTTGCGCGCTGCGACGAAGCGGTGCGCGCGGTCCGGATTCCGGTGATCGGGTCGGGCGGCATCGTGAGCGCGACCGACGCACTCGAGTTCCTCGCGATCGGCGCGGTCGCCGTGCAGGTGGGCACCGCCTCGTTCGTCCGGCCGCGCGCGGCGGCCGAAGTGCTGGACGGCATCCTCGCCCACGTGAAGGCGAGCGGCGAGAAGTCGCTGCGCGCCTGGCAGCGCCGCTACGCCACCTCGAAACCCGCCGCGGTTCCCGCCGTGGCCCACGAAGCGCGCCGCGGAGCACGCACATGAGCCAGTTCGCAATCGCTTTCGACGTCGCCACGCTCGAGGAGGCGCTGGCCCTCCACCAGCGGCTCGGTCCGGGCCCCGAGATCGCCAAGGTCGGCCTTCAGCTCTTCACCACCGAAGGCCCACGCGCGGTCACCACTTTGATCGAGCGCGGCCGCCGCGTGTTCCTGGATCTCAAGCTGCACGACATCCCCAACACAGTCGCCGGCGCGGCCCGCGCCGCCGGAAGGCTGGGCGTCGATCTCCTCACCGTCCATGCGGCGGGCGGAGGCGAGATGATCCGTGCGGCCGTGAACGGAATCGTCGCTGCGAACGGGCCGACCCGTGTGGTCGCCGTGACCGTGCTCACGAGCCTGGACGCCGGCGACATGCCGCCCGGGTTCGAGCGGCCGTTCCGGATGGCGGAGACCCAGGCGGCCCTGCTCGAGGTCGCGATCGCCTCCGGAGCGGCCGGCATCGTCTGCTCGGCGGCCGATCTCCCGGCGCTCGCCGCCAAGCATCCGAAGCCGTTCTACTCCGTGACCCCCGGCATCCGTCCTGCGGGCGGAGGCCTCCAGGACCAGAAGCGCGTCACCACCGTCGCCGACGCCGTGGCCTCGGGGGCGAGCCTGCTCGTGCTGGGCCGGGCCATCACCGGGCACCCCGACCCGATGATGGCCCTCGAAGCCGCACGGGCCGAACGGGATCACGCGCTGGTGGCGGCCGCCGTCCGGGGTTCGCGGGACCGGTCTTGACAGCCCTTCCCCGCGGGCGTAGCCGTCGGGAATGAACGCCGAGCCGGGGCGTAAGGCATTCGAGGGATCGGAGAAGGCGGGTGCGTCCCCGGCGGAGCCGGGGAGCCGATCGGGAACCTCCCGCGCCCTGCCCGACGAGCCGGACCTCGTACGTGCCGCGCAGCGCGGCGATGAGGCGGCGTTCACGGAGATCGTGCGCCGCTACCAGCGTCCGGTGTACCGGGTGGCCTTCGCACTCACGCGGAACGCGAGCGACGCGGACGATCTCGCACAGGAGGCCTTCGTGCGTGCCTATCGGGCGCTCGGCCGGTTCCGCGCCGACGAGCCGCTCTATCCCTGGCTCTCGCGCATCACCGTGAACCTGGCGTACTCGCTGTTCCGGCACCGGAAGCGCCGGCCCGAGACGTCGATCGAGCCGCTGGTCGAAGCCGGGCAGCAGTGGGCGGCCGGCGACGACCCGGCCGCCGAGACGGCAGGCCGCGAGCGCGACGCGCATCTCGGCGAGGCGTTCGCGCAGCTTTCGCCCGAGCACCAGACCATACTCACCCTGCGCGTGGTCGAGGAGCTGTCCTACGAGGAGATCGCGCGCACGCTGCAGGTCCCGGTCGGGACCGTGATGTCGCGGCTGTCCCGCGCCCGCAGCGAGCTGCGCGCCCGCATGACCGAACGAACGGGAGAATCATCGTGAGCCACCTGGACGACGAGCGGCTGTCGCGGCTGCTCGACGGCGAGCTGGACCCCGCGGAGCTGGCGGAAGCGACGCGTCATGTCGAGTCGTGCGCCTCGTGCCGGGAGCGGCTCTCCGCGCTGGCCGCCGACGATCGCGTGCTGCGCTCGACGCTCAGCCACGATCCGGGCGAGGCGTACTTCGACTCCTTCGCCAGCCGGGTCGAGGATCGCCTGCGTCTCACGGGCACACGCGCTGCACCTCCACCCGAGCGGGAGCCGGGCATTCTCGCGCGCATCCTCACGTTCCTGCTGAGCTCCGAGGGCCTCGCGTGGTCGGGCGTGGCGGCCACCATCGTGGTGGGTGCGGGGATCGTCATGCTGGTCGGCCGCGAGACGCCGCTCTCCACGCTCCGCGACACGCGGGTGGACGAGCGCGTTCAGTCCCAGGCGGCGCCCCCGGTGCCCCCCGCGTCGGAGTCGGCGCCCCGCCAGGTGACCGGCCCCGATGAAAAGGACGACGAACGCGCACGCGACAAGAACGAGGCCGGCAACTTCGCGCAGAAGCCGCAGGCGGACGCTGCGCGGGAAGCGCGCCCGGCCGACGGCCGGGTGGAAGTGACCCCCGACGCGAAGAGGACGGTGGCGACCGTCGAAGAAGGCCAGGTTGCCAAGAAGCAGGACCTCGCGAAGGAGAACACGGCGCCGGTTCCCGCGGCCCGCGCGCAGCAGGTCAAGCGCGGCGCCGGCGAGGACTTCCCCGTGACCACCCAGGCCGCGCCGCCCGCGCCGGCCAAGACCTCCGAGGTCGCGGGCACGCGGAGCGGGACCGGATTCAAGTCGAAGGCCCACGCCGAGTCGCCGCTCGCGGCGACCGCGCGCGAGGAGGATTCGGCAGCCGGTGCCACCGCCGACCAACTCAAGCTCGAATTCAAGGACCTCGGCTCGCGGGTCTGCGGCACGGTCCGCGACCGGAACGGCCGCCCGGTGTCGGGAGCCCAGGTGGTGATCGTCGATCTGGGATCGACCGCGGTCACGGCCGCCGACGGCAGCTACTGCGTGAAAGTGTCCCCCGGGCGACATCAGGTCTCGGTGCTCGCGCTTGGCTTTCAGTCGGTGCGCCATGATCTCGAAGTCGAGGGCGCGGTGCGCGACTACGACGTCGCGCTCGACGCGGTGGCGGTGCTCGACGAAACTCAGAAGCAGCAGATGGCGAAGGCGTTCCGTTCCGACCCGTCGTTCGCCTGGCCGGAACCGGCGCGCGCCGCCGCGGCCACCGCCAACGAGAAGACCGCGCAGGCGATAAGCGGACGCCGGGCGGCCGCGTTCGATTCGGCGGCAACGGCGTGGGCAGCAGTGGCGCAGAAGGCCGGAGCCGGCCCGGCGCAGGTCGAGGCGCGCAAGCGCGCGTACGAGCAGCGCGTCCTCGCCTACGCGAGCGGCGCCGGCGAGACGCGGAAGAGCGCGGCCGTCGAAGCGCTGCGCCGGTATCTCGAGATCGCCCCGCCGGGGCCCGATCGCGAGCGTGCGCAGAAGGTCCTGAACTCGCTCACCCCCTAGAACCCCAGGTTGTTTCTCAGGACTTCTAGCGAAGGACCACGATCTTCCGTGCACCTGCGGGGCGTCCGCCCAGGGTCATCTGGACGACGTACAAGCGGGCGGGGAGGGAGAG
>DAIUEO010000105.1:0-13359 GCA_036845125.1 Candidatus Eiseniibacteriota bacterium | reverse complement strand
GTTCGAGGCCATCGCGTTCACGGACTCGGTCAAGTCCTTCCAGGTGCCGGCCACGCCGGGGACCTGCGCCTGGCCGCCGAGCTTGCCCTCGGTGCCCACTTCGCGCGCCACGCGCGTGACCTCGGCCGCGAAAGCGCCGAGCTGGTCGACCATCGTGTTGATCGTATTCTTGAGCTCGAGGATCTCCCCGCGCACGTCCACGGTGATCTTGCGGGAGAGGTCGCCGTTGGCGACCGCCGTGGTCACGTCGGCAATGTTGCGCACCTGGGCGGTGAGGTTGCCGGCCATCGAGTTCACCGAGTCGGTCAGGTCCTTCCAGGTGCCCGCCACATCCTTCACGTCGGCCTGGCCGCCGAGCTTGCCCTCGGTGCCCACTTCGCGGACCACGCGCGTCACCTCCGCCGCGAAGGAGCCGAGCTGGTCCACCATCCGGTTCACGGTGTCCTTGAGCTCGAGGATCTCCCCGCGCACGTCGACCGTGATCTTCTTGGACAGGTCGCCGTTCGCCACGGCGGTGGTCACCTCGGCGATGTTGCGCACCTGCGCGGTCAGGTTGCCGGCCATCGAATTCACCGAGTCGGTGAGGTCACGCCAGGTGCCGGAGACGCCTTCCACGCGGGCCTGCCCGCCGAGCTTGCCTTCGGTGCCCACCTCGCGCGCCACGCGCGTCACTTCCGCCGCGAACGACCGCAGCTGATCGACCATCGTGTTGATCGTGTTCTTGAGCTCCAGCACCTCGCCCTTCACGTCGACCGTGATCTTCTTCGAGAGATCGCCGTTCGCCACCGCGGTCGTCACCTCGGCGATGTTGCGCACCTGGGCGGTCAGGTTGCCGGCCATCGAGTTCACGCTCTCGGTGAGGTCCTTCCAGATGCCGGCGACGCCCTTGACCCGCGCCTGGCCACCCAGCTTGCCCTCGGTACCCACCTCGCGGACCACGCGTGTCACTTCTGCCGCGAAGGCGCCGAGCTGCTCCACCATCAGGTTCACCGTCCGCGCGGTGCGCATGAACTCGCCCTCGAGCGGGCGGTCGTCGATCTCGATCGCCATGGTCTGCGACAGGTCGCCCTTCGCGACCGCGCCGATGACGCGCGCCGCCTCGGCCGTCGGCTGCACCAGGTTCGTGACCAGGCTGTTCACGTCGCTCACCGCGTCGGCCCACGCGCCGCTCACCGAGCCCAGCGAAGCGCGCTCGTCGATCTTGCCGTTCCGGCCCACGACCCGGCTCAGCCGCGCCAGCTCGGCGGCCAGCCGTTCGTTCATCTCGACCACGTCGTTGAACGTGTCGGCTACCTTGCCGGAGAGCCCCGTCCAGGTGTCCGGGAGACGGGCGCTGAAGTCACCCTTGCGCACCGCCTTGAGGGTGGAGAGGAGTATCGAGGCGTCGATCGTGGCTTTTTCGTCGTAGCCGAGGGCCATTGCAGCGCTCCCGCATGGAGGGTTGAACGGGCGAGCCGATCCCCAACGCTCCGCGCCGCCTCGACAGACTGAGCGGAAATGGGTGGATGCGAGTCAGCAAGATCCGTCCTTACAGTCGCACCGCCCGTGCCGGTCTCCCGAAGAAAATGCAGGCGTCTCTAAGGGCTTCGCCGGACGCATCGTTCAGGAAGTTCGCCCGGCCTTCGCACCGGGAGAGGCCGCCACCTCTGCGCGTTTCTACATTTTGGTTTGTAGCAAAGCGCTTTTCCACATGATTCCGTGGCTTGTCCACCAGGATGGTTGTGGAGTGAAGAATGTTGTTGGGGGGGTGCCCGCGGAGCTAAGTTGCTGCAATTGCGTGTGGCGAGGTGGCAGAAAACGCCTCAGACGGGCCCGCCATCATTCTTCGCTCCACAATGAACGGAATCACCAGGACCCGCCGGCCGCGAACATCCGGTGCAGGTCCCGGCGCGCGACGCGGTTGACCTCCTCCGCCCAGAGATCGACGGGGCTCAGATCGTCGGTGAGGACCGGGCCCCAGCCGGAATCGGGCTCGAACCGGTTGTCCCAGGAATGGTTCCGGTGGACGACGCGCCAGTGCTCGTAGTCGTCGCCCAGCGCCGCCACGGGGTCCCCGAGCTGTTCGTAGGTGATGTCGATCGGCTCGTCACGGCCGATCAGGATGAGGTTGCCGATCTGATCCGGCGGCTCGGAGATGGGGAGCACGGTCACGTAGCGGAATTCCGAGCGCAGCGTGGCGGCGACGCTGCGGATCAAGGGTGATTTCCAGCCGACCGATTCCACGTTGAGCATCAGCACCCCGCCCGGCTTCAGGTGCGAACGCGCGGTGGCGAACGCCTCGCGGGTGACGAGGTGAAAGGGGATGGCCGCGCTGCCGAAGGCGTCGAAGAAGATCGCATCCCAGCGCTCCTCCGAGCGCGCGATGAAGCGCCGGCCGTCCGCGTGGTGGACCTTCGCGTGACGCTCCTCGAGGCCGAAGTACTTCTGGGCGATGCGGGTGACGGCCGGATCGATCTCGACCGCGTCCACCTGCCAGCCGCGGCGGGCGAACTGGATCGACGTGCTGCCGCCGCCGAGCCCGACCAGCAGCAGGCGCGAGTCGCGCGGGAGCAGATCGGCGCCGAGTTCGGCGACCACCACGTACGCCAGCCACGGCATGCGGCTGAGACTGTCCACCTGGGTGTGGATGCCACCATCGATGATCATGCTGCGGCGTCCATCGCGCTCGAGCACTCGCAGCTCCGCGTAAGCGCTGTCCTCCACGTGAACGAGTCCCGCCGAGCCGGCACGCGCCTCGGCGGTGGTGGCGAGCCACCCGGCTCCCGCCGCGAGCAGGAGCGGCGCCCACGCCATGAGCGACGGCGCGGTCGCGGGACGGGCGCGCGCGGCGATCGCGGAAGCGATCAGCAGCACGGCGCCGACCCCGAGCGTGAGGCGGGTCACGCCGATCGCGGGAATGAGCCAGAACCCGGTGGCCAGCGCGCCGGCCACGCTCGCCACCGTCGAGATCGCGAACAGGTCACCGGCGGTGCGTCCGGCGCGGGCCACGTCGCTGGTGCAGAGGCGGATCGCGAAGGGGCCGACCATGCCGAGCAGCGTGAGCGGCGGCGCGAAGAGCGCGGCGGCTGAAACCAGCACCGCGGTGCGCAGGCCCCAGGACTCCGTCAGGTGGAGCAGGGGGTCGCGCAGCCACGGCACTGCCAGGATCCACAGCCCCGCGGCCGCGATGATGCCCGCCAGCACCCGCGTGTCGGGTCGGCGGTCCGCCCAGCGGCCACCGATCGCATAGCCCAGGCTGAGGGCGGCCAGCGTCACCGCGATCAGCGCCGACCACAGGTAGAGGCTCACCCCGTAGAACGGGCCGAGGATGCGGGTGCCGAGGATCTCGATCACCAGCACCGCCGCCCCCGAGATCGCGACCACCGCGTAGAGCAGCATCGGTCAGTGCGAATCCGGCATCGCGCGGATCTCGCCGGTGACGACCATCACCACCGGCCATCCCTCGAGGAACCGCGGGATCCTGTTCTCGAGCTCGCGCGTCCGTTCGACCACCAGCACCTGGATGCACGGCGCACCGGAGTCGAGGAGCCCCTGCGCGGTGCCGACCACCCCCGGAATGGCCATCAGCTCCGGCGTGTGAGCCGCGAGCACCTGCTCGATCGGCAAACGCTCAGCGGGCGACATGGATGTCTCCGGAGGCGAGCCGGACCGGCATCCGCCGAGCATCGCCAGCACGATGAACGCGGCGGCCGGGCATGCGAGGCTCCGGACCCGGTACACCGGCCCGTGAGAGGGGATCGGTACCGTCATCGGGCGGCATGATAGACGAAGATGGAGGCACCGGCGCTGTCGCCCGATGCCCCCATCGATTCGATGCCTGCCTTTGCTACTGACCCACCATCGTCGCACCGAGGTGGCCGAGTACGTCGCCAATCGGGTTGGCCACGGCGATGCTGCTGCTACCCGCGAACAGCAGGCCAACGGCGCGCGGATTGGAGGTGACGTCCTGCACCATGAGGGATCCCGAGTCGCCCGAGTTCAGGAAGCGGCTGCCGTTGTTTTTGATCAGGATCTGCCCGGTGAAGCTCTTGGTGAACGAAGCGCCCGCACACTCGTCGCTGTAGCCGACGCTGATGGTGGCGTTGAGCCCGGAGATCGAGCTGCGCGTAAGTCCGGTGGTACGGCCGCTCTTCTTGACTGCCATGTTGACGGCCGCGGCCTGGGTCTGGCTCGACAGCGTGCCGATTTCCAGGATCGCCCCGTCGGTCCGCACCATGCCCGAGCGCGCCTGGGCGATCGCGCAATCGACGTTCGGCGTCGAGCCCGGCGGGTAGAGCGTCGACAGCGAGCTGACGTCGGCGACCACCTGGGCGTTGCCCGCCGTGCAGTTCACGTCGATCAGGCCCGGCTGGGTGATGTCATCGCCGATCGAGGAGACGCGGCCGTTCCCGCCGCTCACCACGTCGCCCGCGAACACGTGGCTGTTGCTGAGGATGTACTGGTTGCCGCCCTTCTGGACCAGGGAGCCCAGCGTCCCGCCACAGCAGAAGCCGTTGGCGAGGTCGAGGGCCGGTCCGCCCGAGGTGCCGAGCTGGATCGGCGGGGTCTGGATGGCGGTATGGCTCACGCCGCCACCGCCGCCCTTGAGAGCGATGATCTGGCCCGTGACTTCCTCCACCACGTTCACGCCATCGAGCGACACCGGGAGCTTCCCGGCCGGCAGCTTCCGCTCGGTGAGAACGAGGATGACCGGCTTGCCCGCGGCGTCGACGCCGGTGGCGGTGCCGACCACGCCTTCGTTCCGCATCAGCGCGGCGGTGTGCTTGTTCTGCACCGACATGGTCGCGCGCAGGGCGTCGATCGAGATCGGTCGTGCACCGGTGCCGAGCTGGGCCTCGAGCTCCGGTGAGGTGAGTCGACTCTGACCGCAGCCGTACATTGCGGCCGCGGCGATCAGAATCGCACCCACCATCATGAACAGACGAACCCTGGTTCGGTGCAACTTCATGGGGACCTCCGTGTGGGGAACCAACGAGACCCATGCTCCGATACCGGGCGCCACGGGCGACCGGGACGGGAATTCTCGGAGGGCGGCCCGCGAATGTCCAGACAATTCAAACTGGCCGGCATCCTTCACTGGATGCCGGCCAGCTTTCGTCCGTTCGGACTAGAGGGACTTCAGGAACTGCCTCAGGGTGAAGCGGTCGTTGGATCCGAGCCGCAAATAGCGGCTCCTCGCGTCGGTGCCCTGGCCGGCGTGGGCGAGAATCGCCGCTTCGATGGTCTTCGCCCGGCCGTCATGCATGAACAACGGCCGCGCGCTCAGGCCCCAGAGCGGCGCGGTCCGCATCATGCGACCGCCCGCCTGTCCCTGGGCGATGCCGTCGCCGAGCGGTCCCATGTCGTGCAGCAGGAAGTCGGAGTACGGCTGGAACACCTTGTGAGCGATCGCGAGCACCGGGCTGTCGCCGGTGATCAGCGTCGGGTTGTGACAGTTGGCACACCCGGTCTTCTTGAAGACGGTCGACCCGGCCTCCACCGAGCGAGTCCTCGCGCCGCGCGGCGGCGGGCCGATCAGCGTCATGAAGTTGGTGAACGCTTCGATGCCCTCCCCGTCGCCGTTCACGAGGTTGGTGATCCCCATCTCGTTGAGGTAGGCATCGCCGGAGAACGTGTGCAGCGTGGCCACCTGGGCCTTCCAGCCGAAACGCCCGACGCGCACCATCCCGCCGGCGTCAGTGACCATGTGTGCCGTGCCCCGCGTACCCGGCCAGTTGCGGGCCTGGTAGCGGGCGAGGGCGATCAACGCGGCATCCGAAACCGCGTCCACCAGGCCGAGCCCGAAGAGCGGAGTGGTGAGACGCAGCGCCTTCACGTTCGCTGCCCGCGGCACCACCTCGGGAACGTAGGTGAATGCTCCGTGCTCGGTGTTGACGGCGCCGATCGCGTGATCCTGGAGCAGGGATCCTCCGAACCGCGCGAGCGGATCGAACCGGCCGTTGTCACGACGGCCGAAGCGCGTCTCGAGCCGGCCGTTGGTGCCGCCGGTCGGAGCGGTGTGGCAGGTAACGCACGCGGCTTCGTTGAAGACGGGTCCGAGACCCTGCTCGATGGTTTCCTCCTCCTCGAATTCATCCTTGCCTTCGATGAAATCGGCCAGCTGGTCGGCGTCGAGTCCCGCGAGCGGACCACCCAGGGTGGTCGAGCCGGCTGGAGACGCACCCGCCGTGCTGTCGAGCGGGGCATTGTCGACCAGGGATACGTCGAAGTCCGCGCCCCCCAGGGCAACGGAGCTGAACGGCGGATGAGAAGAATCACATCCGGCGAGCAGCAGGCTCGCCATCAGTGTCGATGTGAGGAACACACCCATCATGGACCATCTGGGTGCACGCATTTGTGGCCTCCCGTATCGAGGTACTCGTTTGGCGCGGCCTGGGCGCGAGCGAACTCCCGGCCATGGCGCGTGAAAATGCCGTGGCCGTTCGGGTGCATCGGGGTTCATGGCCAGAGAACGAGGAAGAGTCGCAGCCGGGAGTGGGGCTGCGGCGTCATGGCCAGAGAGCGCTTGTGATCTGCGGGCCTGGAAGGGTTGCGATTTCGCGGCCTGAATATCGCGACGAGATCATTGCCGGAGCGGGGAATTACAGGCGGCGCTCCTGGCGCAATGATGAGGGCACCCTTGCGCGAAGGTGGGAAAGTAGCGCGCGCGCGCCATGTGCTTCAAGCTTTTTCGGTCATTCTCTGCGGTTCAGAACGTCAAATCAGACCAGCGCTCGATCGCGCATTCCGCATCGCCGGTGTGACTCGAAGCACTGCAAAACGGGACGAGGCCCCGCGCGATGCGAGGCCTCGTCGTTGCAGCGGGTTCTTTCGACTATCGGGGCTCGAGCTCCTGCTCGGTCTTGCACTTGCAGCGACCGAGGTAGTCCTGCTCGTGCCCGGCGCGCGGTGTGCCGTTCTCGAAGAAATGCCCGCCCTCGCCGAACACGGCGTTGCGCGAGATCGTGAGCTCGACGTAGTGGGTCGTCCCGGCCTGACCGGCGGCGTGGCAGATGGTCACCTTGTCTTCGGGAGCGGCGTTCAACTTCTGCTGGAACGCGCCCGCGGTGATGATCATCGCGATGATCGCAGCCCCGCCAGCGGCCTTCAAAATGGTCTTCTTCATTGATACGTGCCCTCGTGGATAGTGCGCCCAACCACGACAATGGTATCGCCGGGTGCACGGGCACGACAAGAATCATGTTGCAATCCGGATTGCATTTGGCCGTGCTCCCGGGCTTACAATTCGCGCGTCGCCCAGCACCACCCGTTCCCAAGGGAGAGAGGCCATGAAAACCATCGATCAGCCGCGGCTCCACGCGACCAAGAACGACCTGCCCGAGAACGCCCGAGGCCAGCTCACCGACCTCCTCAACGCCCGCCTCGCCGACGCCATCGATCTGATGATGCAGGCCAAGCAGGCTCACTGGAATGTCAAAGGACCGAACTTCATCGGTCTTCACGAGCTGTTCGACAAGGTGTACGAGGCGGCCGGCGAGTACGTCGACCTGATCGCGGAGCGTGCCGTGCAGCTCGGCGGCACCGTGACCGGCACCATCCGCATGGCGGCCGGGCGCACGACGCTCGGGGAATACCCGCTCGAGATCGTGAACGGCCGCGACCACGTCGACGCGGTATCGACGGCCCTCGCGACGTTCGGCCGCGCCGTTCGGATGGGGGTCAACGAAGCGGACCTGCTCGGGGACGCCGACACCGCCGACGTGCTCACCGAGATCTCGCGCGGAACCGACAAGCTGCTCTGGTTCGTCGAGGCGCACCTCGAGGGCAAGGCCTGATTCCGTGATGCTATCCGTCGACGTGCCCTTGACCGTGTTCCATCCGACCGTCGCCCGCTGGTTCGCGGAGCACATCGGCGTGCCCTCGGAGCCGCAGGTCCAGGGATGGCCTGCGATCGCCGCCGGACACCACACGCTGATCGCGGCCCCGACCGGCACCGGCAAGACACTCGCCGCGTTCCTGTGGGCGATCGACCGGCTGCTCCGCATCGGCCCGTCGCTGCCGGACGAGACCCAGGTGCTGTTCGTCTCGCCGCTCAAGGCACTCGGCAACGACGTCCAGAAGAACCTGACGCGTCCGCTCCAGGAGCTGCGGGCGATGGATCCGTCACTGCCCGAAGTGCGCGTGCGGGTGCGGACCGGGGATACCGCCGCCGCCGAGCGTACCCGCATGGTGAAGAAGCCCCCGCACATCTTCGTCACCACGCCCGAGTCGCTCTACATCCTGCTCACGAGCGAGGGGGGGCGGTCGATCCTCCGCACGGTGAAGACGGTGATCGTCGACGAGATCCACGCCATCGCGGGCGACAAGCGCGGCTCGCACCTCGCGCTCTCGCTCGAGCGGCTCGAGGCGCTGACGCCGGCTCCGCCCCAGCGGATCGGCCTCTCGGCCACGCAGAAGCCGGTCGAACAGGTGGCGCATCTCCTGGTCGGGACGGATCGCGACTGCGAGATCGTCGACGTGGGACACCGGCGTGAGCTGGACCTCGGCATCGAGATCCCCGGGTCGCCGCTCGAAACCGTGTGCTCGAACGACACCTGGGCCGAGATCATCCGGAGGATGGCCGAGCTGATCGGCGAGCACCGCACGACGCTCGTGTTCGTGAACACGCGGAAGCTCGCCGAGCGGCTGGCGGCGCGGCTCACGGAGATCCTCGGGCCGGATCAGGTGACGAGCCACCACGGGAGCCTCGCACGCGAGCGCCGGCTCGACGCCGAGGAGCGGCTCAAGGGCGGCCGGCTGCGCGCGCTGGTTGCCACCGCCTCACTCGAGCTGGGGATCGATATCGGCGAAGTCGACCTCGTGCTGCAGGCGGGCGTCACGCCCTCGATCGCGGTGTTCATGCAGCGCGTCGGCCGCAGCGGCCACGCACTCGGGAAGACACCCAAGGGCCGGCTCTTCCCGCTCACCCGGGACGAGCTGGTGTGCGCCGCGGGGCTGCTCGACGCGGTGCGGCGGGGCGAGCTGGATCGCACGCCGATGCCCGGCAAGCCGCTCGACATCCTCGCCCAGCAGATCGTCGCCACGTGCGTGAGCGAGCCGTGGGAGGAGGAGCGGCTGTTCGAGACCTTCCGCCGCGCCTGGCCCTATCGCGAGCTCGCGCGCGAGGACTTCGACGCCGTCGTGGCGCTTCACTCCGATGGACGCTACGCGCTGCTCCACCGGGATGGGGTGAACCACCGGCTGCGCGCGACCAAACGCGCGCGCATCACGGCGCTCACCTCGGGCGGCGCGATCCCGGACACCGGGCAGTATCGCGTGCAGGTCGAGCCCGAGGGCGTGACCGTGGGCTCGCTCGACGAGGACTTCGCGATCGAGTCGAACATCGGCGACGTGTTCCAGCTCGGCAACGCCTCGTGGCGGGTGCTCAAGATCGAGCAGGGCGTGGTGCGGGTCGCTGATGCCCACGGCCAGCCGCCCTCGGTGCCGTTCTGGCTCGGCGAAGGGCCGTCGCGCACCTCCGAGCTGTCGGCGGCGATCGCGCGGGTCCGGGAGCGCGGAAAGGACCGGCACTGGCTGATCGACGTGGTCGGGCTCCCGGAACCGGCCGCCGACCAGCTGGCCTCCTATATAGAGGAGGGGGAAAGGAGCCTGGGCGCGATCCCGACCCCCGAGCGGGTGGTCCTGGAGCGGTTTTTCGACGAATCGGGGGGAATGCAGCTCGTCATCCACGCGCCGTTCGGCGGGCGCATCAACCGGGCCTGGGGTCTCGCCCTGCGCAAGCGCTTCTGTCGCGGCTTCGGCTTCGAGCTCCAGGCGGCGGCCAACGAGGAAGCGATCGTGATCTCGCTCGGGCCGCAGCACAGCTTCCCGCTCGATGACGTGTTCAACTACCTGAACCCGAAGCGCGTGCGCGACCTGCTCGTCCAGGCGCTGCTCGATCAGCCGATGTTCACCACGCGCTGGCGGTGGAACCTGTCTCGCTCGCTGCTGCCGGCGCGCACCGAGAAAGGCCGCCGGGTGCCGACGCCACTGCTCCGCATGCGCGCCGAGGACCGTCTCATCCAGGCGTTCCCCCAGGTGCTCGCCTGCCCGGAGACGCTGCCGCCCGGCGACACGCCGGTGCCGTGGGAACATCCCATCGTCCGCCAGTCGATCGAGGACTGCCTCCAGGAGGCGATGGACGTCGAGGGCCTGATCGCGCTGCTCCAAGGCCTGCGCTCGGGTCGGATCGAGAAGCTGGCGGTGGACACCGCCGAGCCCTCGGCGTTCGCGCGCGGCATCTTGAACTCGACGCCCTACACGTTCCTCGACGACGCTCCGCTCGAGGAACGCCGCGCGCGCGCGGTCAGCCTCCGGCTCGATCCCAAGTCCGCCGACACGCTCGGGGCACTCGATCCCGCGGCGGTGGCGCGCGTGCGCGAAGAGGCGTGGCCCGATCCGTCGGGCCCCGAGGAGCTGCACGAGGCACTGCTGTGGATGGGGTTCGTCCTCGAGCGGGAAGCCGATAGGGCCGGGTGGACCGAGTGGCTCGAAGAGCTGCGCGGCGCCGGACGGGTCGCGCAGGAGTGTGTCGCGGGCGAGAGGTGCTGGCGGGCGGCGGAGACGACTTCCGAGCCGGTGGATCGCCTGCGCGGACGCCTCGAGGCGCTCGGCCCGGTGGTGCTCGAAGGCGACGAGTTCCGCAACTCCCTCGGCCCCGAGGGGTGGGGCTCCGTGCCGTCGCTCCCCGCGAGCGAACGAACCGCCATGCTCGAGCTCCAGGCGAAAGGCGCCGTGCTGCGCTGCCGGCTCGAGGGCCGCGAGGCGTGGTGCGAGCGCCGGCTGCTCGCGCGCATCCAGCGCTACACGCTCGAGCGGCTGCGCCGCGAGATCGAGCCCGTCACTGCCGCCGAGTTCTGGCGCTTCCTCGCCGCATGGCAGCACGCCGGCGAATCGCAGCGTCTGGTGGGACCGCGCGGCGTGCTCGAAGTGGTGCGGCAGCTCGCCGGCTACGAGATCCCGGCCGCGCGCTGGGAGTCGAGCGTGCTGCCGGCGCGAGTCTCGGACTACCGCGCCGAGTGGCTCGACGAGCTGACCCTCACCGGCGAAGTGGCGTGGGGGAGGCTCTGGGGTGCGGGCGACGTCGCGGTGCGGAGCCTGCCGCTCTGCCTCGTGCCGCGCGACGAGATGGATTCGTGGCTCGCGCTGTCCTCGGCGACCCGTCCCGGTGGATCCAGCGCCGAGCCGGTGCTGGGCACCTACGCTCTCGCGATCCTCGAGGTGCTCGATACGAACGGCGCGAGCTTCGCAGCCGAGATCCAGCGCCGCTCGAAGCTGCTGCCGTCCCACTTCGAGATGGGCCTCGTGCAGCTCCTCGGACATGGCCTCGTGACCTGCGACTCGTTCGGCGGCCTGCGCCGTCTCGTGGTGCCGGCCTCGCGCCGCCGTGGTGTGGTGAAGCGGGTGCCATTCTCACCCGCCGGCCGCTGGTCGCGATTCCGTTCGCCCGAGCCCGGCGTCACGCTCGCACCGGCGCCGGCGCAGGTCGAGTTCGCCGCGCTGAGATTGCTCGACCGCTACGGGGTGATCGTGCGCGACCTTCTCGAGCGCGAGCGTCTGCCGGTGTTCTGGCGCGACCTGGTTCGCGTGTATCGCCGGCTCGAGCTGCGCGGCGAGGTGCGTGGCGGGCGGTTCGTCCAGCGCTTCTCGGGCGAGCAGTACGCATTGCCGCAGGCCATCGAGCTGATGCGCAGGGTGCGTCGCGAGGGTCCGGCCCCCGAAGTGGGAGGGCTCTGGGTTTCCGCAGCGGACCCGCTCAATCTCGGCGGGATTCTCACGCCGGACGCGCGCGTGCCCTCTCAGGCGAGGCAGCGCGTCCGGGTGGCGTGAGGCAGAGCGTCGGGGGTGACGCGGTTTAGTCCGTTCCCAGGAGTCGTCCGTCGCTCGCGGAATAGATCGCGATCGACACGACCACTCCGGAGCGGCCGCCGTCGTAGGCCGAAACCCGCACCCGCGGCTCGTCCTCGCGACTCACCAGCCACGCGCCGCGAGGCACGTTGCGGGCGAGCTGCGAGCAGATCCCCGGTGGCGATTGGCGTCCCGGCGGCCGGCCCGGAATCCAGATGCGGCACAGTCCCGGAGCGGGAAGGTGTCCCGGGGGAATTCCCAGGGTCTTGGCCGGGTTTGCGCCGTGATGCTTGCCCTGACTCCTTGGCTCCGGCTGGCGCGGCGGCTCGGTGATGACGAGAAGCTCGCTCGATGCGCAGCCACCCACCGCCAGCGCTGCCGCGAAGGCGAGAATTGCCCGTGCGTTCATGGTCTGTCTCCTTCGATCGGCCTGATGCTACGACGCCGCGCGCTCGCCCGGACGGTCCGTCGACCGGGGACCGGCGCTCACCCGACGCCAGACGGCAGTGAAGTCCGTCTGCGCGACCCGCTGGGTCTCCATGCTCGAGTGAAGTGTGAGCGCAACACCGCAGGCGGTTACGATGCCGGCCATTACGGCGCCGTTCTTCGCCGACTCCGCGAACATCCACGAGAACACGACCGCCGCGATCACCGGGAGGATCGAAAGGGCCGTCATGATCCAGTCGTTGGTGGGATTCACCCCGGGCAGGACCCGCAGTTGCCCGAGCTTCGTGTGCCACTGGAGCGAAGACCGCCGCTCCGTGAACTCCTCGAGATAGGCGGACGTCAGGCGCACCTGCTGGCGGGCGTGAATCAGGGGGTAGAAGCCGGCGCCCGCGGCAAAGACCACGGTCAGCATGCGCCCAGCGCTGTTGTCGGCGATCGCCCAGGCGAGCAGGCCCGCGGCCGCGGTGGTGCCGATCGTCCACGTCATGCCTGCCGAGCGCTCAATCGAGCGGCAGCGCTCCATCAGGGTTCTGTATTCCACGGTTCCGGGATCGTTCTCCGCGAGCATGGTTCTCTCCTTCGGAACGGAGTAGGGGGTGACACCGGGCGGAGGGGTGCCTTGTCGTTATCGGTGCGGCGGGATCGCGGCTTGAGGGCAGGCTCGTAGTGCCGCGGCACGACGAGCCGCGAGCCTCGATGCTCAACCCGGGGGTTCACCTGGACGATGACTTCGACGCCCTCCCCGGGCCCGGCCGCCACTCGAGAAGCGAATGCACGATCTCCCCGACTGGAATCGCCTCGACACGGCGGCTTACCGCGTCTCCATGAAACGCTCGGTGCGCCGGCTCGCATGGTACCTGGCTACCCTCGGGACCCTGGTGGCGGTCATCGGGTTTGCGGCTTCCTTCGTGCCCCTCCTGGTAGTCGGAGTGGTGCTCGCGGCAGCCGGGCTCTGGAATCTCCCGCGCCCCTCCCTCGAGGGGCTGGTCGTGGATGGTGTCGCGATGATCCTGACCGGCGCCTTCCAGTGTCTGTCGTGGCTGTGGATGGAGGACGTGCGCACGTCGGGTCTCGGCAAGGCGGTCC
>DAIUEO010000104.1:0-13376 GCA_036845125.1 Candidatus Eiseniibacteriota bacterium | reverse complement strand
GTGAAGGCGCCCTTCTCGTGGCCGAAGAGCTCGTTCTCGAGCAGGTGCTCGTGGAACGAGGAGCAGTTCACCTCCATCAGGGGCGCGCGCGCCCGTTCGCTCCGGTAATGGATCGCCCGCGCGACCAGTTCCTTGCCGGTGCCGCTCTCCCCGGTGATCAAAACCGAGGTGGCCTGGCTCGGCACCACCTTCTCGATCAGGTCGCGCACGTCCTGCATGGCCCGCGACTCGCCGATGATCTCCTCGCCCGAGTAGCTCTTCCACGCCTTCTGCCGATAGAGGTCGAGCTCCGAGGCCTGGCGGAAGTTCCGGCCTGCCGCCTCCACCGCAAGGACGATGTCCTCCATCTCGTAGGGCTTCCGGAGGAAGTCGCAGGCCCCGAGCTTCATGGCGTCCACCGCCGACTGCACGTCGCCGTAGGCGGTGATGACGATCACCTGGGCGAGGTCGTCGTCCTTTCGGAGGAGCTTCAGGGTCGAGAGCCCGTCGGTGTCCGGGAGTCGCATGTCCAGAATCACGACATGGGGTTCGAAGTCGGCGGCGCGCTTGAGCCCCTCGCCCCCGGTGCTGGCCAGCTCGACCGCGTAGCCGCGCTCGCGGAGCACCTTGGCGAGCGACTTCCGGATCAACAGCTCGTCGTCCACCACCAGAACGCGCAGCTTCACCTATTCATCCTTCTGTTGGCGCGCATTCATGCTCCCTCATTCCTCGGCCCGGCCGGCGTCGGGCGGCACCGGCAGCGAGACGCGCAGCGTGGCTCCGCCGCCCGGGTTGTTCTTGGCGGTGATCATGCCGCCCGCCTCGCGCGCGATCTGGACCGAGATCGGCAGGCCCAGCCCGGTGCCCATGGAGCGGGTCGTGAAGAAGGGGTCGAAGATCCGCTCCATCAGCTCGCGCGGGATCCCGACGCCGGAGTCGCGGAACGAGACGTCCACCATCGAGCGGCGGGTCCGGTAGCGCCGGACCCCGGTTTCGACGAGCAGCTCGCCGCCCTGCGGCATCGCCTGGATCGCGTTGAGGCTCAGGTTGAGGAACACCTGCTGCATGAGGTCGGGATCGGCGAACACCTCGGGCAGATCGGCCCCGTAGGCGCGGTTGAGGACGACCTGGGTATCGCCGAACTGGAGCTCGAGCATGTCCAGGGTTTTGTCGAGCACCGAGTGGAGGTCGCAGGGCTGGGGCCGGGCCGCCGGCGGCCGCGCGAAGAGCAGGAGCCCGGTGATGATCTGCTCGATCCGGTCCAGCTCCTTGATCACGTCCTCGAGGTCCTCGCGCCGGGCGTCGCCGGGCTTGAGCTTGGTGCCCACGAACTGGACGGTGGTGCGGATCCCGGTGAGCGGGTTGCGGATCTCGTGGGCGACGTAGGCCGAGAGCTCGCCCAGGGAGACCAGCCGGTCGATGCGCTTCTGGAATTCGCCGTCCTCGGTCTCGGAGATGGTGTCGGCCAGCACCACCGAGCCGATCGGGTCGCCTTCGTCGTCGCGAAGCGGCAGCGCCTCGGCGCGGAGCGTCAGCTCGCGGCCCTCGGATTCGAGGCGGAAGTCGCGGGCCTCGCGCGTGGCGCCCTTGAGCCAGCGGGCCTCGGCGCCCGGGAAGAGCCTTCCGCCCGGCGTGCCGAGCAGCGCTTCGGGCGGAACCCCGAGCAGCTCCTCGAAGCGGCGGTTGTTGTAGACGACCCGGCGCTCGCGATCGAGCGCCACCACCGCCTGCTCCAACGCATCGAGCACCTGGGTGGGCCAGGCGTGCGCGGGTTCGGTGGTCTCGGTCTCCGGCGCGCGGACCGGGGCTTCGTTGCGCATGGGACCTCGCTCCCTCGAGGTGGGCGTGGACTGATGGCCCAGAGGTAGCACACGGCCACCCCGGCTGCCAGCGGAAACGCCCGCCATCGTGAAGCTTGGAAGGGCCGAACCGCCCTGCTAGACTCCCTCGCCTTCATCGAGTCCTACGACTCGCTTCACCTCGCGCGCCCGGGCCTGCCCTTCGAGCGGCGGCGCGTTTTCTCATACAGGGAGTTCTCGGATGCTCAAGTACCTGCGCATGGGCAACAAGCGCACCAAGGTCATCTGGTGGTCGCTCATCATCATCACGGTCGCCACCTTCCTCGGCGGCTTCGTGTTCCTCCTGGGCTCGGGGCTGGGCTCCGGCTTCCAGGCGGCCGCGGGTGGCGCGCTCGGGACCGTGAACGGAAAACAGATCGGCCGCACGGAGTTCCTGAACTCACTCGAGGAGCAGCGTGCCTCCTACCGGCGCGAGTACGGATCGGATCCAGTCGAGCGCGACCTGCGGATGCTCGAGGTCCAGACCTGGCGCTCGCTGGTGCTCCAGCACCTGATGCTGGAGAAGGCCAAGGAGCTCGGGCTCGATGCCACCGATCGCGAGGTGGTGCTCGGACTCCAGATGTCGCCACCCGCCGCGCTCGCGAATGCGCCGGTGTTCCAGACCAACGGCCAGTTCGACTACCAGAAGTACCAGGCCGCGCTGCGCGACCCGAACAACAACTGGTCGCAGTTCGAGGACATGATGCGCGAGCAGATTCCGATCCGGAAGCTGCAGGAACGCCTGCTCGTCTCGCTCAAGGTGTCCGAAGGGGAGATTGCCGAGGCGTTCCACGATCGCTTCGACCGCGTCGACGCCACGATCGCCATGCTGCCCTGGGTGTCGACCGCTCAGGGCGAGATTCCGGATGCCGAGCTCGAGCGGGTCTACCAGGCGAACAAGAGCCGCTTCATGAGCGGGGCGCGCACCGAGCTCGAAGTGCTGCAGGTGCCGAAGAAGTTCACCGACGCCGAGACCAAGGCGGCGCGCGACCAGGCCGAGAGCCTGGTGCGGCGCGCCCGCGCCGGCGAGGACTTCGCCCAGCTCGCGAGCGACTACTCCGAAGGTCCGGGGGCCGACGAGGGCGGCGTGGTCAAGCGCTCGTTCCGTCCCGATGAGTTCGAGGGCGAGATCGCGTCCCACATCGTGCCGCTCCAGATCAACCAGATCGCCGACGCGTTCCAGGACCAGACCCGGTTCGTGATCGTGAAGCGGATGCCGCCCGACTCGGCGACCGCTCCCGGCAACATCCGCATCGCCCAGATCGTGGTCCGCATCCGTGCCGACGCCGAACTGGCCGCGCAGCAGCTCGAGGACCTCAAGAAGACGGTGGCGCGCGCACGCCGTGAAGGGCTGGGACGCGCGGCCGCGGCCGCCGGACTCGCGACCTTCAACACCGGACCGTTCGAGACCGGCTCGGTTCCGCCCGCGCTCTACGCGGCGCCGGAAGCCGCCGAGTGGGCCGTGAACGCGAAGCAGAACGAGGTGAGCACGGTGTTCATCAGCGACGATCAGTTCGTGATCGCCCAGGTCACGCGCCAGCGCGCGGCCGGCGTCGCGCCACGGACCGAGGTCACCGCCCAGGTGCGGCAGCTCGCGGAGCTCGATCGCGGCGTCGGACTCGCCAAGGGGCGCGCCGATACGCTCGCGCGCATGCTGGCCGCGGGGACGCCGATCGAGCAGGCGGCACCCACGGTGGGCGCCACGCTGTTCACGGTCGCGGGAACGTCGCGCGATGCACCCGACCAGCGCATTTCCGGAGCACCGGAGCTGATCGGAGCCCTGTTCCGCACCCCCGCGGGCAAGACCGTCGGTCCGGTGCGCGCGGTCAACGGCTGGTACTTCGCGCGGGTCGATCGCTCCGCCCCGGCCGACACCAGCATGCTGGTCGGCCTCAAGGGCCAGATCGTGAGCGAGATCCTCGAGCGCCGGCAGCGCTCGTTCCTGAGCGCGTTCCTCACCGATCTCCGGAGCGACGCCAAGGTGAAGGACCTGCGCGGCCAGTACACGAACGCGAACTGAGCCGACCCTGCGGGGATCGGCTCGGCTCAGCGGTTCAGTTGATCGGCTTGTCCCCGGGCCCCTTGGGCGGCGTCGGGGCTTCGTCGCGGGTGATCTCGTCGCCGATCTCGCGCTGCGCCTTGCGGAACTCGCGCAACGCCTGGCCGATCCCGCGCGCCATCTTGGGGATCTGACTCGGCCCGAAGATGAGCAGGATGATCAGGAAGATCAGGGCGATTTCACTGCCGCCGAATCCGAACATGGTTTCTCCTCGCTGCGGGACTCACTCGACACGCAGCCGGCTGCGATCGCTGCCGACCACCACGGTGACCTCCGCGAAATCCGACGTCCATGCCTGCCGGATGACCGGCGGGCTTCCCAGATAGCGCGCCACCTCGCGCGCCGGGTCCACGTCCTCGCGGCGGGCCACCACGAACGATGCAAAGTAATCCTGACGGTCGGCGTTCCGCACCTCGACCACGTGGAAGCCGCCCTCCCGGAGGGCCGACGCGACCCGCGCGCCCATGCCGCCCTCCCCCGATCCGTTCAGCACCTGCACCCGCACCACCTGGCTGGTTTCGCCGTACGTCCGCAGGCGGTCGCCGGGTTTGAGACGAGCGTAGATCGACGAGCCGATCAGCGCGAGCACCAGCGCCGAGGTCACCGTCAGCAGCACCCGCCCGGCGTCGACCTTGTTACCGGCCACGGCGGCCTCCGCGCGACTTGGGGCCCGCCGCGGCAAATGCCTTCGTGAGCCGCGCCCACGTGCGGTCGAGCGATTCCGGCAGCACCTTCGTCTCTCCGATCACCGGCATGAAGTTGGTGTCGCCGTCCCAGCGCGGCACGAGGTGCACGTGCAGGTGGCCGAGGACGCCGGCGCCCGCGGACCGCCCGGTGTTGGCGCCATAGTTCATGCCCGATGGCCGATACTCCGCCCCGAGCGCCCGTTCGGCAAGCGCGATCAGGGCCACCACCTCGGCCGCCTCCTCGGGCTTGAGCTCGGCGAACGTGCCGGCATGGCGGTAGCCGGCGACCATCAGGTGGCCGGCGTTATAGGGATAGCGGTTGAGCATCGCGAACGCGTGGGTGCCGCGCACGAGCACGAGGTTCTGGCGGTCGCTGCGCGCGGCGCCGACCCGGCAGAACAGGCAGGATTTTTCGAGCGCTCGGCGGGCTCGCGCCTTCGAGGGCACGGCTTTGGAAGACGCTCGACCGGCGCGCGCCGCGCCGGACTTCTTCCGCCCGCTCGTGGACGCGCCGGCCACGTACTCCATGCGCCAGGGCGCCCACAACCGGGGCATGCGGCTAGCCGGCATGACCGCCTCCGTGCATACGGTGGTAGATCTCCTCGGCTTCCGACAGCTGCTCCACGGTGTTGATCCCGAGCAGCTCGCGCGCATCGGGCGCGCACACCACGGCGACACGATGGCCGGCGCGCTTGAGCAGCGTCATGGCGTCGGTGAGGTAGTACTCGCCCTGCGAGTTGTGCGCGGTGAGCCCGGAGAGCACCTCCACCAGCCGCGGGTAGTGAAAGGCGTACACCCCGGAGTTCACCTCGTCGATCTGGCGCTGCCCCGGGGTGGCGTCGCGGTGCTCGACGATCGCTTCCAGCTCGCCCTCCTCGTTCCGCACGATGCGGCCGTAGCCGGTCGGATCCTCGAGCTTCATCGACAGCACGGTGCCGGCGCAGCCCGATTCGGTGTGCCCGACCAGCAGCGCGTCCAGCGTGGCCGCGGTGAGGAGCGGCGTGTCGCCGCACACGACGAGGATGGTGCCGCCGAAATCCTCGAGCGCGGGGCCCGCCATCAGCACCGCGTGCCCGGTGCCGCGCTGCTCGGCCTGGACCACCCACTCGACCTCGGCCTCGGGGAACAGGGCGCGCACGCGCTCCCGCTGATGGCCGATCACCACCAGCGTGCGGCCGACCTCCAGCTCTTCGAGAGTGTCGAGCACGTAGGCGAGCAGCGGACGGCCCACCATCTCGTGGAGCACCTTGGCGAGGTCGCTCTTCATGCGCGTGCCCTGGCCGGCGGCCAGCACGAGGGCCGCGACGTCGGGGTGACGGTAGTGGTTCATCTCGGCTCCCATTCGAAGTTGTCGATCAGCCGCGTGCGGCCGAGCCGCGCCGCGACCGCGATCATCACCCGCCGTTCCACCTTGAGCACCGGCTCGAGCGAGCCGGCGTCCACCACCGCCACGTAGTCCTCGCGCACCCGCGGGTAGCGCTTCCAGATGCCGCGGATCTGCGCGATGAGCCGTGCCGCGCGGCGCTCCCCCGCCTCGAGCGCGGAGCGCGCCTCTTCGAGGCCGTGGGCGAGCGCCACCGCCTCACGGCGCTCGGCCGGCGTCAGGTAGGCGTTGCGCGACGAGCACGCGACACCGTCCGGCTCGCGAACGGTCGGTCCGCGCCGGATCACGACCGGCATCTTGAGATCGTCGACCATCTGCTCGAGCAGCCGCGCCTGCTGGCCATCCTTCTGGCCAAGCCACAACTCGTCGGGCGCGACCACGTTGAGGAGCTTGGCCACCACCGTCGCCACGCCGGTGAAGTGCCCGGGCCGCACCGCACCCTCGAGCCCGTGGTCGAGACCCTCGACCCGCACCCGCGTGCAATCGCCGGCTCCGTAGAGGTCCTTCACGCCCGGCTCCCACAAGAGATTCACGCCCGCCGCGGCCAGCAACTCGCGATCGCGCCGGATCGGACGCGGATAGCGCGTGAGGTCCTCGTGCGGACCGAACTGGAGCGGGTTCACGAAGATGCTCACCACCACGCGATCGGCGGAGCGGCGCGCGCGTTCGACCAGCGAGAGGTGGCCGCGGTGGAGCGCTCCCATGGTCGGCACGAACGCGATGGAATCGCCGGCGCGCCGCCAGGCGGCGAGGGTTCGACGCACCGCGGCGATGCTCCCCGCGCGCTTCATCAATAGGATTCGCGCTCGCCGGGGAACGCGTTCGACTTGATGTCCGAGACGAACCGCTCGAACGCGCCGCGCATGGTGTCCGCCAGCTCGGCGTAAACGCGCACGAACTTCGGCACGTGGCCAAGGTTGAGCCCGAGCAGGTCGTGGCTCACGAGCACCTGGCCGTCGCACGCGGGGCCCGCGCCGATCCCGATGGTGGGGATCGCGAGCGAGCTCGAGACGAGGCCGCCGAGCCGGGCCGGGATCCCTTCGAGCACGATCGCGAAGCAGCCCGCGGCTTCCAGCAGCTTCGCCTCGCGCAGGAGACGCTCCTGGTCGGCCTCGCCGCGCGCCTGCACCTTGTAGCCGCCGAAGGTGAGCACCGACTGCGGCGTGAGGCCGAGGTGGCCCATCACCGGGATGCCGGTCTCGACGATGCGCCGCACCGCCTCGGTCACGCGCTCGCCGCCTTCGAGCTTGACCGCGTCGGCGCCGCCCTCCTGCACCAGCCTTCCGGCGTTCCGCACCGCGTCCTCGGCGCTCGCCTGGTACGACATGAACGGCATGTCGCCGACCACCATCGCGGAGGGCTTCGCGCGCACCACCGCCTTCACGTGGTGGAGCATGTCCTCCATCGTCACCGGCAGCGTGCTCTCGTAGCCGAGCAGCACGGTGCCCACGCTGTCACCGACGAGCAGGATGTCGAGACCGGCCTCGTCCGCGAGGCGCGCCATCGGGAAATCGTAGGCGGTCGCCACCGCGATCCGCTCGCCCTTCCGCTTGAGGTCGATGACGCGCGGCGCCGTCACCTTGGCGCGCGGTCCGCGCGCGGCGCCCACGGTGTCGCTCACGAGGGGTTCCCCTTGTCCATCGGGGTGTAGTACATGGTCCCCGAGCGGTGGGTCTTGATGCGCTGGAGCAGGTCCTCGAAGTCGTCGGTGTTGTTCACGAAATCGATCCCGTTGGTGTTGACGACCAGCAGCGGCGAATCGAGGTAGTGGAAGAAGAAGTGGTTGTACGCCTCGTTGAGCTGGCGGATGTAATCGCGCTGCATGTCGCGCTCGTAGGGCCGTCCGCGCCGCGTGATGCGCATCATGAGCGTATCCGGACTGGCCTGCAAATAGACGACGATGTCGGGTCGGGGCACCTCGAGCTCGAGCCATCCGACCATGCGCTCGTAGAGCACCAGCTCGCGGTCCGACAGGTTGAGCCCCGCGAAGATGCGGTCCTTCTGGAACAGGTAGTCCGCCACCATGCGCTCGGTGAAGAGCTCGGTCTGACGCAGCGTGCGCTGCTGCTGGTAGCGGCTGAACAGGAAGTGCATCTGGGTCTGGAACGCGAACCGCGCGCGGTCGACGTAGAAGTCCTTGAGGAAGGGGTTCTCCTCCACCTCCTCGAGCACCAGCTTGGCCTGCAGCCGCTCGGCCAGCAGGCGCGCCAGGCTGGTCTTGCCGACTCCGATCACGCCCTCGACGACGATGTATCGGTTTTCGGTCACGGCCCGACCGGGATCAGCTCCACAAGCGGCCCTGCCGCACCAGCGGTCGCTGATCGAGCAGCGACAGGTGATGGAGCAGAGTCTGACCGGTGACGGGATGCACGCACGCGGGTTCCAGCTCCACGAGCGGCACCAGCACGAACGAGCGCTTGAGCATTTCGGGGTGCGGGACCTCGAGGCCGGGCTCGCTCACCACCTCGTCGCCGTAGAGCAGGAGATCGAGATCGATGGTGCGCGGTCCCCAGCGGGTGGTGCGCACGCGACCGAGCCGCTTCTCGACGAGCTTGAGGTTCCAGAGCAGGCGCGCGGGCGACAGCTCGGTCTCGAGCTCGGCGACCGCGTTGAGGAAGCGCGGCTGCCGCGACTCTCCCATCGGCTCGGTGTCGTAGAGCGATGAGGCGCGGGTGAGCTTGCTCTCCGGCAGGCGCGCGAGATCGTCGAGCGCGAGCCGGATGGTGGCCTCGCGGTCGCCGAGATTGGAGCCGAGTCCGATGAACGTCTTCATGTCCGCTTCCGCTCCACTTCGATGACGGCGCGGCCGCCGGTGGTCCAGCCCAGGTTCTGCTTCGAGATCCGCACCTTCACGCGGCGCACCTTGAAGCGCAGCAGGATCTCCTCGGCCGCGGCTCCGGCCAGGGTCTCCAGCAGATGGTAGCTGCGCTGCTCGACCACTTCGCGCAGGGTGGTGTACAGCGCATCGTAGTCCACGGCGTCCGCCAGGCGGTCGCTTTTCTCGGCACGGTCGTCGGTCGGGTCCAGCTCGAGATCCACCTCGAGCCGCTGGCCGGCCTCCTTTTCATAGGGACGCGCGCCGTGATGCCCGAACACCGAGAGTCCCTCCAGCCGGATCGTCGCCAATACCCCTCCAATCGCGAAGGCGGGCGACCCGAGCGGCCGACCGCCTTCGAATGCGAGGAGTGAGTCTAGAGGCGCGCTCCGGGGGCGGCAACCGCGGCCGGCCCGCCGCGCGCCGCGCTCGACGGCGGGACTGCCGCCGACCTGTCCGCGGTGCTAGGTTACCGGCCCTCACGATCGCTCGACCGCCCACTCCCGAGGAATCCCCGATGCGTCCCCGCCTGCTCTGTGCCGTCCTGTGCCTGGCCTGGAACCCAACCGTAGCCCTGGCCGCGGTTCCCCGTCCGGAGTTCACGCACCTCGCCGATCATGCGGTGGCGACCGACACGTCGGCGGCGAAGAAGGACACCGCCAAGTCCGAGAAGTCGGAGGAAGGCTGGCTGGTGGAGGGCGTGCACGGACCGGAGGACACGCTGCGCTTCGAGGTGAAGGAAGCGACGTGGATGTCGGTGGACATCCGGCCGGACGGCAAGACGCTGGTGCTCGACGTGCTCGGCGACCTCTACACGCTGCCGGTGACGGGCGGCCGCGCGACGCCCATCACGCACGGTCCCTCCTACGACTACGGCCCGCGCTGGTCCCCCGACGGGAAGCGCGTCCTCTTCACCAGCGATCGTGGCGGGTGCGAAAACGTGTGGGTGGTGAACGCCGACGGCACGGGGCTGCGTCCGGTGACGAGTGAGAAGAAGGTGATGAACCAGGGCGCGTGGGCCCCGGACGGCGAGTGGATCGTGTGCAAGAAGCGGCTCACCGACCGCAGCTCGCTCGGCACCGCCGAGCTGTGGCTCGTGAACGTGCGCGGCGGCTCGGGAGTCCAGATCACCGAGAAGGCCGAGCTGCCCGAGGCCGGCGAGCCGGCGTTCTCGCCCGACGGCCGCTACATCTATTACAGCGCGCGGCCGAGCCGCTACCAGTACGACCGCAACGTGTTCGCGGGCATCTATCAGATCCGCCGCTACGACCGCACCACCGGCGAATCCTCGGCGGTCACCGACGGCTACGGCGGCTCGTGCCGTCCGGTGCTCTCGCGCGACGGCAAGCTGCTCGCGTTCGTGCGTCGCGACCGCCTGAAGACGGTGCTCGGCCTCCACGATCTCGAGCGCCGCACCGAGCGCATCCTGTGGAACGGGCTCGATGACGACTTCATGGAAGGCTTCTGCTTCAACGGCGCCTATCCCAACTTTGCGTTCGCTCCCGACACCAAGTCGATCTACGTGTCGGGCGGCGGCCAGATCCAGCGCGTCGACGTGGCGAGCGGGCAGGCCACCGTGATCCCGTTCACTGCCGCGGTCGAGCAGCGGGTGGCGAAGGCCCTGCGGTTCCCGCGCGACATCTCCTCCGACCAGTTCCGGGTGCGGATGATCTCGTGGCCGACCCGCAGCCCGGACGGCAAGACGCTGGTGTTCGCAGCAATCGGGTCGCTGTGGAGCCAGTCGCTTCCGAACGGGACGCCCAAGCGCCTCGCGACCGAGGGCGGCCTGGCCTACGCGCCGACTTTCTCCCCCGACGGCCGCTCGATCGCCTACGTGTCGTGGAACGACCGCGAGGGCGGCCATCTCTGGAAGATGAAGCCGAGCGGCGGGGGATCGACGCGGCTCACCAGTGTGCCGGCCCAGTACGCGAACCCCGCGTTCTCGGCGGACGGCTCCAAGATCGTGATGATCCGCGGCGACAACGCGGAGTTCCGCGGCCGCGACCTCGGTGACGAGAACGCGCACGAGATCGTGTGGGTGCCCGCCACGGGCGGCGCCGTCACGCACGTGATCGACATCGCGAGCCGCGGCTCCTCGCGCCGCATGCCGCGCGTGTTCTGGAACGCGGACGGCAAGCGGATCTACTTCGACGAGACCGTGAACGACGGTCCGATGAAGGAGAAGACCAGCCTCTTCTCGGTGCGGCCCGACGGCACCGACCGCCAGGAGCACCTCAAGTTCGAGTACGCCGAGGAGATCGTCCCCTCGCCGGACGGCAAGTGGGTGGCCTACACCGAGCAGTTCAACGCGTTCCTCACCGCGCTTCCCGCAGCCGGCAAGAAGCCGGTCGAGCTCTCGGGCGAGGGCGCCCCGGTGCCGGTGAAGAAATTCAGCGCCGACCAGGGCGCCGACTGGATCCAGTGGGCGGACCGCGGACGCAGCATCACCTGGAGCTTCGGCCCCTCGCTCTACAAGGTGAGCCTCGACTCGGTGCTCGCGGTGTGGGATCGCGACGCGCTGGCCGCCGGCGCCAAGACGGTGCCCCCGATCCCGGGCGCCCCCAAGGACACGACCGCGAAGAAGGACAAGGACGAGGCGAAGGGCAAAGTCGCGACCGACACGCTCGAGGTGAAGCTGATGCTCCCGCGCGCGCACCCGAACGGCACGGTCGCGCTCGTGGGCGGGCGGATCATCACCATGAAGGGTGACGAGGTGATCGAGAACGGCACCGTGGTGATCGAGAACAACCGCATCAAGGCGGCGGGGGCGGGCGTTGCGGTGCCGGCCGGCGCGCGGGTCATCGACTGCAAGGGCAAGACGCTCATGCCCGGGATGATCGACACCCACGCGCACCTGCACTACAACGCCATGGACATCATCCCCGAGCAGCAGTGGTCCTACTGGTGCAATCTCGCCTACGGCGTCACCACCACCCACGACCCCTCGGCCAGCACCTACGCGGTGTTCACCGAGTCGGAGATGGTCGAGGCCGGCGTGATGAAGGGGCCGCGCACGTGGTCCACCGGCTTCATCCTCTACGGCGCCGAGAGCCCCGGGAAAGCCGTGATCAACGACAAGGACGATGCGCTCCATCACCTCCGGCGGCTCAAGCATCTCGGCGCATTCAGCGTGAAGAGCTACATGCAGCCGCGCCGCGAGCAGCGCCAGTGGGTGATCGACGCCGCGCGCGCCGAGTCGATGCTGGTGGTGCCGGAGGGCGGCGGGAACCTCGAGGTCAACCTCTCCATGGTGATCGACGGTCACACCTCGATCGAGCACTCGCTGCCGAATACGCCGCTCCGCGACGACGTCGCGCAGATGTTCGGGCGCAGCGGCACCGTCGAGACGCCGACCCTGCTCGTCGCCTACGGAGGGCTCTCCGGCGAGCACTGGTTCTACCAGCACGACGAGGTGTGGAAGAACGAGAAGCTGCTGCGCTTCCATCCGCGCGGGCAGCTCGACGCGCGCTCGATCCGGCGCCCGGTCATGACCATGGACGGCGACTGGCACCACATGAAGGTGGCGGCCGGCTGCAAGCGCATCCTCGATGCCGGCGGCAAGGTGACGCTCGGCGCGCACGGCCAGCTCCAGGGGCTGGGGCCGCACTGGGAGCTGTGGGGGCTCACCCAGGGCGGGATGTCGAACCACGACGCGCTGCGCTGCGCCACCTGGAACGGCGCCTGGGAGCTCGGCATGGACCGCGATCTCGGATCGATCGAAGCCGGCAAGCTCGCCGACCTCATCGTGCTCGACCGGAACCCGCTCGAGAAGATCCAGAACAGCAACTCGGTGCGCTGGGTGGTCAAGAACGGCGAGATCTTCGACGGCGAGACGATGCACCAGACGTGGCCGGTCGAGAAGGATCGCCCGCCGTTCATGTTCCAGTCCCTCGGAGGCGGCGAGGCGAAACCCTGACACGGCTCCGGCCGTAGGCCGCGACATGGAACTCGTCATCGACCGCGTCGAGAAGCGCTACCCGGGCGGCGTCCAGGCACTCAGCGACTTCAGCCTGACGCTCCGCCCGGGGGTACTGGGCCTGCTCGGCCCGAACGGCGCGGGCAAGAGCACGCTGATGCGCATCCTCGCCACGGTCACGCGCGCCACCGCGGGCCGCGTGACGTGGAACGGCGTGGACCTCGCGCGCGAGCCCGACCGGCTGCGGCAGGTGCTCGGCTACCTGCCGCAGGATTTCGGCGTCTATCCCAACCTCACCGCGCAGGAGTTCCTCGAGTACCTGGCGGCGGCCAAGGGACTCGAGGCCCGCTCGGCGCGCGCGCGCATCGCGCACCTGCTCGACCTCGTGAACCTGACCGAGTTCGCGCGGCGGCCGGTCGGCGGCTTCTCGGGCGGCATGCGCCAGCGCGTGGGCATCGCCCAGGCGCTGCTCAACGATCCCGAGCTGCTGATCGTGGACGAGCCCACCGCGGGCCTCGATCCCGAGGAGCGGGTGCGCTTCCGCAACCTGCTCTCGGACCTATCCGGCGAGCGCATCGTGATCCTCTCGACCCACATCGTTTCGGACGTCGAGGCGACCGCCACCGAGATCGCGCTGATCGCCGGCGGGCGCCTGCTCGCGGATGGTCCGCCGGAAGGATTGCTGCGCTCGGTCCAGGG
>DAIUEO010000103.1:3845-13400 GCA_036845125.1 Candidatus Eiseniibacteriota bacterium | reverse complement strand
TCTGCGGCGTGGCGACGCTGTTCTGGCTGCTGGTCGCGGTGCCGTGGCTCGCGTGGCTCGTGCTCCTGCCGTGCCTGTACGTGGCGCGCGGCTTCCAGGTCGAGACCCGGCACCTGCTGCTGCTGTCGCCGGCGATCTCGTGGGTCACGTGGCGCGCCGCGGAGAGCTGGTGGCTGGGAGACGATCCCGAGAACACCTCGCGCCGCCAGCAGGCCACCGTGCTGGGCTTCGTCGCCGCCTCGCTGATGCTGGTCTCGAGCCTTTCCGCCTACCACGGCACCGTGCGGCCGCGCGTCGAGCGCGCCTCGGCCACGCTGCGCGCGAGCCTGATCCCGTGGGGCGACTGGCTCGCGGTGCACGCACCGCCCGGCTCTTCGATCGCCGCCCCCGAGGTCGGCGTGCTCGCCTATCTCGGCAACATGGTGGTGGTGGATCTCACCGGGCGTCATTCCCCCGGCATCATCGAGGAGGGGAGGGGCAGGGATCCCGCGCACCTCGCCGCCGAGCTGCGCTTTCCGCGCGGAGTGCGCCCCGACTTCCTCGTGGTGCGTTCGTCGCGCGCTTACGATCTGCTCGACAAGAGCCGGTACGCCGATCATCTGATTCCGATCGGTCGCGCGCCGGGGTGGGAGCCGCGCGGTGTGCCGCGGCCCGACTCGGTGTACTCGTTCTATCGCGTCGATCCGGTCGTCTACGCGATGAAGGACAGCCTGGACTGACGACTGCACGTCCGTGCAGCCGCGAAGCCGCGAAAAAAGCGGCTCCCACGCGCATTTTCTTTTGACAGCGATCCACGCCCGGGACTATGGTGCGCCGCGCGGTGGGGGAATGTGGTGGTTTGTGGGCACCGCGGGTGAAATGGATCCACTCGGTGGGAACGCGATGACGGGGGCATGTCTCCACTTCTTGGCACCCATACGTACGCGATCGACCACAAAGGTCGACTCAGCATTCCAGTCTCCATGCGGCGGCTCGATCCGCGCCGCAAGGCGCTCGAGAGCTTCGTGGTCGCGGACGGTTTCGACGGATGCCTCGCGCTCTACTCGCTCGAGGAGTGGAAGCGCGTCGAAGAGCGGTTGCGTCGCATTCCCATGGGGCAGCGGAGAGGCCGTGCGCTGCAACGCCGGCTCCTCAAGGATGCCGCAGTGGTGTCGGTGGACAAGCAGGGACGCATCACCATTCCGCCGGCGCTGATGGACCGTGCAGGATTGAGCAAGGAAGCCGTCCTGCACGGAGTTTTGAATCGCATCGAGATCTGGAACCCCGAGCGCCTGAACGCCGAGCTCGCCGAAGGAGAGATGGGACTCGACGCGATGGCGGAGGAGATCCTCAAGGACGAATGATCGCCACTCCATCATGGGTCGGCGGGCTTGAGCGTCCGTCATGAGCCGGTTCTCGTCCGTGAGACCCTGGCCTTCCTGCGAAACGGCCCCGGCCTCTACCTCGACGCCACGCTCGGGGACGGCGGACACGCGGAAGCCCTGCTGCGCGCCGAGCCCGGCGCGCGATTGCTCGGCTGTGATCGCGACCTCGAGGCGCTGCGGGTCTCCCGCGAGCGCCTCGCTCCGTTTGGGGACCGTGTGATGCTGCACCACGCCTCCTTCCGCGAGCTGCCGGTGGCGCAGCACGAGGCGGGAGGCGAGCCGCTCGCCGGAGCCCTGCTCGATCTCGGGATGTCCTCGCGCCAGATCGACGAGGCGGAGCGCGGCATGAGCTTCTCGGCCCAGGGCCCGCTCGACCTCCGCATGGACCGGAGCCGCGGCGAAACCGCGGCGGCGCGCCTCGCGCGCACGGAAGAAGACGAGCTGATCGCGGTGCTCGAGCGCCACGGCGACGTGCGACCGGCGCGCCGGCTCGCGCGCGCCATCCTCGCCGCCGCACACGAAGGCCGTCTCACGACCACTGCCGACCTGGCGGAGCTGGTGAGGCGTCACCTGGGAGGCAACCCGCGCCAGAAGGCGCGTGTCTTCCAGGCCCTGCGCATCTGGATCAACGAGGAGTCCGAAGACCTGGTGGCGGTGCTGGACTGGCTGCCCTCGGCGCTCGCGCCGGGAGCCGTCGTGGTCACGCTCGCCTACCATTCCGGTGAAGATCGAATCATCAAGCGGGCGGTGCGCGGGGAACCCGAGCCCCCGTCGCGCCGCCGTCCCGTCCCGCCCACGAGCCCTCCCGAGGGGCCGTGGGTCGAGCTCACGCGCAAGGTCGTCCGGCCCGGACCCGAGGAAGTTGCGGCGAACCCCCGCGCCCGCAGCGCCCGGCTCCGAGCCTTCCGGAGGAAGGCCGAATGAACCGTGGAACCCGCTCGCATCAGTCGTGGCGCGTCACCGACGCGCGCATTCGTCCCGAGGTGGTGGTGGCCGCTGCGATGCTCGTCGCCGGCCTGCTCGTCGAAGTCTGGCAGAACGCGCGCATGGCCGAGCTGTGTCTCGCGCTCGACCACACGCGCCGTGAGCTCAAGGCCGAACAGGCGCGGCTCCAGTTCGCGCAGGCCGATCTCGAACACGGGGGAACACGCGCGGCGCTGGAGCCGCTCGCGGCCTCGCTCGGGCTCGCGCCCGCCGCGGAGGATCACGTCGTGATCCTGCCGGCGGATTACCTGCCTCGACCCACCGCGCCGCGGAGCACCGAGCCGACGGCGCTCGCTCTCCTCGATCGCGTCTCGCGCACCCTCGTTTCCGAGGCGACCGCGCGAGCCGGTCATTGATCCGGGTTCCGATTGCGTACGAGTTGTGACCGGCCGCTCCACCGCACCGCGTTGGTTGGGCAGGCGGTTGGCGTGAACCGCCGTTCCACGGAGGGAAAAGTTGGCCCACAGGGAAACGCGCAGGAGTCGGGTGCTGGTGGTGGCGGCCGGTCTGTTCTTCGCGCTCGCGCTGCTGTGGGTCCGCGTGATCTGGCTTCAGGTCGGGCTCCACAAGCACTTCGAGGAGCGCGCCGAGCAGTTCCAGGAGCAGCGCATCCTGGTGCGGCCCGAGCGCGGCGTACTGCTGGACCGGCACCGCCGGCCGCTGGCGCACGACCTCGTCACCTATTCGATCTCGGCCGCGCCGCGTGAGATGACCGACCCGCGCGCCACCGCCCGCGATCTGGCGCGCGAGCTCGGACTCGATCCCCGTCGTCTCGACCGGCAGTTCCAGGCGCGCCCGCGCTTCCTGTGGGTCGCCCGCCAGGTTCCCCCCGAGGATGGCCAGCGCGTCGCCGCCTGGAAGCGGCGCGGTGTCGTGGTGGCCGCCGAAACGCGGCGCGACTATCCGCTCGGCGCGGCCGCGTCCGAGATCGTCGGCCGCTGCAATCTCGATCACGAGGGGGTGGACGGACTCGAGCTGGTGCTGGACGAGCATCTGCGCGGGCGTCCCGGCTGGCTCACCCGCTTCCGCGACGGGCGCGGACGATCGATCGAGCTCCAGCGCGGGCTGCGCCGCGCCCCCGAGAACGGCCAGCACGCGGTGCTGACGCTCGACGCCGACCTGCAGTCGATCGTCGAGATGCATCTCCGGCGCGCGGTGGACACGCTGCGCGCCGTGCGCGGGTTCGCGATCTTCCTCGATCCGCGCACCGGCGAGGTCCTGGCCTCGGCCAACGTGCCGCACCTGCCGCCCGGCAAGGCGCGCAACTGGAACTTCACCGACTCCTACGAGCCGGGCTCCACCTACAAGGTGGTCGTGGCGGGAGCGGCGCTCGAGGAAGGCGCGGCGCGCCCCGACCAGCGGTTCGAGGCGGCGGCGAGCGGGGAGGCGCAGGTCGCACCGGGCGCGATCTTCCACGACACCCACGAGCAGGAGTCGTTCACCTTCCGTGATGCCGTGCGCTGGTCGAGCAACATCGTCATGGGGCGGCTCGCGATGAAGATCGGCGCCGAGCGGCTCTACCGCTATTCGACCGAGCTCGGATTCGGCAGCATGACCGGCCTCGACTTCCCGGGCGAGGCGGGAGGGCGCCTGCGCCGCCCCGACCACTGGTCGGCGCGCTCCTGCCCGACGATCGCGATCGGCCACGAGATCTCGGTGACGCCGCTCCAGCTCGCGCTCGCCTACGCCGCGATCGCGAACGGCGGCGTGCTCATGGAGCCGATGCTGGTGCGCGAGATCCTGACCCCCGATGGCGAGGTGGTCCGCCGCAACGAGCCGCGCGCGGTGCGCCGCGTGTTCGGCGAGCGCACGACCGCCGACCTCCGGGAGATGCTGGTGGCCGTGGTCGACAGCGGGACCGCCAAGGCGGCACGGGTGCCGGGGCTCAAGATCGCGGGGAAAACCGGCACCGCCCAGAAGTACGATCCCAACGTGCACACCTACGGCAAGGGCATGTACCTCTCGTCGTTCGCCGGCTTCGCTCCGGCCGGCGACCCTTCGATCGTCGGGGTGGTGGTGATCGACGAGCCGCGCGGACGCCACTACTACGGCGGCGAGATCGCCGCGCCGGTGTTCCGCGAGATCCTGCTCGACCTCCGCCGCCTGCCGTCGCGCGGGCTGGGCTCGGGAGCAGCGACGGTGGCGGCGCGGCCGCCCGCGCCGGCCCCGGTCGCGGTCCCCGACGTTCATCTCATGGTTCCCGAGGCGGTGGAGCGCCGGCTCGCATCGGCCGGGCTGCGGGCGAGCTTCCACGGGAGCGGCGCGCGGGTGCTCGCGCAGGATCCGGCGCCCGGAGCGCCGGCCGAGCGCGGGGCCGCCGTCCAGCTCTGGCTCTCGGCGCCGACCGACTCGACGTCGAGCGTGCTGCCGGATCTCGCCGGGCTTCCACTGCGCGAGGCGCTGCGCCGGCTCTCGCGCCTCGAAGTCGGAACGCGCATCGCCGGACGCGGGTTCGTGGTGCGGCAGGATCCGCCGCCGGGATCTGCGCTGCCGCTCGCCGGTCCCTGCCGGCTGTGGTGCGAGCCGAATGCGCCGGCGCGCTCCGAGCGGCTCGTCGCGGGGGCCGTCGCGCCATGAAGCTCGCCATGGTGCTCGCGGGGGTGGAACTGGTGCAGAGTCGCGCCGACGAGGCCCTCGAGGTGACGCGTCTCGAATGGGACTCGCGACGGGTGCGGCACGGCGATCTCTTCTTCGGGCTGCCGGGCGTGACCCGCGATGGCCGCGAGTTCGCCGCCCCGGCCGTGGCCCAGGGCGCGGCGGCCGCGGTGGTGGAGTACGACCCCGAGGCGCCGCCGCTCACGGTGACGCCGCGCGTCGAGGTGCGTGATGCGCGCGAGGCGATGGCGCGCGCTGCCGGCAACCTGAACGGGCAGCCCTCGCATGCGCTCCGCATCGCCGCGGTGACCGGAACGAACGGCAAGACCACGACGACCTGGCTCGTCGAATCGATCGCGCGCGCCGCCGCGATGCGCCCGGGGGTGATCGGCACCACCGGCTACCGGCTCGGCGACGAGGTGCGCAGCGCGCCCTTCACGACGCCGGAGGCGCCCGACCTCCAGCGGTTGCTGCGCGAGATGCTCGACCGCGGTATCGAGGCGGTCGCGATCGAGGTGAGCAGCCATGCGCTTCACCAACGCCGCAGCTTCGGGCTCGAATGTGACGTCGCCGTGTTCACCAACCTGAGCCACGACCATCTCGACTATCACGGAACGCTCGAGCGCTATCTCGACGCCAAGCTCATGCTGTTCGACGGCCGCAACCGTGCGGACCGGATCAAGAACACGGTGGCGGTCGTGAACCTCGACGACGCGGCCGGGGCGTCGGTGGTGGCCGCGGCACGCCACGGCGGACTCGCGGTCGTGACGTACGGCTCGCGCAACGGCGTGAGTCTCAAGATCGGAAGCCTGGCCGCCGACCCGGGCGGGATCTCCTTCGAGATCGAATCGGTGGAAGGTCGCCGCCGCATCCGCCTGCCGCTGCTGGGCCGCTACAACGCGTGGAACGCCACGGCGGCGCTCGGCGCCGCGCGCGCGCTCGGCATCTCCGACGAGCACTCCGTCGCGGGTCTCGCGCAGGCGCCCGCCGTTCCGGGACGTCTCGAGCCGGTGCGGGTAGGCCAGCCGTTCGACGTGGTCGTGGACTACGCCCACACGCCCGATGCGCTCGAGCGCTCGCTGGCGGCGGCGCGTGAGCACGCGACGGGACGGGTGCTGCTCGTCTTCGGCTGCGGCGGCGACCGCGACCGCGCCAAGCGCCCGCGCATGGGGGCGATCGCCGCCGAGCGCGCCGACGTCGCGTGGGTGACGAGCGACAACCCGCGAAGCGAGGATCCGGCGCGCATCGTCGCCGAGGTCCGTGCCGGGGATCGGGCCGGGAAGCTCCGCGTCGAGATCGACCGGCGCGCCGCGATCGGCGCGGCGATCGGTGGGGCGCGGCCCGGCGACATGGTGGTGATCGCGGGCAAGGGTCACGAGACCACGCAGACCATCGGCGAACAGGTGCTCCCGTTCGACGACCGCGAAGTGGCGCGCTCGCTGATGGGCGCCGGGAGCAGCACGTGATCGCCTACGATCTCGGGACGCCGCCGCTCGAGGAGGTGGCCGAGATGGCCGGCGGCACGCTGCGGCTGCCGAAGGGCCTGCGCCGTCAGGACGGAGTGCGCGGCGCCTCGATCGACTCGCGCACGATCGAACCCGGAGAGCTGTTCGTGCCGCTGCCGGGCTCGCACGTCGACGGACACGAGTACCTGGCGACCGCCTTCGAGCGCGGCGCGGGAGCGGCGCTCTGCGCGCGCGACCGCTACGCGGCGCTCGAGGGACACGAGCCCGGGCCGCTGATCGTGGTGGACGACGTCACCCGCGCGCTGCAGGACTTCGCGCGCGGCTGGCGCGGGCACTGGACCGGCATCCTGCTCGGCGTGACCGGCAGCGCCGGCAAGACCACCACCAAGAACCTGACCGCGCTCGCGTTCGGGACCCGCTGGCCCACGCACCGCACCGCCGGCAATCTGAACAACCACTGGGGCGTGCCGCTCACGCTGCTGGGCCTGCGCGGCGAGCACCGCGCCGCGGTGGTCGAGATGGGCATGAACCAGCCCGGCGAGATCGCGATGCTGGCGGCCCTCGCGCACCCGACCGCGGGCCTCATCACCAACGTCGGCACCGCGCATCTCGAGCGTTTCGGCACCGTGGAGGCGATCGCGCGCGAGAAGGCGTCGCTCGCCGATGCGCTGCCGGCCGACGCCCCGCTGTTCGTCGGGGCGGACTCGCCGGCACTGCTCGAGGCCTTGAAGACGGTGTCGTGCCGGATCATCACGTTCGGCCTCAGCGAAGCGGCGGACGTGCGGCCGATGTGGGTCGAGGATCTCGGGCCGCGCGGCAGCCGCTTCGAGGTCCCGGGCTTCCCGCCCGTCGCTCTTCCGCTGGTCGGCCGCCACCAGGTGCGGAACGCGCTGGCCGCGCTGGCGGTGGCACGCGAATGGAACCTGGACCGCGTGGCCGTCGTGCAGGCGCTCGAGTCGGTCGCCCCCGAAGAGGGCCGGATGCAGACGCGCACGGTCCGCGACGCGACGCTCATCGTGGACTGCTACAACGCGAACCCCGACACCACGCGCCTCGCGCTCCAGACGCTCGCGTCGTGGCCCGAGGCGCGGCGCCGCATCGCCGTGCTCGGCGACATGCTCGAGCTGGGTGCGGCCGCGCCGCAGCTCCACCGTGAGACCGGGGCGGCGGTGCGCGACGCCGAGCTGTGGGTGGTGGGGGTGCACGCCGCCGACTACGAGACCGGTGCGACCGCCTCCGGCATCCCGGTGCGGCGCTTCGCCACCAAGCCGGACCTCGCGCGGGCGCTGCTCCCGGAGCTCGGGCCCGGCACCGTGGTGCTGTTCAAGGCGTCGCGCGGTGCGGCGCTCGAGGACGTCGTGGACCAGATCGAGCGGGAGGCCTGACATGTTCTACGAATGGATCTACCCGCTCCACGAGATGCCGGGGCTCTCGGCGCTGAACGTCTTCCGCTACATCACCTTTCGCTCGGCCTACGCGGCGATCACCGCGCTCGTGCTCTGCTACGTGATGGGACCGCCGCTCATCCGCTGGCTCGCCGAGGTGAAGCTCGGCCAGAAGGTGCGGCGCGAGGGCCCCCAGAGCCACTACGCCAAGGCCGGCACCCCGACCATGGGCGGCATCCTGATCGTGGTCGCGATCATCGTGCCCACGCTGCTCTGGGGGAACCTGCACTCGCGTCCAGTGTGGCTCGCGATGATCGCAACGGTGTGGCTCGGCGCGCTCGGCTTCCTCGACGACTACCTGCGGGTCGTGAAGGGCATGCCCAAGGGATTGCTCGGCCGCTACAAGCTCGCGGGCCAGATCACGCTCGGTGCCCTGGTCGGCATCGTGCTCGTGATGTGGCCCGAGCCCGGACTGCCCGCCACCACCACCCACGTGCCGTTCCTGAAATTCCGCTTCATCGACTTCGGCTGGCTGTTCGTGCCGTTCGTGATCCTCGTCATCACCGGGTCCTCGAACGCGGTGAACCTGACCGACGGGCTCGACGGCCTGGCCGCCGGCCTCACCACGATCGCGGCCCTCACCTTCGCGGGCCTCTGCTACCTGAGCGGCCACGTGCGCTTCAGCGAGTATCTGAACATCAGCTACCTGGCCTATGGCGGCGAGCTGACCGTGTTCTGCGCCGCGGTGCTGGGGGCTGCACTGGGGTTCCTCTGGTACAACTGTCATCCGGCCGACGTGTTCATGGGCGACACCGGGTCGCTCGCGCTGGGCGGAGCGCTCGGCACCGTGGCCGTGCTCATCAAGCGCGAGTTCTGGCTGATGCTGGTCGGTGGCGTGTTCGTCGCCGAGGCGCTGTCGGTGATGATCCAGGTCGCATCGTTCAAGCTCTGGGGCCGCCGGGTGTTTCGCATGTCGCCCCTCCACCACCATTTCGAGCTGTCGGGCTGGGCCGAGTCGCGGGTCGTGCTGCGCTTCTACATCGTCGGCGCGCTGCTCGCGCTCTTCTCGCTCTCGACGCTCAAGCTCCAGTGATCGCGCCCTTCCCGCATCCGCTTCCCGGCACGAAGCCGCTGGTCGTGGGGGCGGCGCGCTCGGGCACGAGTGCGGCGCTCCTGCTGCTCCGCCACGGCTACCCGGTGCGGGTGTGCGACGCGGCCCCGGCGGAGCGCATGGGCGATGCCGCCCGCGAGCTGGCAACCCTTGGCGCCGAGGTGCGCTGGGGCGCCGACGATCCGTCGCTCCTCGAAGGCATCGACGTGGTGATCTGGAGCCCCGGCATCTCCGACACCCACCGGCTCGCGGTGGCCGCCCGCGCGGCGTCGATCCCGGTGATCTCCGAGCTCGAGCTCGGCTACCTCGCGGCGCGCGCGCCGCTGGTCGCGGTCACCGGCACCAACGGCAAGAGCACCACCACCGATCTCGTGGGTGCGCTGCTGCGCGCCGGCGGGCGGGAGGTGGAGGTGTGCGGCAACATCGGCCGCGCGATCTGCGACGTGGCCGAGAACGTGTCGCCCCAGGGTTACCTGGTGGTCGAAGTGTCGTCGTTCCAGCTCGAGACCGTGGACCGCCTGGAGCCGCGCGTGGCGACCTGGCTCAACCTGACGCCGGACCATCTCGACCGGCACGGCGATCTCGACGCCTATGGCGCCATGAAGCAGCGCCTGTTCGCCCGCCTGTCGGTCTTCGCGAGCGGCTGCACC
>DAIUEO010000103.1:1684-3835 GCA_036845125.1 Candidatus Eiseniibacteriota bacterium | reverse complement strand
CCCGCCAGCAGAAGAGCGATTTCTCGGTGTGGAACGCCGACGATCCCGAGGTGCTGAAGCGCCGCACCGGCGCGGCCCGCCGGCTCGAATTCTCGGCTCGGCGTGCGGTGGATGCCGGCGCCTGCCTCGAGGACGGCACGATCGTGCTCGTGACCGCCGGTGGCCGCGAGCGGCTGATGCCGGCTTCCGCGCTCTCGATTCCGGGCCCGCACAACCTGATGAACGCGCTGGCCGCCCTCGCCACCACGCTGCCGCTCGAGGTGCCGTCCCCGGTGCTGCGCCGCGCGTGCGCCGAGTACCGCGGGCTCGAGCACCGGCTCGAGCCGGTGGATACGGTGGACCAGGTGCGCTTCGTCAACGACTCCAAGGCCACGAACCTCGGCTCGATGGAGGTCGCGCTCCGGAGCTTCGAGGCTCCGGTGGTGCTGATCGCGGGCGGCCGCGACAAGGGCCAGGATTTCGGCACCGTGCGCGAACTCGTGCGCGAGCGGGTGCATACGGCGGTACTGATCGGCGAGGGCGCCGACCGCATCGAGCAGGCCTGGCGCGGTGCGTGTCCGATCGCGCACGCGACGTCGCTGGCGGAGGCGGTCGACGGCGCGTTCGCCGCGGCCCGGCCCGCCGGCGTCGTGCTGCTCTCGCCCGGGTGCGCCTCGTTCGACATGTTCCGCGACTACGAGGACCGCGGGAACCGCTTCAAGGACGAGGTGGCGCGGCTGCGCGCGGCCGCGGGTGCGGGGAGGGCGTCGTGAACCGCGGCGACCGCTGGCTCGTCGTGCTGCCGGTCGTGCTCACGCTGATCGGCGTGATCATGGTCTACTCGTCGAGCGCGATCCTCGGCATCACCCGCTACCAGGACCCCGACCACTACTTCGTGAAGCAGGCGGTGCGCGCGGGCCTCGGGCTCGTCGGGTTCTGGCTCTGCTCGCGGGTGCCGCTGCGCTGGCTCGAATCCTCGGCGCGCCTGCTGCTCGTGGTGGCGGTGGGGCTGCTGCTCGCCGTGATCGTGCTCGGGAAGATCTCGAACGGCGCCATGCGCTGGCTGCCGCTCGGGCCGATCCAGATCCAGCCCACCGACGTGGCGCGCGTGGTGATGGTGATCTTCCTCGCCGCCTGGCTCAAGCTCCGGCCGCCGGCCGAGCTGGGCTTCGCGCGCGGCACGGTGCCGCCGCTCGTGCTCGTCGGGTTCCTCGCCGGGCTCGTGCTGCTCCAGCCGAACCTGAGCAGCGCCGCGCTCCTCGGCATGGTGGGGCTCGGCCTGGTGTTCCTCGCCGGCGCCCCGCTCCGCCATTTCGCCGTCCCGGCGGCCGCCGGGGTCGCCGGGGTGGCCATTGCGCTCGCCACCCATCCTTATATGATGGGGCGGGTCGAGACCTTTCTACGCTTCGTCATGACCGGCACGCTCGACGCCCGCGGGGCGGGATGGCAGCTCGATCAGTCGCTGATCGCCATCGGATCGGGCGGCTGGCTCGGTCGCGGACTCGGCGCCGGGCTCAGCAAGTACCTGTTCCTGCCCGAGGCGCACACCGATTTCATCTTCTCCATCCTGGCCGAGGAGCTGGGCTTCTTCGGAACCACCGGCCTGATCACCTTGTTCGCTCTCTATGTCTGGCGCGGCCTGCGCGTGGCGGCCCGCGCCGAGGATCCGTTCCTGCACCTGCTCGCTGCCGGCCTCACGCTGCAAATCGCGCTCTACGCGTGCGTGAACCTGGCGGTGGCGACCGGCGTGGCGCCCACCACCGGGCTGCCGCTCCCGTTCGTTTCCTACGGCGGCTCCGCGCTGCTCCTCAATCTCGCGGCGGCGGGCCTGCTCTATCGCGTGAGCGTCGCCACCGGCTCGGCCGATGCGGTGGCGCGCCGTCGCTTCGCGGAGGCGTCGTGAAAGGAAGTCGCTCATGAAGGTGATGATTGCCGGCGGCGGCACCGGCGGGCACGTGTTCCCCGGCATCGCGGTCGCCGAGGAGTTGCACCGGCTGCGCCCGTCGGACGAGATCCTGTTCGTCGGGGTGAAGCGCGGGCTCGAGGCCACGGCCGTGCCGGAGGCCGGTTTCCGCCTCCGCTTCATCACCTCGCGCGGTTTCCCGCGCCGTGCCTGGTGGCGCTGGCCGGGAGCGGCGCTCGCCAATGCCTGGGGATTGCTGCAGGCGATCT
>DAIUEO010000103.1:0-1674 GCA_036845125.1 Candidatus Eiseniibacteriota bacterium | reverse complement strand
TGCTGTCGGAGCGGCCGAACGTCGTGCTCGGAACCGGCGGCTACGCCAGCGTGCCGGTGGCGCTGGCCGCGTGGGTGCTTGGCCGTCCGCTGATCCTCCAGGAGCAGAACAGCATCCCCGGCCTCGCCAACCGCTGGCTGTCGCGCATGGCCGACGAGGTCCATCTCTCGTTCATCGAGGCGCGCTCCTACTTCCAGCGGAAGGACCACCTCAAGGTGACCGGCAACCCGGTGCGCTCCTACATCCTGAGCGGCGATCGCGAGACGGCGGCCGCGGAGTTCGGGCTCGTGCACGGCCGGCCCACCGTGTTCGTGTTCGGCGGGAGCCGCGGGGCCCATCGCATCAACGAAGCGACGCTCGACGCGATGCGGCGCCTCAAGGGCCGGGTCGACGTCCAGTTCATCATGCAGACCGGCCGCGAGGACTACGACTGGGCGGCCGCCGAGGCGGCGAAGGACGAGCTGCCGGTCAAGGTGATGCCGTTCCTGCGGCGCATCCACATGGCCTATGCCGTCGCCGACCTGGTCGTGTGTCGCGCCGGGGCGATGACGCTCGCCGAGATCGCGGCCTGCGGAACGCCGGCCATCCTCGTGCCCTACCCCTATGCGGCGCACGACCACCAGGTGGTGAACGCCATGAACCTGGTGGACCGCGGCGCGGCGGCGATGATCCTCGACCGCGAGCTCACGGGCGAGCGTCTCGCGAAGGAGATCGCGCACTGGCTCTCCGACCGCCAGGGGCTCTCGCGCATGTCGGCCAACGCACGCACGTTCGCGCGGCCCGACGCCGCCGAGCGCATCGTGCGCAGCCTCGAGCGCTGGTCCACCGGACGCAAGGCGGTGCGCGCCGAGATCGCCGCCGGGGAGGGGCGCTGATGTACGGCCGCATGCACCGGCTGCACTTCATCGGCATCGGGGGCTCCGGCATGTCGGGGATCGCCGAGGTGCTGCTCAACATGGGCTACCAGGTGTCGGGCAGCGACCTCAAGGCGACCGACGTCACCGAGCGGCTGGTGCAGCACGGCGGGCGGGTGTTCATCGGGCACGACGCTTCGAACGTGGAGGGCGCCCAGGTCGTGGTTCATTCGACCGCGGTGTCGGCGGACAATCCCGAGATGAAGGCGGCCGCCGTGCATGGGATCCCGATCATCTCGCGCGCCGAGATGCTCGCCGAGCTGATGCGCATGAAGTACGGCATCGCGGTCGGCGGCTCGCACGGCAAGACCACCACCACCTCGATGGTGGCCGGTGTGCTCGGGCGCGGCGGGCTCGATCCCACGATCGTGGTGGGCGGCCGGCTGCGGGCGCTCGGCAGCAACGCGCGGCTCGGCCACGGCCGGTTCCTGGTGGCGGAAGCCGACGAGAGCGACGGCTCCTTCCTCAGGCTCTCGCCGGCGATCGCGGTCGTCACCAACATCGATCGCGAGCACCTCGACTACTACCACTCGATCGACGAGATCCGGCAGGCGTTCGTCTACTTCGCGAACCGGGTTCCGTTCTACGGGGTGGCGGTGCTGTGCGTGGACGATCCCGAAGTGCGCAACATCCTGCCGCGCCTCACCAAGCGGCACCTGCTCTACGGCACGTCGCCCGACGCCGAGGTGCGCGCCGCCGATCCGCGCTTCCGCCCCCACGGCTCGAGCTTCCGGGTGAGCGCCTGGGGCCGCGAGCTGGG
>DAIUEO010000102.1:8701-13412 GCA_036845125.1 Candidatus Eiseniibacteriota bacterium | reverse complement strand
ACGATGTTCATCATGGTCGACTTGCCCGAGCCCGAGGGGCCCATGAGCGCCAGGTACTCGTTCTGCTCGATGTCGAGGTCCACCCCGTTCAGCGCATGGACCTTCTCGCTGCCCACTTCGTAGACGCGATGGAGATCGCGGAGCTGGATCAGCATCAGCCGCGGCCTCCGCGGCGGCCCGCCGCCCCGCTCTCCTGCTTCACCTTGGCTCCCGGCTTGAGCTCGCGCAGCGCCTTGTAGGGCCCGGCCACCACGCTCTCCCCCGGCTTCACCTCGCCGAAGATCTCGATCGAGGTCTCGCTGGCGATGCCGGTGCGCACCGGCACGAAGCGCGCCTCGCCGTCGCGCACCACGAACACGCCCGTGATCTCCTTCTCCTTGCGCCCGACCGTGTCCTCCTCGGCGGCGAGGGCATCGCTCGAACGCGAGGCCTTGGCCTTCTTCCCCGAGCCCTTCTTCGCGGCGCGCTCCAGCTCGCGCTCGGTGCGTACTACGACCGCCTGGATCGGGACGCCGGAGGCCTTGAGGTGCTTCGCGGTCTCGATCTCGACGTCGGCCGTCATGCCGGGCCGGATCTGCGGGACCTGCTGGTCGAACACCACCTTCACCTCGAAGTTGATCTGCCCTTCGACCGCGGCGGTCGAGGAGCGCTTGGCGGTGTTGCCGATCTCGACGACGCTGCCCTCGAAGCTCGTGTCGGGCAGCGCGTCGACCGTGATCTTCGCCTTCTGGCCGACCAGCATGTCCACGACGTCGGTCTCGTCGACGTCGGCCCGCACCAGCATCCGCGAGAGGTCGGAGACCACGAGGATCTGGGTGCCCGGGTTGTTCATGGTCCCGGTGATCACGATCTCGCCGGCCTCGACGTTGAGCGCACTCACGACACCGTCGAAGGGCGCCTCGAAGCGGCACTTCCTGACGTTGTCGGCGGCGCCGTCGATCGCCGCCGCCGTCCGCGTCGCCTCCTCGCGCGCCGCCGTCACGGCGAGGCTCGAGGATTCGTGCGTGGTGCGCGCCTGATCCCATTCGGCCGCCGACAGGAGCTTCTGATCCCAGAGCGCCTTCTGCCGCTCGAAGTTGGTCTCCGCCACGCGCAAGGAGTTCTCGGCGTCGCGCAGGCGTGCCTGCGCTCCGGCGTGCGCCGCGCGGGCCTGTCCGAGCGACGCGCGGTACTGGGTGTCGTCGATCTGGAGCAGGAGCTGCCCGCGGTGGACGGTATCGCCCTCCTTGACCGCGAGTCGGACCACCTTGCCCGGGATGTCGGCGCTCACCTTGACCATCGTCCGGGGCTCGATCTTGCCCGGCGCCCGCACGGTCGACGAGATGTCCTCGACCCGCACCCGCGCGTATTGAACGGATTCGACCTTGCCACGCGATCCGCGCGCCGCGCTCACGACGATGAGCAGCACCACCACGCCGCCGGCGATTCCGATCCACAGCCACTTGTTCTTCACGCGCGTCGCTCCTGTCTCATGAAAGGGCGTTCCGAGATCACCTGCCGGTGCCGCGGATCCGCTCCACTCCGGCTTCGGCCACCCGGATGCCCGCCTGCGCCGACACCTGGTCGCTCTGCGCCTGCAGCAGCTGCACCTGGGCATCGACCAGGTCGAGAATGGTAGCCGAACCGACGTTGTATTTCTGCTGGGTGAGGTTGAGGTTTTCCGTTGCGGATTCCACCGAGCGGGTTGCCAGCGATGCCGCCTCGAGGGCCTCGCTATAGGTGATCCACGCCTCGTGAACGTCCTGGGCGAGACTGCGGTCGAGTACGTCCCACGCGTCCTGCGCCTGGATCAACCGGGAGCGTGCCGAGGCGATCCTCGCATCGGTGGCCCGCCCGTCGAACAGGTCCCACTGGATGGCGATCGTCCCGGTCATCGTCCGATCCGCTTCGGACCGGAACGAGTTGGGCGGGACCGTGATGGGAAAGCCCGCCGAGTCCACGGCTCCGCTGACCACGGTCGTTTTCGTATGGGACCTGGGATCGAATCCCATGGACCCGGCCAGTGTCAGGTACGGCAGGCGTGCAAACTTTGCCGCGGTGTGTGAGGCCTTGGCGGCGCGCAGCTCGGCCTCGAGCGCTTTGACGTCGGGTCGGTTGTTGCGCGCCTCGACGAGCAGCGAGTCCTCGCTGAACTCGCGAATCTGCACCGCCAGGACGGTGTCCACTTCTCCCATGGTGCCTTCCGAGATCCCGAGCTGGCGCGCCAGGAGATTGCGCTGAACGGTGACCGCGTGGCGTCGTATCAGTGAGTCGAGCTGGGCCGAGGACGTACGCACCTGGGCCCGCAGAAGGTCGCTCTTCGACACCGACCCCACCTCGAACAACGCGCGCACCCGACGCTCGTCGTCGCGCGCGAGGTGCAGCGAGCCGTTCGCCACGGCCGAGAGCCGGACCGCGCGGACGACTTCGTAGAATTGGCGGCGGGTGAAGAAGATGATGTCCTGCCGCGCGGAAATGCGGAACAACTCGGCGGCCTGGAGGTTGGTCCGCGCGGCCGAGTAGCCCTTGATGGACGAGAGGTTGAGGATGTTCCACCTCCCGGAAAGTCCGAGGTTGTTCGAATAGCGCTCATCGTCGGTCACGACCGTGGGCGGGACTTCGGTCGTTCCGACGAAGGAGCCGCCGGTCGATCTCCCGTTGTCCGAGGTGGACACCGAACGGCTTCCGGACGCCGAAATGCTCGGCAGCACGCCGGAGCTGGCGGAGAAATAGCCGGCCCGCGCGTCCAGGACCGACGCATCGGCCTGGATCGCCTGCGTGCTGTTCTTGAGCGCGAGCACCACCGCGCTGTCGGCCGAGAGCACGGCGGCGCCGGCGGCGGGGGTGAGACCCAGGACTCCCGCGAGTACGGCGAGCGTCAGACTGCGGTACCTCATGCGTCCTCCATGGCCAGGAGCCGGCGGATCCGGATCCTTGCCTCCCTGATACGGAATGAACGGCCGGTGGTTGCGGAATTTGTCATGACGAGGGTCGAAGCATGACGCCGAGCCCCACGAAGAAGGCGGCAATCACGAGGTAGAGGCCGCCCAGCACCCAGGCGACGTTCCGGCGCGGGGCGCCCGACAGGACGCTGGCGCCGATGATGCCGACCACCAGGAACCAGATCTGGAGCGGCCCGACCTGGTCCAGTATGGCGGCGGCGAACATCTGGAGCTTGCCCGGCGAATCGGCCACCGGCAGCAGGGCGCCGAGGCCGCTGTGCACTCCTTCCATGGTCTCCCGCGTCCAGGCGAGGCCGGTGATCACCAGGACCTCGGGGATGCGGATCAGCCACGCCCAGCACACGACCTCGAAGGCGAGCCGGAAGCGGAAACGCGCACCGAGCAGGAAGCCGACGCCGAACCAGACCAGCAGCGCGGCGATCAGCAGGATCACCGGGAAGAGGATGGCCTGCTGGACGATGGTGACCGCGATCCCGGCCGGGCTGGACATGAACGCGAGCATCTGGTCCATCTGCTCGGCGGTCATCCGCCCGTCCTCGATCTGCTGCTCCCAGGCGGACTGGATCATGGGCAGGATCGCACGCTGGTGAAGCAGCAGCGTGGTCCCGGCCGTCATCACGAGCATGAAGAGCAGCGGGAACCAGAACTGCGGCTTCTGCTCGAGCCCCGCCCAGGCCGCGGACGGCCGGACGAACAGCATGACCGCGCGCTGGATCGGAGACAGCGATTCGGCTTGCGCCGCCGATGGGGACGGCTGCGAGGACGCTTCCATGGAGGGGACGCGATTCTCCTGCGAGGGGAACGATGAAAGTCGGCGAAGCCTAGGGAAAGCGCTCGCAGCGCGTCAACGCACGCGGACCGGCGCGGCAAATGCCGCGGCCGAGCGCGGCCCGAGCGGCCGGGCGGGGCATCGTGCCCCGCGCGCGACCGGTTCTAGTTGAGGCTGAAGCGCACCGGCACCGCCACCCACACGGCGACCGGCTTGTTGTTCGAGAGTGCTGGCTTGAACACCCACTGGCGGACCGCTTCGGTGGCCGCCTGGTCGAGCATCGGGACCGACTTCACGACCCGGGTGTCCTTGACCTTGCCATCCTTGCCGACGAGTGCCTGAACCATGACGACACCATCGACACCGGCTTCCCGGGCGATGTCTGGGTACACCACCGGCACCCTGGTGATCGCCTCCGGCAGCTCCTCGACATAGACGTACTCGCCATAGGCCGGAAGATCATCCCCGGTCGGTGGCGCGACCACGATGTTGTCGCCGGTGCTCTCGACGCCGGGGGTGAACTGCGCGATTTCCTCCTGCGAGGCGATCGTCTGCTCGGGCGGTGCTTCGGCATCCGGCACCGGGACGGCGACGCCGACGGTCGGCGGCGCCGTGGGCTTCGCGATCGCCACCTGCGGCGGAGGCTCGTTCTGAGTCAGCGGTGGCGGGGCCGCCAGCTCGCGATACGGCACGACGATCACGCTCGTCTCATGAGGCCGGTTCCGGATCAGGAGCGACGTTCCGAGCGACAGCAGGAACAGAACGATCCAGCCCACGCTCGCCACCGAAACCGCGCGGACCATGTACTTGCGGCTGACCTCTTTGAGCTCGGGTGCCCCATAGGGCATGAACTCATAGAGGGAAACGGCAGGATTACTCACAGCGCATCTACCTCCTTGCGCTCCTCGGGGGTCAGCGTCGCCAGCGAGAACCGCGTCAGGGCCGCGAGGTCCAGCTCGTCGATGATGTCCACCATGTCATTGAACTTCGCGTCGCGGTC
>DAIUEO010000102.1:1628-8691 GCA_036845125.1 Candidatus Eiseniibacteriota bacterium | reverse complement strand
TGACGACCACGAGTTCCTTGTTGCCCTTGAACGGCGCGAAGACCTTGCTGAGATCCGTGACGGCACTCCGTGCCCACGGGGTCTCCGTCCCCCGCCTCCAATACGCCCGCCCCTCGGGAAGGATGACGAGGCTGAGCACCTTCGACTGGGCGACCTCGATCTTCACGTCCTCGTCGGGCGGAAGATTGATCTCGAGCGCCTGCGGGGTGCGGAACACCGTCGTCACCATGAAGAAGATGAGGAGCAGGAACGCCACGTCCACCATGGGGGTCATGTCGATGCGCACCCCGACCCGGCGCTTCTTCCGGCGGTGGCCCTTGCCCTTCTTCTTGGATTGTCTATCTGGGGTGTCGACTGCTCCCACGGTGACTCACCTCCTCGAGGGTTCTACTTCTTCCCGAACAGCGCGTTCTTGCCTTCGAGCTCGGTCTGGACGTTGAAGCGCGAGGCCTTCGCGGCCTGGAGCGCCGGCATGAGGTCGGCCATCACCCCGTACGGCGCGTCCTTGTCCATTTTGACGATCACGCGGGCCGCGGGGTTCGCGGCACGTGCGTTGGACAGGATCAGGGCCATGTCGACCTTCACCGCGTCGGGCGTCAGCTCGCGCTGAACCTCGTTTCCGCCCTGCCGGTAGATCACCCGCACGGACGGGATCTTGGTCACCGCGATCGTGATGATGTCCGACTCCGGGGACTTGGCCTCGGAATTCGACTCCGGCAGCGTGATCTTGTCCTTCTCCGGCGGCTTGAACTGCGTGGTGCACATGAAAAAGATGAGCAGCAGGAAGGCGACGTCCACCATCGGCGTCATGTCGATCGCGATGCCGATGCGGCGCTTTTTCTTGAGCATGCTCGCCCCGTCTCCCCGTCGCTCAGCGCTTCTCGGCCGTGGCCGACAGCAACTGGACCGCCTCGTACGAGGCTTCGTCCATCATGTAGTTGAAGTTGTCGACGCGAGTCACGAACACGTTGTAGGCGACGATGCCCGCGATCGCCACGAACAGTCCGCCGGCCGTGTTGATGAGCGCTTCGGAGATTCCGACTGCCAGCTTGGAGGCATCCACCGCGCCGGTGTGGCCGAGGGCCGCAAACGAGCGGATCATTCCAAGCACGGTGCCGAGCAGGCCGACCATGGTCGCGATCGACGCGATGGTCGAGAGCGCGATCAGGTTGCGCTCGAGGAGCGGAACCTCGAGGCCGTTGGCTTCCTGGATCGCCGCCTGGGTCTCGGCCACGATCTTCTCCTTGGTCGCTCCTTCGGCGCGCAGCGCCTGGTAGCGCTCGAGGCCGGCACGGATGACGTTGGCCGCCGAGCCGCGCTGCTTCGCGCAGGACGCAATCGCCCCGTCCACGTCGCCGAGGTGCAGGCGCTTGCGGACGTCGACCAGGAAGTCCGGCAGCGAGCCGCGACCGCGTGCCTTCCGTAGGCTCCAGGTACGTTCGATGATGAAGGCGGTCTGGAGGATCACGAGCATGATGAGCCCCGCGACCAGCGGACCGCCCTGCTTCATCTGGTTCCCGAACTCACCGAGCTGGGGCAGGTTCCACCAGATCGCGAACGAGATGATGGCCGAGAGCGCGAAACCGAGAGGTACGATCAGACGTCCCATGACCTTTGGATCCTCCTATCCGACTGATGCCGCAAAGGATGCGATCGCATCCTCCTCGGCGTTGTGATGATCGAAAACCATGATGAGCTTGGTCATGATGAACAGGTCCTGGAGCCGCTTTCCCAGTCCGCACAGCTTGATCTCCCCCCCGCGGCCCTTGTAGTTGCTGTGGCCGCGCATGAGGACCCCGATCGCGATCGAGTTGAGCGCCTTGCAGTCCGACATGTTCAGGATGAGCCGGGCGTTGCCGGAGGCGGCGGCGTCCATGATCGCCTTCTGGAGGTCGTCGGTCTCCTCGTCCCCGAAGAAGCTGCCGCTCGGGTAGAGGATCACGATGGTTGCGACGTCCCTGCGACGGACCGCCATGGCCGACTCCTAGACCGATTCCCGCTCGGCGAAGCTCGCGATCGCGAGCTCCTCGGAGGGATACACGTCGAACACCAGCGAAAGCTTGGTGATGACGAAGATGTTCTCGATGCGCTTGTCGACGCTGCAGAGCTTCATCTGTCCAGCGCGCCGGACGTAGCTGGCGTGGGACTTGATGAGCACACCGAGCGCCGTCGAGTTCATGTGCTGTGTCTCGGACAGGTTCACGATCAGGTGCTTGTTCCCGCCTTCCGCATGCGCCTCGATGGTCTTCTCCAGCTCGTCCGTCTCGTCACCGCCCATCAGATGACCCTTCGGCGTGAGGATCACGATGTTGCCCACCTGGCGCTGCTTCATTGGCATCCTCCCTGCCGCGGCACTCAGCAGCCGAGGCTCTTCTTGCCCTTGACCGCGTCCGCCTGAGTCGGATCCAGCGCGAGCGTGCGCTGATATGCCTCACAGGCTTTCGCGCGATTCCCCGAGTTCTGATAACCCTGCGCGAGCCACACCCAGGCCTGAACGTCCTGATCGTTGATCTGGACCGCGCGCCCGAGCAGCCGGATCGCCTCCGCGTAATCCTTCTCGATCAGCTCGTAGAACCCGAGCTGGCGGTACGCGACCCCCGTGTTCTTGTTGGAGGCCGACGAATCGAGCTCCACCGCGCGCGTCAACGATCCCCTCGCCTCGGCCACCGAATCCACCTGGGCATACATGATTCCCAGCCAGAAGTGGCGATCCGCCTTCGTACCGCCGAGCACGGCGGCCTGACGCAACGCCTCCAGCGCCTCCGGGTAGCGCCGCAACTCCTTGTAAGACAGGCCTAGATAGTAGTACGGCTCGTCGAACTTGGGGTCAAGAGCGATTCGCCTCTGGAACAGGCTGACGGCCTCCTCGTACTGCTTGTCCCGGAAGCGCATCTTGCCGAGCTCGTTGATCGCGAATTTGCCGGCGCGGTTCGTCGAGTCCTTCTCGAAAATCGCCTTGTAGAGCGATTCCGCCTTGGCCATCTGCTTGGTGAATACCAGCACCTGGGCCATCCGGAGCTGGTCCTCCTCCGAGGGGTCGGCCCGGGCGTAGTCGGCCAGCGCCTTGTCGTACTCCCGGCGCTCCACCAGCAGCCGGAACCGGTACGTGTACATCTCCTTCGAGCGGTCCCCGAGCTCCTCGCCCTTGTTCATCGCCTGGAGCGCCTCGTCCCGCAGCCCGAGCCCGAAATAGGTCCTCCCGAGCACGCTCCAGCCGTGCGCGTCCAGGGGCATCATCTGGGTGAATTTCTCCAGGTGGGGCCGGGCTTCGGCATAGCGGCGGGGGTCCGCGGCCCCCGAACGGTAGAGCAGATCGCCGAGCGCGAACCGACCCGGTGGGTACTCGGGGTCGCGGGCGACGACGTCGCGGTAGATCTCGAGCGCCTCGTTGTAGCGCTGCGCGTAGAACAGCGCCTGCCCCAGGCGGTAGCGGAGCTCGATGTCGGTCGAGTCCTTCTCGATCGCCGCCTGGTACTCGGGAACGGCCAACTCGAAGGTGCCGCGCCTGCGGTAGAAGTCGCCCAGGGCCCGCCGCGGGGTGGCGTCGTCGGGCGCCTCCTCGCGAGCGGTCGTGTAATAGATGTTGGCGGCCCGGAGCGAGTCGCGCGCCAGCTCGGCATCGCCGAGCGCCACCAGGAACCGCGGGCGCCACTTCGGCCCCCACTTGAGCCCGACGTTCAGGACCTGGAGCGCCTTCTCGTGCTGCTTCACCGCGACCAGGCACTCGCCGAACGCGAGCTGGGCCTCGGGAAACTTCTTGTCGAGGTCGGTCGCCTTCTGGAAGTTCGGCAACGCCTCGGGGCACTGGTTCTGGACACGCGACACCTCGCCGAGCCCGTAGTAGGAGACGGCGAGATTCGGGTCCATGCGCTTGGAGATCTCGAACTCCTCGCGCGCCTTGGCGTACTGGCGCTTCTTGATCTGGACCAGGCCCATGCCGGCGCGTCCTTCGGCCAGCCCTTCGTGGGCCGCCTTTTCGAAGAGCACGAGGGCGTCGTCATATCGGCCGGCCTGCAGCGCGGCGCGCCCGTCCTTGAGATTGTCCGCGTGCGCGAGTCCGGTGACGAGCGCGAGCAGCACCGGAACGACTGGTCGGAAACGGTTGGTCACTTTCATGGGGTGGTCGCCGAGTCTCCTGGATGAGCGCCGAGCATCGGGGAGCGTCTCACGAATCGCACGGGAACACTGGTGGGAACCAGTCCGGCCTCCCGCACGAGCACCTGGCCTTCACGGCTCGTCACGTAGGTGATGAGCCCGCGGGCGAGCGGCTTGCCGTCGCCACGCACGAAAAGATTGAAATAGCGGGTCAGCGGGTAGCGGCCTTCGTAGACCGACTCGAGGTCGGGCTTCGCATAGGGGAGCCCGGTCCATGCCGCGAGCCGCATCACCTTGACCCCGGTGGTCGCGGTGCCGAGCGTCACGTAACCGATCGCCATCGGATCGGCCGCGACCGCCGCCACCACCGCGGAATCCCCGGACGCCGCTGCCGTACGGGCCCGGATCGCCTCACCGCCCAGCACCTCCTCGACGAAGAACTCGGCAACGTCGGAGGCCGGCGGATGGGAGATCGGGTGGATGGTTCCGGGAATTCCGGAGAGGTCGTTCCAGCGCGACAGCTCTCCGCCATAGACCCGGCGCAGCTCGTCCAGCGCCAGATTCTCGATCGGATTCGATGGATGCACGATTACCACGACCGCACTCCTCGCAAACCGGTACCCCTCCACTTCGAGCCCGCCGGCCACCGCCGCACTCCGCTCGACGGCGGTCAGCTCGCGCGTGATCGCGATTACGTCGCATTCCGCCGCGAACAGCGCGGCCACCGCTGATCGTGAAGTGCCCGACTCCACGGAGATGCTCGCTCGAGGATAGAGCGCTTCGAAGGCCGTCACCTGATCGGACACGAGGCGGAAGGCCTCGGACGCAATCACGCCACGGATACGCCCGCTGGTCAGGGATTCTTCCACGGTTCCCGGAGGCGCCTGGCTCGAGCAGCCGCCGATGACGACCGGCACCCACCACCATGAAGGAACGACCGCGGGGCGCCGCCGTCGGGAACGTCGGAAAACGAAGCGCCGCAAGTCTAGAGGGGCGTTCAAGGGTAAGTCAATCGTTCCCGCCGACGGGTCCATTCCGGCAATGACTGAAGCAAGAACCGAGCGCGAGAAACTAGGAAGCCTGCCCGCTCCAAGTCAAGGTCGCAGACCTGTCAGGCCTTTGTCGGTTCGATCCGGGCTCCTAGACTGCGGCTTATTCACCACTCCTCCCCACCCTCGAGGACATCGATCGCGTGAGCCGAGCCCGCAACTCGCGTACGCCTGAACCGGTGGCCGCCCCGCCGTCCTCCCGGCCGGCGCTCCCGGCATTCCGCGAGCTGCTGTCGCCTCGCGAGCCGTACCTGGTCCCGCTGATCGCGCTGCTCGTCACCCGCATCGTGGCATGGGCGCTGATCCCGAACGCTGCCGAGGACGCGTACATCACCTTCCGCTACGCACGGAACTTCGCGGTCGGGAACGGGCTCGTCTTCAACCCCGGCGAGCACGTGTTCGGTTTCTCGTCGCCGCTCTGGACCGTGTGGAGCGCGCTCGGGATCCGCGTCCTCCAGGACCCGGTGACCTGGTGCAAGGCGTGGAACGTGCTCTTCGACGCCGGCGCCCTCCTGCTCTTCACCCGCATGCTGCGCGCGCGGGGCCTGCTTCCCGCGTGGAGCTTCGCCTGGTTCTTCGCGGTGTGGCCGTACTTCGCGGCGACCTGCGCTTCGGGCATGGAGACCTCGCTGATGCTCTTCCTGGTCGCGCTCGCGGCCACGCTCTCCGAGCGCCGCGGCCCCGGCGCCGGCATCGCGCTCGGCCTGCTCGCCCTCACCCGTCCCGAGGGCCTCGCGTGCGCGGCGCTCATCGCGATCCCCACCCGCATGCGCGAGCGCGTGATCGGCCTCGCGATCTTCGTCGCCGGAGCCGCGGCGCTGTTCGCGTACTACGGAACGATCGTTCCGCAGAGCCTGGTCGCCAAGGCCTCGATCTACGGAACGCCCGGACCGTGGCTCGGCCGGCACTGGTGGGAGTGGATCGTGCCGGTGGTGGTGGGCCCCGGGATCGCACTCAACGACACCGCATATCTCACCATCCTCCGTATGCTGATGTTCCCCGCGGCGGTGGTCGGAGTGATCACCCTGTGGCCCGAGCGACGCTCGGCGCTCGCGCTCGCCGCCGCCTCGGGGATTCTCGTGTGGCTCGCGTATTCAGTGCTCGGAGTCGCCTACTTCGGCTGGTACCTGATGTTGCCGCTCGCGTCGATCGCGCTCGCCGCGGCGGCCGGACTGCCGCGCGTCGTACGCGGCCCGGCGATCCCGCTCTCGGCCGCCGTGCTCGTCGTCACCCTGTGGAGCGCCGCGCACGCGCTCCATCGCGCCCGGGCCATCGCCGAGTACGGGATCTTCGGCGCGGTCGGGAACTTCCTGGCCGGCGCCGCCACTCCGGGGGATCGCGTGTTTCTCGAGCCGATCGGCATCATCGGCTACCTGGCACCGGTGACCGTCATCGACGAGATCGGACTCGTGACACCGCGGATCGCGGAGCGCCGCCGTCAGGGCCCCGGCTGGTACACCGATGTGGTCGCGGCCGAGCGCCCCGAATGGCTCGCCGTCCGCCGCGGGGTCGTGCGCACCGCGCAGGCGTTCGCGGGCGCCGGGGCGCCTTTCCGGAGCCTGGCCGAGCGGGACACGGTATTCGCCGGCTACGACCTGGTTCTGAAGGACGAGCAGGAGACGGACCTGGCGCTGCTCCTCTTCCGCCGCCGCCCCTGAAGCGGTGACGGAACCCACGGCCGCCCTAAGGACTCAGGGGCGCAGCCGGTTGAGCATGCGCGGGAACGGAATGGTCTCCCGCACGTGCTCGAGCCCCGCGATCCACGCCAGGGTTCGCTCGACTCCGATGCCGAAGCCCGCGTGCGGGACGCTGCCGTAACGGCGCAGGTCCTTGTACCACTCGAAGGCCTCCTGCGGCAGACCGTGCTCGTCGATGCGCCGCGTCAGGAGATCGAGCGCCGCCATGCGCTGTCCGCCGCC
>DAIUEO010000102.1:0-1618 GCA_036845125.1 Candidatus Eiseniibacteriota bacterium | reverse complement strand
CGCCGTAGCCTTCCGGAGCCAGGCAGTCGCAGGACAGGCTGAGCCGCGGATCCGCGGGATCGGGCTCCATGTAGAAGGCCTTCACGGCAGCCGGGTAGTGGGTGACGAAGATCGGGGTCTCGAACTGCTCCGACAGCACGGTTTCATCGGTGCCGCCGAAATCACCGCCCCACTCGAAGGTCAGCCCCGCCTGGTGCAGACGCTCCACCGCTTCGTTGTAGTGAATGCGCGGGAACGGTGCGCGCACCCGCTCGAGCCGTGTCACGTCCCGCTCGACGACCTTGAGGTCCTCGGCGCAGCGGTCGAGCACCCTTCCGATGGTGGCGATCAGCAGCCGCTCCTCGAGCGCGATCACGTCGTCGAGCGTGGCGAACGCCCACTCGGGCTCCATCATCCAGAACTCGATCAGGTGCCGCCGCGTCTTGCTCTTCTCGGCGCGGAAGGCCGGGCCCAGGCAGTACACGCGGCCGAACGCCATCGCAGCCGCCTCCATGTAGAGCTGCCCGCTCTGCGTGAGGTAGGCCTTGTCGTCGAAGTACTGGGTCTCGAACAGCGTCGTGGTGCCCTCGCACGCGCTGGGTGTGAAGATGGGAGCGTCCACCAGCAGGAAGCCCTCGCCGTCCATGAAGTCGCGGAAGGCGCGGATCACCTCGGCGCGCACCCGGAGCACCGCCTGCTGGCGCGCCGAGCGCAGCCACAGGTGGCGGTGGTCCATGAGGAAGTCGGTGCCGTGCTCCTTGGGCGAGATCGGGAAGTTATCCGAGAGCGCCAGGGTGCGCGCCGACTGGATCCCCATCTCGACGCCTCCCGGCGCCCGGGCCTCCACGCGCAGCGTGCCGGTCAGCACGACCGCCGACTCCTGGGTGAGCTTGGTCAGCTCCTCCCAGACGCCTTCGGGCAGGTCGCGCACCCCGGCCACGCACTGCATCACGCCGCTGCCGTCGCGCACGACGACGAACTGAACCTTGCCGCTCGACCGGTGGTGCGCGACCCAGCCCCGGACCTCGACCGACTGGCCGACGTGCTCCCGGGCGTCGCGGATCCGGATCCAGGGGGGTGCGCTCAGGGCGCCTGCGGGTTCCATGGGGTCTCCTGCCTCCAGTGACCGGGCCCGGGGGGCCTCCGGCAGGGCTCCAAGTGGGCTCAGGTAAGCCCGCCCGCCCGCCGATAATCTTGGGGATTCGCGGCAAGCTAGAAGGGGGCCCTCCGGAGTGTCAAGGCTCACGGCTGCCGCGACATGGCCCGGACCACGACCGTGACCCTCGGACGATCGACTCTGATCTCAGGCGTTTGCCTTTTGTGCCTGGCGCTTCCCGCCGGCGCGGAACCGGAAGCCCCCTCCCCGGCCGCTGCCACGGAGTCGTCCGCACCCATCGCGGTCACGCTGAGCTCGCCCCCGCCGAGCGCAAACGGTGATCTCCCCACCCTCCCGGTGGCGGCCGACACGCTGCGCGAGCCCCGTGGGTTCGACGACATCGAGTCGTGGATGCGCTATCGCGAGGAAGCCCAGCTCGCCAGCCTCCCGGTGGAGGCGCGCATCTTCTACCGGCGTGCGGTCCAGCTCCGCGCGTCCGGCCGGCGCGGCTTCTGGCCACGCGATACCGGTTCCGCTTTCCCG
>DAIUEO010000101.1:0-13438 GCA_036845125.1 Candidatus Eiseniibacteriota bacterium | reverse complement strand
GAGCGGCAGGCCGGTCGCCGCCAGCCAGCGCTCGGCCAGGGTCATGTCGCCGAGGCGAAGCGCGGGGACCGCGATCATGTCGGTGATCGGCCGCAGCGACCGCCACTGCGAATCCTCGAACACCACCAGCGAAAGATCGGTAGGCGCAGCGCCCATCAGGTTTCCTTCAGGAGGTTCCCTTGACCTTGAACGCACCGTCGAAGCCGTTGTTCACCGCGCGATCCCGCAGCCGCGTGGCGGCGGCATCGTCCAGGCAGTCGCGCGAGCGGACCTTGAAGAGCTTGCCCTCCTTATCGACCACGAAGGGCGCGAGCAGCAGCGAGGTGGCCGCGGCGCGCTTGGCGTCGGCTTCGGGGGCATTGTCGGGCGCGGCGACCTGGACCCGGAAGCAGGGCCCCGCCGGCCTGGCCGGCGTGCCCGCCGCTGTCCCGGCTCCGGCTGCCCCGGCGCCGGCCGCGGCGCCCGCGCCCGTGGCGCCCCCGGTTGGCGGCGGCGTGCCCGGAGCTGCGGTCGCGCCGGGGGCCGCGAACAGCGAATCGACGGCGCTCCCCACGCCGAGCGGCACGGTCTCCACCGGCACCGGGACCGCGGCTCCGGTGTCGGCCTCGGCGGGCACCGGCGGCGGCACCCGCAGGCTCGAGTCGAGCGGCTCCGGGATGGTGGCGAGCACGGCCTCGGCGTCGGCGCTCGGCCCGCTGTCGATGGCGGCGGCCGTCGGCCGGGCTGGAGACGGGGCGCCCCCGCTGCCGCCGGTGGTGACGGTGCCAGGCTGCGCGACCGGCCCGGTGGCCGGAACCGGGGCACACGCCGCTGCGACCAGGCAGGCGAAGAGCGGCAGCAGGCGGGTGACGCGACTGCTCACCGTCGCGCGGCCTCCGCGATCTCGCGGATGCGCCGCACGGCGGCGCTGTCGGCGAGCTTGCAGCAGAGCGTGGACCCGTTGGCGTTCACCACGACCATGTCCTTGAGACCGATCGCCGCCGCGGTGCCGCCGTCCCCGACCACGACACAGCCGTCGCAGTCGAGCACCACCACACTGCCGTAGGTCACGTTCCCGCGCGCATCGCGCGGCTGGCGGCGCGCCCAGGCGCCCCACGAGCCGAGATCGTCCCAGTCGAAGGCGGCCTCGATCACGACCACGTTGGAGGCCTTCTCGAGCACCGCGTGGTCCACCGAGATCGGGTCGAGCTGCGGGAAGACGCGGCCGAGCGAGCGCTCGAACGCGGTGGGCTCGGAGGCGGACGCGAGCGGCCGCAACGACGCGGCCAGGCTCGGCTCGGCCGCTTCCAGCGCCTTCAGGAACACGCTGGTTCGCCACACGAAGATGCCGCTGTTCCAGACGTAGCCGCCGCGCACGTACTCCTCCGCCTTCGCCAGGTCGGGCTTCTCGGCAAAGCGGCTCACGCGGTTCAACCGGTCGTCCACCCGCTCCCCGGTCTGGATGTAGCCGAAGTTGGTGTCGGGATTCGACGGCCGGATGCCGAAGGTGACGAGCACGTCGTCGCGCTCGGCCACCTCGAACGCCCGCTCGACGTCGGCGGTGAACGCCGCATCATCGTCGATCGCGTGGTCCGAGGGCATCACGACGAACGCCGGATCGCCGCGCCGCGAGAGCCAGGAGGCGAAGGCGCCGATCGCGGGACCGGTGTTCCGCAGCATCGGCTCGGCCAGCACCAGCGCGCCCGTCCCCTGGCATTCGCGCTCGACCGCCGACTTGAGGGCGGAAGCGGTGAGCACGATCACGCGCTGGCGCGGAACGAGGCGGAGCGCGCGCTGGAGCGTGGCGGCGAGCAGCGTGATCCCGTTCTTCCCGAGCGGCAGGAGCTGCTTCGGGCGCTCGAGCAGGCTCCACGGCCAGAAGCGCTCGCCGCGACCTCCCGCCAGGATGAGGATGTACCGCTCTCGTTCGGTCACGCTAGCGCCTGGACTCCTCGCCGGGGGCGAACGTCGCGAGCCCCAACACCTCGTCGTAGGACTCTTCGCAGGCGTCGATCACCCGCTCCCACCGCAGGGTTTCTTCGACCTGCCGCGCGGCCTCACGGCCGAGCAGCACGGCATCCCCGGGGCGGCGATGAAGCATCTCGAGTGCGTCCGCCAGCGCGTGCGGGTCGGCGGTCGGCACCAGGCGTCCGGCGGTTCCGCCGGCGAGGGCTTCCCGCACCGCGGGAACGTCGGACGCCACGACGACGCGCTCGCGCGCCATCGCGTCCAGCAGGCTGAAAGGGATCGGGCCACCCATCACCGGGAAGATCACCGCATCGGCCGCAGTTAGCAAAGGGCCCAAATGATCGACCGCGTCGTCGAAGCTCACGAGGCCGGCGAGACCGAGCGACTCGGCGGTGTCGGCGAGCAGCGGCTTGAGCGGGCCGGCGCCCGGCAGCACGGCCAGGAAGGGCAGTCCGCGCCGGTGGACCTCGGCCAGCGCCCGGAGCAGGACGTCGTGGCCGCGTCCGGTCTCGAGCCTCAGCGGCGCCACCCAGAGCGGACGACCGGGACGGACGCCGAGCGCATCACGGATGCGGCGTGCGGCCAGGATCTCGGACTCGTCGGGGAGCGTGGCCCCGGGCGGGATCACCCGCACCGAAGCGCGTTCGCGGCCCATGCGCCGCACCACCTGGTCGCCATCGTGCGCGCACGGGACGGTGATCACGGCCGCGCGCGCGACCAGTGAGCGGAAGGCCGGCGAGGGCGCCGCCTCGAGCACCCGCGCCTCGTGGAGCGTGAGCAGGAGCGGCGTGGGCCCCGCGCCTTCGACGACGCGCGCGGTCAGCGCCGGATCGCTGCCCGCCTCGAGGTGCACGTGGAAGAGCTGGGGCTTGAGCTTCCGGGCGCGCTGCCACATGCCGAGGCGCGATTTGAGGTCCCAGCCCGAGGCCGCGGCGCTCACGCGCTCGATCACGACTCCGGTCTGTTCCAGGGCAGCAGCGAGATCGTCCTTGCCGGAATCCGGCGAGAGCCAGGCGTGCAACTCGAAGCGGTCGCGCGGCAGGCCGAGCGCAAGCTCCCACATCATGCGGGCCGCGCGGCCCACGTGCGGAGCGAGATCCACGAATGCGAGGCGGAGGGTCGTATCGTCCATGACCAAGCGAGCCTGCAGGGTGAGCGTCGCGAGCGCCGTCCTGGCACTCCTTCCGATGCGCGGCACGCTACCATAGGATCCACGGGGCGCAAGCCGTTTTCGCGGTCGCGGCGACCCCGGGACAAATTCTTTGCAGGGATCAGCGGCGGGTCGCGACCATGAGGTGATTGAGACCCAGCTCGAACGTGCGATGCCGCACGTCGCGAAAACCGAGCTCCGCGAGCAATGCCGCCCACTCGGCAACCGGACGGCGCGGCTGATGGTGTCCGCACTCCATCTCGCGGCTCACGAGGCCGATTCGCGACACCACGGCCAGAATCAGGTCCACCGAAGCGCTCGGCCAGGTGAGCACGAGCCGCCCGCCCGGCGCGAGGATGCGATGGGCCTCGGCGAGCGTCCTCTCGGGCTCGGTGAGGTGCTCGATCACGGCGAGCAGCGTCACGGCGTCGAAGGACTCAGCGCGCAGCGGAACGCCGCCGAGCAGATCGGCCTGGACGAGCAGCGCGCCGCGGCGCGGGAGCGGCTTCTGGTAGTCGACGCCGGCGCGCAGTCCGCCCGGCGGCAGGTGCTCGAAGATCAGGGAATCCACCCCGCAGCCGAGATCGCACACCCGACCTTTGGCGTCGACGTGACCGAGCGCCTCGCGGATGCGGAGTGCCGCGACCCAGCGATCGAACCCGGTGGAACGGCGACTCACACGATTTCTCCTCGAGACGGGACGGAGCGGACGGAAGCGACGGCAGATCGACTCGATGCTGGCCGCTCGCGGGCCGCGGATGATACTGTCTCCGGTCTTTCCGTCCATCCCTCGAGCCGAGAGGATTCTGATTCCGTGATCCGGGGCCACCGCGTCAGCGTCGTCATCCCCTGTTTCAACGAGGAGCAGGGCATCCACGAGGTGATGCGCCGCATCCCCAAGGTGGTGGACGAGGTCGTGGTGTCGGACAACAACAGCTCCGACCGCAGCGCCGAGGTGGCGCGTACCATGGGCGCCAAGGTGGTCCATGCCCCCGTCCAGGGCTACGGCGCCGCGCTCAAGATGGGGCTCGCCAACGCCACCGGCGACTTCGTGGTGACGCTCGACGGCGACGGCTCCTACCCGCCCGAGGAAATCCAGCGTCTGGTCGAGCAGGTGCTCGACGAGAACTGGGAATTCCTGACCGCGTGCCGCTTCCCGCTCTCGAACCCCTCGGCCATGGGCCCCACCAACCAGTTCGGCAACTGGGTGCTGACGGTCGCGACCCGGCTGCTCTTTCAGCGTGCGATCCGGGACAGCCAGTCGGGCATGTGGGTGTTCTGGCGGTCGTGCCTCGACCGCATGCGACTCACCTCGGACGGCATGGCCTTCAGCGAGGAGATCAAGATCGAGGCGCTGATGAAGGGACTCCGGTTCGGCGAGGTGCACATCCCCTATGGCGAGCGGGTCGGCACGGTGAAGCTCCAGAAGTGGCGCGACGGGGTGCAGAACCTGTGGTTCCTGGTTGCCAGGAGATTCGGCGCCGTCTAGGCGCGGCGGGTCAGGGTGTCGATCAGGGCGCGCGCGCCGAGCCCACGGATGAAGAGCCACAGGACCGGCGCGTAGAAGGTGATGAACACGAGGCTCGCGAGCGCGGTCCCCGCGACGTCCTCGCCGAACTGGGCGGCGGCCAGCACCGCGGCGAACCAGCCCCAGAGCGCCGGCAGCAGGCTCGCGACGAAGAAGCGCGCGGGTGCGATCTCGTGCCGCAGCTCGTGCGCGGCGAGCCCCAGCATGAGGAGCGCGAACAGCGCGTAACCGGTGCCGGCCGCGAAGGCCACGTTTTCGGCCTGCGGATTGGTGGCCGCGGCAAAGAACACGAGCAACGCGGTCGACGCGGCGGCCGCTCCGCCGGCGACGAGCAGCCGGCGGCGGCGGCCGGTCCCGAGCAGCAGGTACGTCGGAATCGTCGAGGTCCCGAGCACGAGAGCGGCGAGCGTGAGCAGCCGGAGCGCGGGCAGGCCCGCCGCGTACGCGGGCAGCAGCAGCCCGATCACCGGGGTCGCCCAGATCATGCCGATGCCGACCGCGAGCGGCAGGCACACCGCCAGCGCGCGCTGCACCCGCACGACGTTCCCGCGCATGACGGCGGCGTCGCTGGTCCCGGCGGCCGCCGCGGCAATCCGGGGGAACAGCACGTAGGCCAGCGATTCGGGAACGAACAGCACGAGACCGGAGGCGAGGAGTCCCACGCTGTAGAGCCCGAGCGCCTCGGACGACGCGTAGCGGACGAGCGCGATGCGGTCCACCGAGCGCAGCACCAGCGACGCGAGGTAGAACGCGAAGATCGCTAAGCCCACCCGCACCAGCACCCCGGCCCCCGAGGTCGCCGGGGCCAGGGGGATCTCCGGGCCGCGGAGCTTCATCACCACGAGCGCCAGCAGCGTGCCCGCGATCCAGCCGACCAGGAGCCCGACCAGCCCCAGGCTCCCGAGCAGCGCGATGCCGAGTCCGCCGCCGACGACGGCCTGGACCGCGCTCCCCGCGCTCACCGCACCGAAGCGGCCGAGCGCGCGCAGGCACGAGGCGAAATAGAGCACGAGGAGCTGGAGCACCGCCGCGAGCAGCATGAGGAGCGGCAGCAGCCGCGGCACGCCGGGCAGGAACCGCTCGCCCGCGACACCCGCGACCAGGCCGGTTGCGAACAGGATCGCGCCGATCGAGGTGGCGCCGAGTGCTCCCGCCATCAGGCGGCGGGCGAGCGCCATATCGCCGCGCTCGACGGCAGCCGGGAGCCGGACATCGAGTCCCTGGATCGCGCCCAGGGAGGCGTAGGATCCGTAGTCGAAGATCAGGTTCAGCGCGTTCCAGATCCCGTAGCCGTACGGGCCGAGCACGGCCGCGGCCACCGCGCCGCGCGCCAGCATCACGGCGCGCGCGAGGTACTGGCTCGCCGCGATGCCGGCCGAGGCGCGCAGGAATCCGTGGCGTGGACGGGGCTCCTCGGGCGTCGCGACGGGTCCGCGGTCCGGGTCCCCGGGCGGAATCACGCTCCGTCGTCGCTGGCGCGTCCGAGCGAGCCGAGCGTCAGGCCTTCACGTCTCAGGAAATAGAAGCCGACCACGGAAACGGGGATCCACTGTCCGGCCAGGTAGAGCCACGAGAACGGAACCGACAGATCCTTCCCCACGCCGAACAGCGCGAGCCCCGCGACGCACGCCAGGTTCATGGTGCCGATGTAGCCGGGGGCGGCCGGCACCATGATCCCGATCGCGGTGATCACGAGCATCATGAGCCCGCCGTACCAGGGGACGTCGATGTCGAGCGCCCACAGGCACGAGTGCAGCCCGAGCACCACGACGCCGAACATCGCGAACGAGAGCACGAACACCCAGGCGAGGCGCGGCAGGTCGCGGAAGAGTCCGAGGCCGTTGAGGAACTGCTGGATCATCTTGGACGCCCGCGAACGCGCGCGCATCGGCAGCGCGAGGGTGAGGAACTGGGCCACCTTGAGGGTTCCGTCGGGCGCGCGTTCGAGCGCGATGAGCGCGATGGTGAGCGCGATCGCGGTCCCGACCAGCACACGCGCGCCGAGCCAGGTGAGACGGCCGGCCTCGGTGGTCTCCGAGAGCGGATGGACCATGAGCGTGACGCCGAGGATCCCGATGAGCGTGAGCATGTCCACCACGCGCTCCACCACCACGGTGGCGAACACCCGCGTCTTGGGTATGCCCTGACTGCGGCCGAGCGCCCACGCCCGCACGAACTCGCCGAGCCGGAGCGGCAGGACGTTGTTGGCCATGAATCCGATCATCGTGGCGCTGTAGAGGCTGCCGACCGAGATCGGCTTCTCGGTGATGAGCAGCGAGCGCCAGCGCACCGCGCGGATCCAGAATCCGAAGAGCGTGGTGAAGAGAATGCCGACGACGCCGAGCGGCTTCGCGCTGACGAGCGCGGCCCACACCTCGGCCGGGCGGACGTCCTTCATCGAGAAATAGAGACCGATCGCGGACACCACGATCCCGATCACGATCTGGAGGAGCCGGATCATGGAACGAACTCCGCGGCCGGGGGAGCGTTCAGGAGGACGTCCGGGACCGGCTCGCCGACTCGATCTCGAAGCGCAACAGTGCGAGCTCGCGGGCCAGGGTCTGGTTCTCCTGCGCGAGCCGCGACATGCGGACCGACAGGAACAGCAGCATGAGGGTGGCGAAGCCGATGCCGAACGCGAACACGGTCGAGCTCTCGAACAGGACGCCGAGCGCCCGCGTGATGGTGCGCAGCAGCGGGGTGCTGAAGCCGAGCGCGGCGATCGCCACGCTCGAGATCACCCACAGCAGCGAATATTCCTCGGCGAGCCGGCGGCGGCGCACGAGATCGAGCACGTAGAGCGCGAGGGCGAGCGCGCCGACGGCCACGATCACCTGGGCACGGGAGAGGAATTCCATGGAGCCTCCTGTTTAGCCGGTCACGTCGATCGGCGCAAGAGCGCCATCAGCGACGCGAGCAGATTCTTGTACGGATAGTAGAGTGACTTGCTCAGCGTGTAGAACGAAGTGCCGGCGGTGCGCTGGCGCATCTCGACCGGCACCTCGAGGAGCCGGAATCCGCGGCGGGCGAGCATGATCAGAAGCGGCGCGTCCGGGAAATCCCGCGGGAAATCGTTCTGGCAGACCTTCATCACCTCGTGGCCGTAGGCCCGGAAGCCCGACGTGGTATCGGCAATCGGCTTGCCGAGCGCGAGCCGCACCACCCCCGAGAAGAGCAGCATGCCGAGCCGGCGCGCGAACGGGGCGCGGTAGCCGGTGGCGGTGATGTAGCGGGAGCCGATCGCCACGTCGCAGCGCCCCTCGCGCACCTCCGCGATGAGGGCGCTCAGGTAGCGGGGATCGTGCTGCCCGTCGGCGTCGAGCTGGACGCCGATCGCGTAGCCGCGCTCGACCGCCCAGCGGAACCCGGTCTGGAGCGCCGCCCCCACGCCGAGGTTGAAGGGGTGGCGCAGCGTCGGCACCCCTTTCGCGCGCGCGGCGTCCGCGGTGCCGTCGGTCGAGCCGTCGTCCACCACCAGCACGTCGCATTCGGGCGCCACCGCCCGCACCTCGTCGAGCGTGCGCGGCAGGCTCTCGGCTTCGTCGTGGGCCGGGATGATCACCAGCGCCCGCGGGTTCATCGCGAGGTCCGCTCGAGAACGAGTGCCGCGAACAGCGGGATCATGATCTCGTGGTGCCCGGTGAGGGCGAGTCCCCGGGCGCCGCTGGCGCGCGTCGGACGCTCGACCACGTTCACCCGCGGGCGGTAGTGCTGGATCTGGTCGAAGTTGACCGTCGTGAGCCCGGCGAGGTCGGCGCCCAGGTTCCTCGCCACCGACAGCGCCTTGAGGAACACCTCGGGCAGGATCACCGCGGATCCGAAGTTGAGGACCACCGCACCCCGCGCCTCCGCGAGCGCGGCGGCGAAGATCCGGAAGTCGCGGAGCGACGAAGCGCCGAGTGCCGCCCCGTCGCAGCGCGGGTGGTGGTGGATGGTGTCGGTGCCGAGCGCGACGTGGACCGTGGCGGGAATCCCGCGCCGCCAGGCGGCGGCCAGCAGGCTCACGTCGCGATGCAGCGCCTGCGACTCTTCGAGCGCCCGTCCCCAGCACTCGCCGAGGCCCTCGTTCCGCCGCGCGCCCTCGACGGCCGTGGCGTTCATGAAGTCGCCGGTCTCGTCGACCATGCCGAAGCTTCCCTGGTGGAGGTGGGCCTCGACGTCTTCGGAGGTGCGCCCGGTGCGGGCGATCTCGACGTCGTGGATCGCAGTGGCACCGTTCATCGCGACGAACGTCACGATGCCCGCCTCGATGAGCCGGATGAGCGGCGGGGTCGCGCCGACCTTGACCACGTGGGCGCCGCACATCACGAACACCGGCCGCCGGTCGCGGTGCGCCGCGGCGACGCGCTCGCCCGCCTCGCGCAGGGAGTCGGCGGCGAGCTGGCGCGGCAGCGAATCCAGCACCGTGCGCGCGGCGGCGGGATCGAGCGGACGGGCGAAGTCCTCGACCCGCACCTTGGTGGGACGCTCGGCCACCGAGCCGATCGCCAGGCGGGAGAGATCCGCCTCGGGATGTCGTCCCATCAGTCGCGGTTCATCGCGGGCGGCATCAGGCTCCGGGTCGCGCTTCCTGCAGCACCACGCTGATCGAGCCGACCGCCACCTTGCTCTTCATCAGCACCGGCATGCGTCGATCGTCATCCGTGAGCCAGATCACGAGTTGCCCCTTGTTCTTGAAGATGCCGCCGGCGAGCAGGATGGGCTCGATCGCGATGCAGTCGAACTTGCCGGCCGGAGTCTCGATCCGCTCGCGGCCGAGCACCTTGACCTCGAGCGGCTTGGTCTTGCGGCTCGCATGATAGTCGAAAACGATGCTCCCCCCGAGGGGCAGGGCCTGGAAGCGCGTGTAGTAGAACGAGGACAGCGCATCCTGGACCTGCGGCGGAATCGGGAACGCCTGGCCGTCGCGGTAACGGGCCTCGAGGCGGTCGTGATCGAACACGATGTCGCTCTCGTACTTGTTCTTCCCTTCGCGCCGGCGCTCCTGGTAGCGCACGCTGTAGCGGCCGTCCGGATTCCAGACCGATTCGATCCGGGTGCGGACCTTGTAGAAGGCGCTGAAGAACGAGTTCGACTCGGCACGCGCCACCAGCGTGACCGACGGCTGGCCGTCGATCTGCTTGCCGTCGTGAACCTCGAGATACGCCGAGCCGGCCTTGATGACGCCGTACTGGACCGAGAACCGCAGGTACTCGCCGGGCTTGAACGGCCGGGTGATCGCCGGCACCACCTCGCCGGGCGCCGCCAGCGCCACGCTCGCGGTGATATCGGTGGTCTCGGCGGTGTCCGGGAGGGCGCCCGTCGAGTCGGGCTGCGACCATGCCAAACCGACCCCGGCGAACAGCAGGGCGGCGACGGTCAGATCCCGACCGAGCTTCACTGGCCGAATCCGTTGGGGACTCGTAAACTCCTTGAGGTTCATAAGGCTGTCCTGAAGGATACGCAATTCGGATGCCGGCCTTCCCGGAGCGGGAGAAAGGGACTATGTCGTCGAGCCAATCGGCTGTCAAACCTTCGCTTGCAGGCTCGGAGCGACTGCTGAACCTGCCCGTCTACGCCCTCGCCAAGGTGTTCCAGGATCGCGACGAAAAAATCCGCCAGGGCGTGGATGTCATCGACCTCGGCGTCGGCAATCCCGACATGCGCCCGCCCGCGCGCGCCGTCGAGGCCCTGACCGCGGCGCTCAACGACCCCGCCCTCCAGAACCACCGCTACCCCTCCTTCAACGGGCTGCCCGAGTTCCGCGCCGGGATGTCCGTTTGGTATCGGCAGCGCTTCGGGGTCGAGGTCGACCCCGCCACGGAAGCACTCGCGCTCGTGGGCTCCAAGGAAGGCATCGCGAAGTTCTTCCTTTCGCACACCAACCCGGGCGACACCGTGCTGCTCTGCACACCGTGCTACCCCGCCTACATCGGGATCGCGCACCTCGCGCAGACGCGGATCGTCGAGGTGCCGCTGCTCGCGAAGCGGCAGTTCCTGCCCGACCTGTCGGCGATCTCCACCGACGACGCACGCCGCGCGAAGTTCATCTGCGTCAACTTCCCGAACAACCCGACCGGCGGCGTCGAGTCGGCGGCCTTCTACGAGGACCTGCTGCGCTTCGCGCGCGACCACGACCTGTTCGTGGTCTCCGACATCGCCTACTGCGACGTGTCGCTCGATCCCTCCTACCGCACCCGCTCGTTCCTCGAGTTCGACCGCGACAAGGAGCGCACCATCGAGTTCCATTCGTTCTCCAAGTCCTACTCGATGCAGGGCTGGCGGGTCGGATTCGTCGCCGGCAACCGCGACGCCATCGCCCGGCTGACCAAGATCAAATCGAACATGGATTTCGGCGTCTTCATGGCGATCCAGCGCGCGGCGCTCGCCGTGCTCACGGGTCCGCAGGACTACACGCGCGAGGTCTCGGAGATCTACCGCGCCCGCCGCGACGCGTTCCTGACATCGATCGCGCCGCTCGGCTACCCGGTCGACCCGCCGCGCGCGACGCTCTACATCTGGCTGCCGATCCCGCGCTCGTCCGCCAGCTCGCTCGAGTTCACCGCCGCGCTCCTCGAAAAGACCGGCGTCGTGGTGGCCCCGGGCAGCGGCTTTGGCAATGCGGGCGAAGGTTACGTGCGTGTCGCGCTTTGCGATGCCGATGCGCGAATCGCCGAGGCCGGCCGGCGCATGGCCGAGGCCGGCTTTAGGTACTAGCCACCGCCTGGCGGGTCGGCCAGTCGGCGGCGCTGAGCAGGCCGCCCTCGGCCGGGCCGAGTGCCACCAGCGTGAATTCCCGGGGGTCGAGGAAGCGGTCCGCCGCCGCGGCCACCTGGTCGCGCGTCACGTGCTCCAGGCGCTCGACCAGCTCGGTGCCCGGGACCAGGGTGCCGCAGTAGAGCTCGTCGTGGGCCAGGTGGTACATGCGGCTCGACACGCTCTCCTCGCCCATCACGATGCCGCCGATCAGCTGCTGGCGGGCGGAGGCGACCTCTTCGTCGGTCGGACCTTCGCGCCGGAGCAGCTCGAGCTCATGGCGGAGCCGGGCGAGGGACTCGCGGCCGCGGCCCGGTGAGACACCGAGGTGGATCGTGAGGAGCCCGGCATCGCGATGGAAATCGAGCGCCGAGTAGACGGAGTAGGCGAGCCCCAGGTCTTCGCGAATGCTCTGGAAGAGCCGCGAGCTCATGCCGCCGCCGAGCAGCGTGTGCAGGATCTGGAGGGACTCGCGGTCGGGATCGTCGTAGCGCATGCCGCGCGTCCCGAGCGAGAGGTAGAGCTGCTGGAGATCCGGACGGTCGACGTGCTGGGTCTCGGGCCGGAACGCCGGCGGCGCCTCCGAGCGCGCGGCGGCGTCGCCACTGGGCGGCGTGAAATGACGCTGGACGAGATCGCACACCTCGTCGTGATCGAGGCCACCGGCCGCCGACACCATGAGCTGGTCCCCGCGGTAGCGGCTGCCCACGAACCCGTGGAGGTCCTGCGGGGTCATGCGGTCGAGCGTCTCGGTGACACCGGGGATCGGCCGCCCCAGCGGGTGGCCGCCCCACACCTGGCCCGACAGCAGCTCACCGATCTTGTCGTCGGGGTTGTCCTCGCACGAGAGAATCTCCTCGCGCACCACGTCCTTCTCGCGCGCGACGTCCTCCGGGGCGAACCGCGAGTGACAGAGGATGTCCGCGAGGACGTCCACCGTCTCGGACAGGCTGTCGGAGAGAGCGCGCGCGTAGTAGCAGACCTGCTCGCGCGCGGTGAAGGCGTCGAGGTGCCCGCCGAGCGACTCCAGGCAGCGCGCGATGGCGCGCGCGTCACGCCGGGTCGTGCCCTTGAACATCATGTGTTCGACGAAGTGCGCGATGCCGGCCTGGGCATCCGGTTCGTCGCGGGCCCCGCTCCGCACCCAGGCGCCGAGCGCGATCGAGCGCCGATCCGGCAGCGACTCGCTCACGATGGTGATCCCGGACGGCAGGACGCTCTTGCGGTATTCGCTCACCCGCGATCCCCCTGAAGAAATGACGCGAGCGGTGGCCGGGGCCACCACTCGCGTTCTCACTGCCTGTTCCAAGGAAAGCTCCTGCTAGCGTCGACGCCCGCGGTCGCGGTCCCGTCCCCGGTCGCGATCCCGGTCCCGGCCACCACCACCACCGCCACCACCCATGCTGCCACCGCCCATTCCACCACTGGAGCCGCCACCCACTGCGGCGCCTTCCGGCTCGGGGAGCAGGGCCTTGCGCGAGAGTCGGATCTTCCCGTCCCGGTCCACGCCGATCACTTTCACCATCACCATGTCCCCGACGTTGAGCACGTCCTCGGTACGGGCGATGCGGTGGTGATCGATCTCGGAGATGTGGAGCAGGCCGTCACGGCCGGGCACGATCTCGATGAACGCGCCGAACGTGACCACGCTCCGCACCTTGCCCTGGTACGTGCGTCCGACCTCGGGATCCTCGGTGATGCCGCGGATCATGTCCTCGGCGCGCTTGCCGCCCTCGCCGTTGACCGCCGCGATCCGCACCTCGCCCGTGTCCTCGATGTCGATCTGGGTGCCGGTCTCCTCGGTGATGCGCTTGATGATCTTGCCGCCCGGTCCGATCACTTCGCGGATCTTGTCCGGGTGGATGTGCATGATGATGATGCGCGGCGCGTACGGCGACATCTCGGCGCGTGCGGCCGGCAGGGTGGCGTCCATGTGATCCAGGATGTGCATGCGTCCCTTGCGGGCCCGCTCCAGCGCGTCGGACATCACCGCGAAGGAAATGCCGCCGATCTTGGTGTCCATCTGGAACGCGGTGATGCCTTCGCGGCTGCCGGTGACCTTGAAGTCCATGTCGCCG
>DAIUEO010000100.1:5129-13681 GCA_036845125.1 Candidatus Eiseniibacteriota bacterium | reverse complement strand
CGCGATGGCCGCGGTGCCGCGCGCCGCCGCGGTTTCCCACAGCTCGAGCGGGTCAACCGGCTGGCCGCGGAGCGCGCCGAACTCGACCTCCGGCTCGGCATCATCTCCAAGCTCGAGTCCGGCCGCAGCGGCGGCGTCCGCCTGATGGACGAGCTGGCCCAGTCCGTTCCGGATCACCTGTGGCTCACCACGGTCACCCAGGACGGCACCAGCCTGACGATCGAAGGCAACACCTTCTCGAACCTGGTGGTCTCCGAGTTCATGTCGCGCCTGGAGCGCTCGCCGTGGTTCGCCTCGGTCGAGCTCGAGATTGCCGAGCGCTCGGCGGTCGGCGACAAGGAGATCACGAAGTTCCGGATCGGTTGTCAGATCACCCCGAACGAGACTGCGAACTAGGAGGAACCCATGAACCTCGATCTCAAGAATCCCACGGTTCAGAAGGTCCTGCTGAGCGTGCTCGCCGGAGGTGCTCTGCTCGGGATCTTCTTCATGACGTCGCTGGTTCCCTTCGGCTACCAGAATCAGCGGAAGGCCATTGACGGGCTGCGCGCCGACTACGATGCCAAGGCCACCGAGCTGGCCCGCGCGCAGGCGACGGTCCGCGACCTGCCGCGCTTCGAGGCCGAGTTCGAGCAGCTCCACGAGCGCTGGGCACAGACCGCCGAGCTGCTGCCGACCGACCGCCAGATGCCGGCGGTGCTGCGCAAGCTGACGCTCGCGGCGCAGCAGAACGGAGTCCAGTTCGTCACGTTCCGCCCGCAGCCGATCCGCCAGCAGCAGAACTACGCGGAGATGCCGGTCGAGGTGTCGGTGTTCGGCGGCTACCACCAGGTGGGCGCCTTCCTCGCCGATCTCGCGAACCTGCGTCGCATCGTGACGGTCTCGAACCTGGTTCTGAAGACCAACACCCGTTTCAAGTCGGCCCCCGGAACCACGGTCGCGGATTTGGTGGCCACCGCCTACTGCCTCAGCTCCTCGAACACTCCCGCGCCTGCGCCGGCGGTGACGCCGGCAGCGCCGGCGGAGCCTTCGACCGAGGGTGACGGGACCGAAACGAAGAAGGGGGATACCCATGGCAAGTCGTGATCGAGGCGGACGCCTTCCCGTGGGATCAATCGCGGGAATCGCGCTCGCTGGAGCCCTGGCCGGACTCCACGGTCTGCCCGTGACGGTGCGCGCCGAAGCGCCCGCTGCGGCAGCCCAGGAGTCGCCGAAACCGCTGACCCCGGAGGCCGCGAGGGATTCGTCGGCGAAGCCGGCGGCCAACGGTGCTGCGGCCAAGACGGAAACCTCCGGTACCGCTGCGAAGACGGAGACCTCCGGTACCGCGGCGAAGACGGAAACCACCGGTACTGCGGCGAAGACGGAAACCTCCGGTGCCGCGGTGAAGACGGAAACCTCCGGCACCGCCGTGAAGTCCGAGGCTTCCAATGCGGCCAAGCCTGCAGCCGGTGGCCCGATCGTGAAGCCGGCACCGGCCACGACCGATCCTGCCAAGTCACCGGTTGCGAAGCCGTCGACCGTCAAGGCGACGCCGCAGCCGGGGCGTTCACGCGCCTCCGGGCCCGGCGTACAGGTCGCGACCGCGGTCGAGGAGCGGACGAGCTACCACTACAACACGCTCGGACGGCGCGATCCGTTCGAGTCGCTGGTCGAGAGCTTCGTTGGTGACGATGTGGGCGGCAACGGCCCGGTCGACATCGGCGGAATCAGAGTCGTCGGCATCGTGTGGGGGAACGACCCCTTCGCGCTGGTCGAGGACGGTCGGGGAAACAGCGGCATCCTGCGCCGCGGAGACAAGGTCATGAACGGATTCGTGGAACAACTCCAGCGTGACGCCGTCGTCGTCCGACTCGCGATCGACGGGCAGTCGCAGACGGTGTCGATTCCGCTGATCCGGAAGGAGGATAACAACAATGCGAGCCGCTAGGATGCTCGTGGTCCTCGCTGGGTGCGCGGTGGTACTCGGCCTGGCGGTTTCGCCTGCCGGTGCTGCCGACCCCGACGCCATGAAGCAAATCGGACTGACGCCTGCCGCCGAGGGGACGTTCAGTCTCGACGTCCAGGGAGCGGATATCCGCACCGTGGTCCGTGCCATATCCGAGTACAGCGGCCGCAACATCAACGTGGCCGAGGGAGTCCGGGGCACCGTCAGTGTCCGGCTCCGCAATGTCGGCTGGCGGGAAGCTCTCCGCACCGTGCTGCGCTCCTCCGGCCTCGATTTCGTCGAGGAAGGCGGGATCCTGCGCGTGGATCAGATGACCAAGCTCCAGACCGAGACGGTGGAACGTGAGCAGGCGCGGGCCCGTCAGGCCGAGCTCGTTCCGCTGGACACCCGGGTCATCAAGCTCAACTACGCCAACGCCGCCGAGCTCGCGGCCGCCCTCCAGGCGTCGCTCTCGCGGCGCGGCAGCATCCAGGTCGAGAAGCGCACGAACGCGCTGATCGTGAACGATCTCGAAGACAACGTGGCGAAGATCGAGAAGATGGCCGTCGATCTCGACGGGACCACTCCGCAGATCGAAATCACGGCCAAGCTGGTGGACGTGGACGCCGAGGCGCTCCGCGACATCGGCATCGAGTGGAACGTCGCACCGCAGGAGCCCGAGTTCTGGTCGTCGGTCGACACGGACGGCGACGGGATCGACGACGGTCTGCCGGGCGGCGGGCCGGTCCACAACGACGACTACTCGGTGGTCGGCGCCGGCGAAGGCAACACCGGCATCGCGGATCCCGCGGCGGCCTTCACGTTCGGCGTCTTCAAGAGCTGGGCATCGATCGAAGCGCAGCTGCAGGTTCTCGAGCAGAACCGCAAGGCGGACATCATCTCGAATCCGCGCATCACCACGGTAGACAACCGCGAGGCCAAGATCCTCGTCGGCCAGAAGATTCCGCTCATCATCCAGGACGTGGCCGGCAACGCCGTGTCGCAGCTCCAGACGATCGGTGTGCAGCTCAAGGTCACTCCGCACCTGACCCAGGACAAGCGGATCGTGATGGACCTGCATCCGGAAGTCAGCGATCTGTCGACCCAGAGCACCGTGCAGGGCGGCGTCATCATCAACACCAGCGAGGCGGACACCCGCGTCATGGTGGACGACGGCCAGACCGCGGTGATCGGTGGTCTGATTCGCAGCAACACGAGCAACATCCGCCGCGGCATCCCGCTCCTCAAGGACTTCCCGCTGATCGGGTTCCTGTTCCGTTCCGAGAACACCGTGCGTCAGAACCGCGAGCTGATCATCTTCGTGACGCCGCGGATCGTGACCTCGTTCGCGACCAACGAAGAGTAGTCCTCGACATCCGCAGACGGGCCGTCCGGCACTCGCCGGGCGGCCCGCAGCGTTTCCGGCGAGGCACGCGCGTCGGTGCGTTGGCGCGCGGGTGCCTCGCCCGATTAGCCTCGCTCCATGGAGCCTCGACGCAGCATGGCGCTCATCGGTCTGCCCGGCGCGGGGAAGAGCACGGTGGGTCGCATCCTGGCGGCCCGGCTCGGATGGCCGTTCCATGATCTCGACGCCGGGATCGAGGCCGCTGCCGGCCGCACCGTGGCCGAGATCTTCGAGCACGAGGGCGAAACCGGCTTCCGCCAGCGCGAGAGCCGGATGCTGAGCGAGATCGACGGGGAGGGCACGGTGGTGGCATGCGGGGGCGGCGTGGTGGTCGAACCCGGGAACCGTGCGCTGCTCAAGGAGCGGTTCATCACGGCCTGGCTCGAGGTCGAGCCGGCAGAAGCGGCCCGCCGGCTGGCTCACGGGGCGGAGAGCCGCCCGCTCCTGCGCGACGGTACCGTGGCCGGGCGGCTCCAAGCCCTGCTCCGTGAACGCGAGTTCTGGTACCGGGAGGTCTCTTCGCTCGCGCTCCGCACCGACGGACTCGATCCGGAGACGCTCGTCGAGCCGTTGTTCTCGATTCTGCACGTCGTGCCATGAGGAGGGAGGTCGCTGCCGGACTCGTGGCGTGTCTCACCCTGGCGGCGGGCTGCGCTCCGCGTCACGTCCCGGTGGCCGAGGTCGGACGCGACGAGCGGCGGGCCCGCTACGAGCGGCGGCTCGAAGCGCGGGAACGGCTCGCGCACGCGTTCGAAGCGGACCTCACGCTGTGGGTGAGGATGCCGTCCCGCAAGTTCCCAGGAGCCCAGGCGCACCTGCTGCTGGGCGCGCCGGGAAAATTCCGCCTCCGCGTCGAATCGCTGTTCGGCACCGCACTCGATGTCTCCGCGCGCGGCGACACGGTGATGGCGTGGGCACCGGGAGCGCGGCTCGCCTGGGCCACGGAGCGCGCCGGCGATTCGATCGGGCTCGAGGACGCCGGTGCCATCGCGTGCCGGGTGTGGGGCGCGGCGTTCCATCCTCCGGAGGACGCGTGGAGCAGCGCCACGTTCCGCGATTCGGTGCTCGAGCTGGGCTGGCGGGAGGGAGACGGCCACGTGCGGGTCGCGATCGGGAGCGACGGCCTGCCGAAGGAGGCGTCCTACGCGACCGACCAGGCGGCGCTCACCGCGCGCTACGGCGCGTGGCATCAGGAGCGCGGCGGGACCTGGCCATCGCGCATCACCGTGGAGGAGGAGCGGCGCGGGCTCAAGGCGGAGTGCCGGCTGTCGACGCTGCGCTTCTCCGCGGGAATTCCGCCCGAGCGTTTCACGCCGCGGCTGCCGCGCGAGGTGCGGCGGGTGTCGCGGGCTGAGATCTTCCAATGGTTCGAGGGGGTGCAATGATGATCCGCCGGGGAACGGTGTGCGTGCTGATGCTGTTCGGGGCTCTGCCCGGTGCCGCGTTCGCCGGCAACACGGTGGAGGAGGTGACGGGCACGCTGCGCGCAGGCCTCAAGGACAAGGGCCGCGCCGAGGTCCAGCTCGAGCGGCGGCAGACCGACCCGCTCACGGATCGGATCCGTACCAGCCGCGGGCAGCTCGCGATCGAGCCTCCGGCGTTCGCGCGCCTGGAGTTCACGCCCAGCGGTGAGCAGGTCGTGGTGCGCGCCGACGGCGGCGAGTGGATCCAGCCCGGACTCGAGCAGATGATCCGCGTCCCCGGCGAGCGGCTCACCGGCGTGCTGCGCTGGTGGCGGCTCTTCGCCGGCGCGGACTCGACCCTGTTCACGGCGCGTCGCGTCGGGACCCGGCGCTACGTGGTGATGCCGACCGGCATGCCGGACGACAGCGCGCGTGTCCAGCTCGCGAAGAGCGGACTCCCGTACGAGCTCGCGATCGACGAGGGTCTCGAGACACCGACCGTCTACCGCTTCACGGGCTGGAAATTCACCGCACCGCGCGGGCGCGCCGACTTCGTGCTCAAGGCGCCGCCGGGATACGAGGTGGTGGACCTGCCGTGACCGGGACGACCGAGCCTTGACACCCCGCGGCACGCTGGTGAGACTCGCCGGCCTCAGTGCGCGTGGTGGGAGGAGTGCTCTCGGGGCGGCGGCTTCAGGCGCCGCGCGGTCTCAGGACGCGACCGACGTCGGACCGGGTGCGTGAATCGGTCTTCATGGCGCTCGAGCCGTTCACCGGGATGTGCGTGGTCGACCTCTTCGCCGGCACCGGGGCGCTCGGCATCGAGGCGCTCTCGAGGGGAGCGGCGACGGTCGATTTCGCGGAGCACGACCGTTCGGCGCTGGCGGCACTGAAATCCAATCTTGCGACCCTCGGAATCGAGGATCGCGCGACGATCTGGACCGTGGACCTCGAGCGGGACTTGAAGCGCCTGAAGCTGCCGCTCGCCGCGGCCGACCTGGTGCTCCTCGATCCGCCCTACGGCTCGGACGCCGGAGCAAGGGTGCTGGAAGGCGTCGCGGAGCCGGGCATCCTCGCCCCGGGAACGCGCGTGGTGGTCGAGCATCATCTGAAGGACGAGCCGCCGGAAGCCCTCGGCGTGCTGTCCCTGGAGCGGCGCCGCCGCTATGGGGAGACCGTGGTGAGCTTCTATCGGGCGGCCGAGGCCGGCCCCGGGACGGAGGAGATCTCATGAGTGACGGCCGCACGGCTTTGTTCCCCGGAACGTTCGATCCGTTCACCAACGGACATCTCGATCTCACCCGGCGGACCGCCCGGCTCTTCGATCGCGTGGTGGTCGCGGTCGCCCACAATCCCGGGAAGTCCCCGCTGTTCGACCTCGAGGAGCGCGTGGCGATGATCCGCGAGGCGGTTCGCAGCATGCGCCGCGTCGAGGTGATCGAGTTCTCAGGCCTGGTCGTGGAGTGCGCGTGCACCGTCGGGGCGCAGGTGATGATCCGGGGCTTGAGGGCGGTGAGCGACTTCGAGTTCGAGTTCCAGATGGCCCTCATGAACCGCCGGCTCTCACCCGCGCTCGAGGTCGTGTTCCTGATGCCGAGCCAGCAGTACACGTATCTCAACTCCACGATCGTGCGCGACATCGCCCGCCACGGCGGCCCGGTGAAGGGCCTCGTGCCCCGGGTGGTCGAGGAGCGGATCCGCGCGCGTCTCGGGGGCGCGGGCGCGAAGAAGAAGCCCGGATCCCGGTCGAAGCGCGGAAGCAGGCGTTGAGCGCGGTGCTGGAGCGGATTCGCGATGCCGCACGGGCGCACGTCCAGCGCCTCGTGCTTCCGGAAGCGGAGGACGACCGGATCCTGGAGGCGGCGGGCCGGCTCGATCGGGATCGGCTCGCCACCGTCACGCTCGTCGGCGACCCGGCGGCCATCGAACGGCGCGCGGGCGAGCACGGCTGGGAGGTGCGCGGCGTGCGCCTCGCGGATGCCCGGGAGGAGCGGTTGATCGAGCGCACGCGAGCCGCACTGGCCGAGCAGCGGGGGCCAAGGCTCAAGACGGAGGAGCGCGAGCGACTCGCGCGCGCCGCGAGCCTGGTGCGCGCCGGCGAGGCGGACGCGTTCGTCGCCGGTGCCACGCACACCACCGCCGAGGTGCTGCGCGCCGCACTGTGGCTGGTCGGCATGGCTCCCGGGGTGTCGGCAGTGAGCTCGTTCTTCCTGATGGTGCGCGAACAGCCGGCGCGCACCCTCGTGTTCGCCGACTGTGGCGTGATCCCGGAGCCGACGTCCGCCCAGCTCGCCGAGATCGCCTGCCTCGCGAGCGACGCCTTCCGTCGGCTGACCGGCGAGCCGCCGCGCACGGCGCTGCTCTCGTTCTCGACGCTCGGGAGCGCGGACCACGCCCGAGTGGTCCGGGTGCGGGAGGCCGTGGCGCTGGCGCGCGCGGCCCGTCCGGACCTCGACCTCGACGGCGAGCTCCAGGCTGATGCCGCGCTGGTCCCCGAGGTGGCGCGGCGGAAGGCGCCCGGGAGCGGTGTGGCCGGGGACGCCAACGTGCTCGTGTTTCCGGATCTCGATGCTGGCAACATCGGCTACAAGCTGGTGGAGCGTCTCGGGGGCTTTCGGGCCTACGGCCCGATCCTGATGGGGCTCGCGCGGCCGTCGAACGACCTGTCGCGCGGGTGCAGCGCCGACGACGTGGTGGGCGTGGCGACCATCGCCTGCGCCCTGGGCGCGGCCGGACGGAATTAAGGGAGACGGATGCCGACCTACGATTACCAATGCAAGAAGTGCGGGCACCGCTTCGAAGTGTTCCACTCGATGAGCGACGACAAGCCGCGCAAGTGTCCGCGCTGCGGCAAGCGCGCGGTGCGCGTCCCCTCGGCGGGCGGCGGACTGCTCTTCAAGGGCTCGGGTTTCTACATCACCGACTACCGCAGCTCCTCGTACAAGGAGAAGGCGAAGTCGGAGGGCTCAGGGAACGCCGGCAAGAGTGGCGAAAGCGGCGGCTCGAAGAAGCCAGAGGGCGGATCGGGCGGCAAGGAGAAGCCCGGTAAGACCGGCGGGTCCTCCTCGAAAGCCGGATCTTGAGCCGCACCGCCGCCGGCGGCGCGCTGCTCGAGCAGATCTTCGAGCAACGCCTGAACGTCGCAGAGCGCGGCCAGGTCCCTTCGATCACGCTCGATCACAACCTGGTCCCCGAGGCGGTCGCGGCGTGGATGCTCGCGGTGGCGCCCCGTCTGCGTGGCGGGCCGGCGGCACCGCCGGCGACCATCGTGTGCGCCGATCGCACCGATCCGGGACGGTCGATCGATCCCACCGGAACCTCCGACGCGCTGCGCGAAGCGGCCGGCGCCCGCGGGTGCGTCTTCGTGCCGCCGGGCGAGGGCACGGCGCTGCAGGTGTACGTCGAGCGTTTCGCGGCGCCGGGCGCGAGCCTGGCGGGACCGGCGACACTGGCCGCGGCGGGTGCCATCGGCGTCATGCTCAATCCGGTGGACGCGCTGCAGTCGGCGGCCGTGATGCGCGGTGCCCGGCTCCGCTTCGAGCCACTCCGCCGGGTGCGGTGCGCGCTGGAAGGCAGCCTCGGTCCGGCGGCGCACGGACTCGATGCCGCCCAGGCCGTGCTGGCGCGGCTGCCCTCCGGAACGCAGATCGTCGAGTTCACCGGACCCGCACTCCCCGCGTTCGCCATGCGCCACCGCCTGGCGCTCGCACGGCGGCTCGGCGCGGCCGGCGTGCTAACGCTGTTTCCGGGGGACGACGTCGCCCACAAGTTCACCGCCGCGATCGGTCGCGAGGTCGAGACGCGCACGCTGGTCCCG
>DAIUEO010000100.1:0-5119 GCA_036845125.1 Candidatus Eiseniibacteriota bacterium | reverse complement strand
GGTCCCGTTCGACGATTCCGCCGCCGACCTGCGCTGCGATCTCGATGCCGTCGAACCGCTGATCTGGGACGGAGTGCGCGCCGACGCGGCGCGCCCGGTGCGCAGCATCGCCGGAGCGGCGGTGCGCGAGGTGACGATCGGTCCGGCCGCGACGCTCGAGGATCTCGTCGCGTTCACGCGCCTCGTGGACGTGGTGACGCCGCCGACCCGCGTGGTCGTGCGGCCCGGGAGCCGCCGCATCCTCGAAGCCGGCGCTACGCTCGGGCTGTGGGCCGATCTGCGCGCGCGCGGTGTGGTCGTGACTCCGGAGCCGGTCGCCGCGGAGCGGCGGCGCGATGCCGACCGGCTGGTCGAGCGCCTGGAGTTCGGCTCCGAGAGCGATCCGATGCACGAGGCGGGGCCCGAGACGTGCGCGGCCGCGGTGAGCGGTCGCATCACGGATCCGCGCGAGCGCGAGGCGGCTCTGCTCTCGGAGCCCGCTCTGGTGCGCGCCGGGCGGCCGCCGCGCACCGTGCCGCCCACGGCGGACCCGATCGCGTGGGCCGACCCGCCGGTGTCCACGCCCGCGCGCTGGGGACGCGGCATCGTGCTCGCGCGGCTCGGCGACGGCATCACCGCGCGGCGCGGGCTCGCGGTCGGAGCGCGCGGTGAAGCCCGGCTCGGAGCGCTCGACTACCTGGCGGGACGGGTGCTGGCTTCGGAGATGGAGGGGTTCGCCGCGCATGCGACGAAGTTCGGCGGCGGCTGGCTGCTCGCGGGCGCGCGCTTCGGCGGCGGCGCGGACGCCGATCGGTTCGCGGTGGCGCTCGCCGACATCGGCGTGCGGGGCGTGATGGCGATCGGGTACGGCGAGGGCGCCACCTGGGCACTGGCGCGCGCCGGCGTGCTGGCGCTCGAGGACGACGGCCGGAGCGGAATCCGGGCCGGCGAGGAGATCGAGATCCCCGGTCTGCCGGAAGAGGTGGGGGCGAGTACGATGGTGACCGTGCGCAATCTCACGCGCGGTTCCCAGCGGGTGATGCGTCACGCGTTCGCCGACCACGAGGCGGCGGAATTCCGCGACGGCGGATGGCTCGCGCCGCTCGTGAGAGGGGAGTGACGTGTTCGTCGATCGCGCAAAAATTCACGTGACCGCGGGCCGCGGCGGACGCGGGGCGATCAGCTTCCGTCGCGAGAAGTATGTGCCGAAGGGCGGGCCGGATGGAGGCGACGGCGGCCACGGCGGGAGCGTGTGGTTCGAGGTCGATCCGCACATCCGCACGCTCCTCGACTGCCGCGAGCAGCGCCGCCACCGCGCCGACAACGGAGGGCAGGGCGAAGGCAACAACCGCACCGGGAAGAACGGCGAAGACCGCGTGGTGCACCTCCCCCCCGGCACCTCGGTGCGCGATGTGGCCAGCGGCGACCTGCTGGCGGACCTCGTGGAGCCGGGCGAGCGTTTCCTGGCGGCGCGCGGCGGGCGCGGCGGACGCGGCAACGCGCGGTTCGCCACCCCCACGAATCAGGCGCCGCGGAAGGCCGATCCCGGCGAGCAGGGCGAGGAGCGCCAGGTCGAGCTCGAGCTCAAGCTCATCGCGGACATCGGCCTGGTCGGCGCCCCCAACGCCGGAAAATCGACCATGCTGGCGGCGATCACGCGGGCGCGCCCCAAGATCGGCGCGTATCCTTTTACCACCCTCGAGCCGAATCTCGGTATCGTTGCGCTCGACGAGGAGCGCCAGTTTGTGGTGGCCGACGTTCCCGGGCTGATCGAGGGCGCCCACCAGGGGCGCGGTCTCGGGATTCAGTTCCTGAAGCACGTCGAGCGCTGCAGCGCGCTGGCCGTGCTGGTGGACGTGACGGTGGAGTCGCCCCGGGACCAGTTGGAGGAGGTGGAGCGGGAGCTCAAGGCGTACCATCCGGCGCTCGGCGAGAAGCCGCGGGTGGTGGTGCTCACCAAGGCCGACCTGCTACCCCCGGAGCGGCGGGCGGCGGTGGCCGCCGAGGTGGGATTGCCGGAAGCGCTGGTCGTGAGCGCTCACAACGGAGATGGTATGCGCGAGCTGCGCGAACGACTGTGGCGGCTGGTGGAGGAGAACCTGCCGTCGAGGAGCGAATCGTGAACGACGACAAGAGCGGCTCCGCGCGGAGCCTGGATCCTTTGAACACCCGGGCGCTCCACCAGAAGCGCGAGTACGTGCGCGAGCTGGCCGGCCGCGGCGACGCCTCGTCGCTGGCGATGCTGGCCGAGTGCCTGGGCGACGAATCGTGGTACACGCGCGATCTCGCGGAGGAGGAGCTGGTCCGGCTGGGCGCGATCGGGGCCGGCCTCGTGCTGCCGCTGCTCGATCAGGGCCTGTGGTTCACCCGCACCAGCGTGGCGCGCATTCTCGGCCGCTGCGCGCACCGTCCCGCGGTTCCCCGGCTGCTGGACCTGATCGAGGACGACAACCGCACGGTGGCCGAAGCCGTGCGCGACGCGCTCATCGCGATCGGGCGCGGCGGCGGCGCGGCGCGCATCGCGCAGGCGCTTCACCGCCTGCCACCGGCGGCGCGCAAGTCGCGGCTCGAGATGATCGCCCGCAAGGACCGCACGCTGGCCGAGCGGATCGACCGCCTCTCGCGCAGCGACGAGGTCGTGTCGAGCGAGGAACCCGATTTGAACGACGAGAGCCCGGTGGTGCGCGCCGCCGAGGAAGGCGTCGAATGGGAAGTGCTGACCGGCCCCGCGACCCCGAAGAGGGAAGGGTACGAGGAGGGTGGCGGGCGGTAATGGAGCACGGCCGCCGCGAGCAGAGGTTCCACCGCGGCGCGCCTCCCATGCAGTGCTCGAACGCGGGGCTCCGGGTTACCCGGAGGCCCTGCTCGATCTCGAGCGTCCTCCGCTCCGGCTTCACGTGCGCGGGCGGCTGCCCGCGGCGCGCGGCGTGGCGATCGTGGGATCGCGCGCGGCGACCGACTACGGGCTCCGCTTCGCATCACGGCTGGCCGAGGATCTGGCGCGGCTCGGATACCCGATCGTGAGCGGTCTCGCGCGCGGCATCGATGCCGCGGCCCACGAAGGAGCATTGTCGGCGGGCGGGGCCACGGTGGCGGTGCTGCCCGGTGGTCTTTCGCTGATCACGCCGCGCTCGAACGCCGCACTCGCCGAGCGAATCGTCGAGCGCGGGGCGCTGATCACCGAGCACGATGACGACGTGGCGCCCTACGCTTCGCGCTTCCTCGAACGCAACCGCCTGATCGCGGCACTGGCGCGCGTGACCGTGGTGGTCGAGGCGGCGGTGAAGAGTGGGGCGCTCTCGACCGCGACCTGGGCGCGACGGCTCGGCCGTCCGGTCCTTGCGGTGCCGGGCGACGTCGATCGTCCGACCAGCCGCGGATGTCATCACCTGCTGAGGCTGGGCGCGCGCGTGTGCGAGGGAGCGCGGGATGTGCTGGAGGCGCTGGGCGCGGAAACGGGACTCGACGCCGCGACGCCGCCCGTCCCGGATTCCACCGGGCTTTCGCCGGAGGCGCGCGTCCAGGCGGCGCTCGCCGATCGTCCGGAGACGGTGGAGACCATTGCCGAACGGGCCGCCGTGCCGCTGCCGGAAACCCTCGCGATCCTGCTCCGGCTCGAATGGGCCGGCATCGCGGCGGGCAGTGCGGGCTCGCGATGGCGGCGCGGCCGGGGCGGCGCGTGATCCAGCACGATCTCGAACACTTCCTGGTGCGGGCCGCGTTCGGCGCGTCGCGCGGGCTTTCCCGCGCCCACGCGCTGAATATGGGAGCTGCAGTTGGAGCCCTCGCCTACCGGCTCGGGATTCGTGCCCGCGTGGCGCGTGAGAACCTCGCGCGGGCGTTTCCGGAATGGAGCGCGGAGCAGCGCGAGGAAACCCTGAAGCGCCACTACGCCGAGCTCGGCCGCGTCGCTCTCGAATACGCGTCGCTGGCCGAGCTGGTGCGCGCGCCCCTCGGCGAGGTGCTCATCGAGGTGGTCGGCATCGAGCATCTCGAACGGGCGCGGGGCCGGGGCGCAATCTTATTGAGTGGTCACTTCGGCAACTTCGAGTTCGAAGGCGCTCGGCTGGGGCAGATGAATCCCGTCGACTTCGTGGTGCGCCCGCTCAGCAACCCACGGGTCGAAGAGGAAGTGCGCCGCCTGCGCGCCGGCGCGGGCGTCGGCACCATCGACGCCGGGTCGGTGCGCGAGGTGTACCGTGCGATCCGGGCCGGACGCTGGGTGGCGATGCTGGCCGACCAGGATGCGCGGCGCCAGGGGATCTTCGTCCCGTTTCTCGGGACGCCGGCCAGCACCGTGCTCGGGCCCGCACGCATCGCGCTCGCCACCGGGGCGCCGATCATCATGGGCTTCGACTTCCGGCAGGAGGATGGCCGCCACGTGCTCGAGGTGCAGCCGCCGCTCGAGGTGCCGGACCCGGCGAGCCCGGACGCGGCCGAAACCCTCACGCGCCGGCACGTCGAAGTTCTGGAGCAGATGATCCGCCGCCGTCCCGAGGCGTGGTTCTGGCTGCACCGCCGGTGGAAGACCCGCCCGGCGTGAACGGATGAGCGAGGGAGACCGCATGCACGGCTATGAGATCCGGGTTCGCTACGGGGACACCGACCAGATGGGCTTCGCGTACTACGCGAATTATCTCCGGTGGTTCGAGATCGGGCGCGCCGAGATGCTGCGCGCGCTCGGGCAGAGCTACCGGTCGGTGGAGAAGGAAGGCCTCTCGCTTCCGGTGCTCGAAGCGTCGTGCCGTTACCTCAAACCCGCCCGCTACGACGACATGGTGCGGATCGAGACCGGCGTGCAGCATCTCGCGCGTGCGTCGGTGCGCTTCGGCTACCGGATCGTGCGCGCGGAGGACGGCGAGCTGCTCGCGACCGGGCACACCGAGCACTGCTTCATGAAGCCCGACGGCAGGCCGGGCCGTCCGTCCGAAGAATTGAAGGGGCTGCTGGAGCGCGCCCCGAAGGCGGTTTAGCGCGCGAGCGCCGGTTGCCCGGCGTAGGAGCGCCAGTCGAGATCCGGGAACAGCGGATCGCGGCGCTCGGCTTCGGCGACGAAGCGATCGTCGGCTTCGCTCAGGAGCCCGCCGGCCAGACGCCGCTCGATGAGATGGGCGAGCCGGTTGAAGTCCTCGGCGTGGGA
>DAIUEO010000099.1:13078-14145 GCA_036845125.1 Candidatus Eiseniibacteriota bacterium | reverse complement strand
GTGGCCGTAGAGGACAAAAAGTGCCTTGACCTAGGGTCGTTCCATATCACTCGATCACGGCCACCCGCGCCGCTCGCTCGTTCGCGCCCTGGGTGAACCGGACCCAGTAGAGACCGGGAGCCACCGCTCGACCCTCGGACAGGTTCACCGTGTGCCGCCCCGCACCCAGCGAGCCGACCTCGCGCGAGATCACGCGGCGTCCGCTCACGTCGATCAGGTCCAGCCGGGCCGCGGCTCCGCTCGGCAGTGCGAACGCAACGTTGAGCCGGCTCCGGTTGGCCGGGTTCGGCCTGACGCCCTCGAGCGCGAAGGCGACCGGACGCTCAAAGTCCACCTCGGTCGTCTCGTCTGGTGTAATCAGCGCGAAGCCGCTCTCGTTGCCGTTAACGTCCACCGCGCTCACTTTGTAGTAGCGGCCCGCCGGGCCTACGTCTGCGTAGCTGGTGGAGATCTGGGTGGCGATCCGATTGTCGAGAGCCGGTGTGAAATCCGCCGAGGTCGCTCGATAGATACGGTAGGAGTCGAGATCGTTCTCGGTATTCGCGGACCATCCCAGGTTCGTTTGGCCGCCTGAGTAGGCGGCGACGAGCCCGGTCGGCTGAGCCGGCGCCACGTGGTCAACCAACGCTCTGCCGACGCGAACCCGGCCGCCGCCTTCCCCAAGGAAGCGGCCCAAGAAGGTCTCATTGACATCATCGGCCACGATCGCTTGCAAATCCGTATAGGCAGTCGCACCAACCAGGCTGTTGGCGGCGGAGACCGCCCCGGTTCTCCCGGTCAAGCCGCTGCACCAAGTCGCCGCGCCAGCATTGGTGATGGTGCCGTTGTCCCAGGCCGGACTGCAGACCACGTAGTTGCCGTTCGAAAGCGCTGTCACGCCATTACTACCGACCACATCGTTGGCCGTGGACCCTATGAGGCTGCTGGCGGCGGAGACCGCTCCGGTTCTCCCGGTTGAGCCGCTGCACCAAGTCACCGCGCCAGCACTGGTGACTGCGCCGTTGTGCCAGTACGGACTCCAGACCACATAGTTGCCGTTCGAAAGCGCTGTCACGCCAGCATCTAAG
>DAIUEO010000099.1:3078-12978 GCA_036845125.1 Candidatus Eiseniibacteriota bacterium | reverse complement strand
AGATCCCAGGTCGTGGACCCGACCAGGCTGTTGGCGGCCGAGATCACGCCGGTTATCCCGGTCGTGCCGCTGCCCCAAGTCGCCGCGCCAGCATTGGCGAGCACACCGTTGTCCCAGTCCTCGCTGCAGACCACATAGTTGCCATTCGAAAGCGCTGTCACGCCAGCATCTCTGAGATCCCAGGTCGTGGACCCGACCAGGCTGTTGGCGGCCGAGATCACGCCGGTTACCCCGGTCGTGCAGCTGCCCCAAGTCGCCGCGCCCGCGTTGGCGAGCACACCGTTGTCCCAGCTCGGGCTGATGACCACATAGTTGCCGTTTGAGAGCGCGGTGATGATGGGGCCGACGAGATCGTTGGCCCCGGAGCCAACCAAGCTGTTGGCTGCGGAGACCACCCCCGTCACCCCGGTCGTGCCGCAGCCCCAAGTCGCCGCGCCAGCATTGGTGATGGTGCCGTTGTCCCAGCCGAGGCTCCCGACCACATAGTTGCCGTTCGAAAGCGCTGTCACGCCATTATTACCGACCATATCGTTGGCCTTGGAGCCAACCAGGCTATTGGTGTCCGAGATCACGCCGGTTACTCCCGTCGTGCCGCTGCCCCAAGTCGCCGCGCCAACATCGGTGATGGTGCCGTTGTCCCAGAACGGACTGCAGACCACGTAGTTGCCGTTCGAGAGTGCCGTCACGACATTGTTGCCGACCCAGTCTTCGACTTTGGAGCCGACCAGGCTGTTGGCGGCGGAGACCGCCCCGGTTCTCCCGGTCAAGCCGCTGCACCAAGTCACCGCGCCGGCGTCGGCAATGGTGCCGTTGTCCCAGTGCCCGCTGCAGACCACGTAGTTGCCGTTCGAAAGCGCCGTCACCATCCTGTCGCCGACCAAGTTGTTGGCCCCGGAGCCAACCAGGCTATTGGTGTCCGAGATCACGCCGGTTACCCCCGTCGTGCCGCTGCCCCAAGTCGCCGCGCCCGCGTTGGCGAGCACACCCTTGCCCCAGGCCGGCTTGCCCCAGGCCGGACTGCAGACCACGTAGTTGCCATTCGCGAGGGCCGTCACGAAATGGCCGACCCCGTCTTCGACTTTGGAGCCGACCAGGCTGTTGGCGGCGGAGACCGCCCCGGTTCTCCCGGTCAAGCCGCTGCACCAAGTCGCCGCGCCAGCATTGGTGATGGTGCCGTTGTCCCAGGCCGGACTGCAGACCACGTAGTTTCCGTTTGAGAGTCCCGTCACGCCAGAAACACCGATCATATCATTGGCCGAGGACCCTACCAGACTGTTGGCAGCCGAAATCACGCCGGTTACTCCCGTCGTGCCGCTGCCCCAAGTCGCCGCACCAACATCGGTGATGGTGCCGTTGTCCCAGGCCGGACTGCAGATCACGTAGTTGCCGTTCGACAGAGCTACTACGCCGTCCCCGCCTGCCAGATCGCCCGCGGAGCCGAGCAGGGTGCTGATCAGGACACCGGTCGCGCCGTTGAACAGATACACGGCGCCCGCGTCGTAGCCACCAGCGTCGTCGTAGGGAGACGTGATGACCACGTTGCCTGTGCTCAATGGAACCACCGCTGACCCGAACTTATTTCCGGCCGCGGGATGCGGATCGACGAATTCCGGGAACGTCGCCGCGCGTAGCGTGCCTGCGGGCAGCAGCAGCACGCAGCACGAAATCGACGCGAGTGATGCCGTGTGAATCAGTCGTCGGAGATCCTTGGCTTCCGGCTTCGTCATTCGGACGGAGAATAGATCGTCAGTCACTCGTGATTCACTCGAAATCGCCACTGCGCTGGCGTCGATTCACATTTCGAAGAACCGTAATCTTCTCCGACACTCGCCGGGTCAAGAACCGCCCGTCAGGAACGCTCATCCGAGGGGGTCAGGGGGTGGCGTGCGCCACGCGCCTCCCGCGTCCCTGCGGTCCCTGATGGCGAGGGCACTCGCTAGTTGTCCGAGTGTTTGTCCGAGTCCCCGGTGCGCACGGTGCACGGGAATGCACTTCGACCGTCACCGTGCGCTTGCGTTTTCCGCACGCTGCGCACGGTGACGACCATTCGCCGGGATTCAAATCTCGCCCCGGGCACCACGGAAACAAAAACGGCCACGCGCGAGCGTGGCCGTTCGCGTTTCGTGCGGTCAGCGGTCGACGAGCTCGGTGACGTAGGAGTCGAGGGTCTCGGCGTCGATGTAGCCCACCACGCGGCGGAGGACCACGCCGCGGCGATCGATGAAGAAGGTGGTGGGGATCGAGCGGATCGGGCCGTAGGAATCGAGCACTTCCTCGTCGGCCATGGCGAGACGGAATTTCACGCCGAGCTTGGCGGCGTAGCGCTTCACGAATTCGGCGTCCCCGTCATCGACGGAGACGCCGAGCACTACCAGGCCGCTCTCGCGGTAGCGCTTCTGGACCGTGTCGAGATGCGGCATGGTCGCGCGGCAGGGCGCACACCAGGTGGCCCAGAAATCCAGCACGACGGGCTTCCCTTTGAACTCGGTGAGACGGACCGTGCGGCCGTCGAGTCCGCGCACTGCGAAGCTCGGTGCCTGGAGCGGCTCGCCGGCGAACACCGGGGTCGCCTGCAGTGCGAGGCAGGAGAGGGCCGCGGCTGCGAACGGTCGGAGCAAGAGGTTCCTTTCGAGGGGTGATCGCCCCCGGGGGTGTCGGCACTCGTACCCCTGAGGCGCACCAACATTAGCGAGGGGCGACCCGCAATGCGAGACGGCGGCTTGCGTTTTTGCAGCGGCTTGACCCCGCCGGAGGCCTGCGTCAGGAAGATGCCCGGCTTCCCCGGGAATAAGGCCCTGCCCGCCGAAGTAATGGAGCTGAAAAGGAGGGTCGCGGGTTGAGGCTGGTTTTCGCGCGTGCTAGCTTGCGATCACGCTTGCCCTTGCGTTCCGTCCCATTCGGAGCGCTCATCCGCCATGCACCTTCACAAGGAGTGTGAAGCCATGCTTCCGGCGACGCTCGTGCTGCAGGCCATGGGCGGCATCCGGGCCTCGGTCCCGGCGCTGATCGCGAGCGCCGGCCTGTTCGCGAAGATCATCCTGGCGGTGCTGCTCATCATGTCCGTGTATTCGTGGGCCGTGATCGTCAACCGGCTCGGGCTCTTCTCCCGCGTCGAGAAAGCCGACAAGGGTTTCCTCGGGGCGTTCCGCCGCCTGCCGCCGACCGCCGACTGCCGGCTCCTCTGTGAGCAGCACCCGCAGAGCATGCTCGCCTGGGTGGCGCTCGCCGGGCAGCGCTCGCTCGAGCAGCAGACGAGCCCCGATCTCTCGCCGGCGCTCCGTTACGAGGTGATCCAGCGGGCCATGGACCGCGCGGCCGGCGAGCGCGCCGCCCAGCTCGAGCGTCACGTGGGATTCCTCGCCACGACCGGCTCGGTCTCGCCGTTCATCGGCCTCATGGGCACGGTGTGGGGCGTGATGACGTCGTTCCTCAACATCGGCGCCCAGGGCTCGGCCTCGCTGGTGGTGGTGGCGCCCGGCATCGCCGAGGCGCTGATCGCCACCGTCGCCGGACTCGCGGCGGCGATCCCGGCCGTGGTCGGCTACAACCACCTGATCGGCCGCCTGCGCGAGATCACCAACCAGACCGGCCAGTTCTCGGTAGAGTTCCTGGACCGGAGGCTCGAGGGACGCCGGGCTTCATGAGCTTCCGTGTCGGATCCACGCGCCAGCCGCTCTCGGAGATCAACGTCACGCCGCTCGTCGACGTGGTGCTCGTGCTGCTCATCATCTTCATGGTGACGGCGCCGCTGCTCCAGGGCGGGCTCCAGGTCGACCTGCCGAAGGTCGCGGCGCGCGGGCTCGAAGTGCGGGAGGGGCTCGTCGTGAGCGTGCGCTCGGACCGCACCATCGCGGTGGGATCGAAGGTGGTGCCGATCGGGCAGCTCGAGGCGGCACTCGCCCGCGCGGGAGCGCGCGAGCGGCCGGTGTTCCTGCGCGCCGATCGCAACGTGCCCTATGGCTTCGTGGTCGAGCTGATCGCGCGGCTCCGGCGCTCGGGGGTTTCCTCGCTCGGCCTCGTCACCCAGCCGCCGACGGAGGTCAAGAAATGAGCCTGCGCGGCTCGGTGGGCCTGTCCACCGTCGTGCACCTCGGGGTGGTCGCGGCGCTCTTCATCGCGCGCGCCTCCGACCCGCTCATGATCTCGGGACCGGAGGTCGTCCAGGTCTCGCTGGTCGATCCCGGCGCCCTGCCCGCGGCGCGTGCCGTGCCGCCGCCGCCGCGCGAGCAGCTCACCGAGCCGGCCGACCCCGAGGAGGGCGTGAAGATCGAGCCGCCCAAGAAGAAGGACAGCCCCAAACCGGAGCGCGAGGAGACCAAGAAGCCCGAGACCAAGCCGGCCGAGGAGCCGCTCCCGGGACCGCCCGCGCCCGCGCTCCCGGCGGCCGCCATGGGACCGGCCGGGCTCAGCGGCGAGGTGGCGGTGGACGCCGCCGATTTCGAGTTCACCTACTACCTGATGCAGGTGCGCGCCAAGATCGCGCAGAACTGGAGCGCGCTGGGCGCGACGTCGGGAGAGAAGTTGCGCGCGGTGGTGTATTTCAAGATCGCGCGGAACGGCGGGATCTCGGGAGCGCGCATCGAGACCGGCAGCGGCTCCGACTACTTCGACCGCTCGGCGCTGCGCGCGGTGGGCGTCAGCCATCCGCTGCCGCCGCTCCCGCTCGGATTCAACGGCGCGGACCTCGGCGTTCACTTCGGCTTCGAGTACCAGCAGCCATGACGATCCGCCCGCTCCATCTCCGCGTTCTGCTCGTCGCCCTCGGCCTGGTCGTGGCGGCGATGGCGTTCGCCCAGACCCGCGACGTGCGGATCGACATCACGACCGGTCAGGGCCAGAGGATCCGCATCCAGTGCGAGCCGCTCCAGGCCGGCGGGAACCGCGATGCCGGGGCGTCGAGCGTCGAAGCCGACGAGGTGCTCGCCAACGATCTCGACTGGTCGGCGGTGTTCGCCGTCCACCGCACGTGGTCCGGCGAGCCGGCGCCCGCCGAGCTCCAGGCGATCGTGTCGGGGCGCTGGACCGTCGAGGGCAGCATGGTGAAGCTGGCGGGCGAGGTGCGCGATCTCCCGGGGCGGAAGCTGATCCTCGCGCGCGACTACCGCGGCCCGCTCAAGGATCGGCGCGCGCTCGTCCACCGCTTCGCCGACGACATCGTCCTCCAGTTCACGGGCGAGGCGGGCGTGGCCCAGACGCGGATCGCGTACGCCACGGTCGCGAGCGGTGTGAAGGAGCTTCACGTGATGGACTACGACGGAGCGAACCGCGCGCCGCTCACCGCGGACCGTTCGATCGCGACGTCTCCTTCCTGGTCCTACGACGGCTCGCTGCTGCTGTTCACGTCGTATCGCGGTGGCAAGGGACCCCAGCTCTTCGTGGTTCCGTCCGCGGGCGGCAAGGTGTTCGCCGTCTCGACGCGCGGTGGCATCAACACCAGCGCCTCCTATTCGCCGGACGGCCGCGAGATCGCGTGCACGCTGAGCTTCGAGGGCAGTCCCGACATCTACATGCTCGACGCCCGCGGCGGGGCCCCGCGGCGGCTCACTCACGCGCGTGGCATCGACACGTCACCCGCCTGGTCTCCGACGGGACAGGAAATCGCCTTCACCTCCGACCGAACCGGTGTCTCGCAGGTTTACGTGATGGACCGGGAAGGTGGTAACGTTCGACGGCTGACATTCGAGGTGGACAACACGGATTCACCGTCCTGGTCGCCCGCAGGGGATCGCATCGCGTTCGTGTCCCGAACCGGCGGCGGTTTCGACATCTGGATCTGCCGCGTCGACGGATCGGGCGCGCGGCCGGTCGTGACCGGGGGCAGCAACGAAAACCCCAAGTGGTCGCCGGACGGGCGACATCTCGTTTTCTCGTCGAACCGGGAGGGTGCGCCCTCCCTGTTCGTGACGGATCTGGATGAACGGGCGCCCCGGAAACTGGACACCGGCGGCGCGGCGGTGAGTCCGGCCTGGTCGCCACGACCGGGATCGGCTTCATCGGCGGCGCAGGCCGGCCCGGAACGTGGTGCCGATCAGGGAGGAATCAAACGATGAACCACGTTCGCAGGATTGCTGTCGCCGCCCTCCTCCTCTCGAGTCTGTTCGTCGTCGCGGGGTGCGCGAAGAAGAAGGCCCCGGAGCCCGCGCCGGCGCCGCCGCAGCCGACCGAGACCGCACCGACCCCGACCCCTCCGCAGGAGACGCCGCCCGCTCCGCCGCCCACGCCGACCCCGACGATCCGCGCCGAGGACTTCGCTCCCGCGTTCTACGATCTCGATTCGTACTCGCTCCGTGACGACGCGCGTGCGGCGCTCGACGGCAACTCCCGGCTGATGCGCAGCAATCCGACCGTCCAGGTGACCATCGAGGGACACTGCGACGAGCGGGGCACCGTCGAATACAACCAGGCCCTCGGCGAGCGCCGCGCGCAGGCGGCACGCGACTACATGGTGTCGCAGGGCGTGGAGGCGAACCGCATGCAGGTCATCTCGTACGGCAAGGAGCGGCCCTTCGCGACCGGAGCGAACGAGGAGGCATGGGCTCAGAATCGGCGCGCGCATTTCGTGATCCGGTGAGTCGCCCGGGAAGCGAGACGACGCGCGGCTCGTGGGGCGGAGCCGGGGGGCGTCTGATGCTCCCCGTGCTCGTCGCCGGGCTCGCGGCGTCGGCCGGCTGCGTGCCGCCGGGGATGCTGACGCTGCGCTCGGGCCTCGACAGCCTGCGCACGGTGGTCGATACCATGCGGGTGCGCGATTCGGTGACGTACCAGGCGATCGCCGAGATCCAGGTCGATCTCGCCGAACAACGCGAGATCCTGCTCAGCACGCGCGCCGCGACCGGCACCACGACATCCGAGGTGTCGCAGCAGATGGAACGGCTCGAGGCCCGGCTCGGCGAGGCCATGGGCCGGATCCAGCAGATGTCACAGCGGTCGTCGGCCCCGCCACCGGCTGCCGGCGGCGTCGATCCGACGCAGTTGTTCGACCAGGCCACGCAGGACCTGTCCCAGGGCCGCTACGCGATCGCGCTCCAGAGTTACCGGGAGCTGCTCGCGCGCTACCCGAGCCACGAGCTGGCCGACAACGCCCAGTATGGAGTTGGTGAATGTTTCTTCGCGGAATCCCGGTTCGACAGCGCCGCGACCGAGTATGCGCGGGTGGAGGCGCTGAACCCCGCCGGGGACAAGGTGCCCGCCTCGCTCTACAAGCTGGCGTTGAGCCAGGAGAAGCTCGGACGATCCGCCGATTCGCGGCGGACGCTGGAGGACCTCGTCAAACGCTTCCCCAGTTCGGGTGAGGCGCAGCTGGCGCGTGAGCGCCTCGGCACGTCCAAGAAACGGTAGAGCGCATTCCCGGACGGCGGTGTGGCTGCTCGCAGCCATCGCCGTCGCCTGCGGTCCGTCCACGGCCCGCGCCCAGCCCGAACCCTTCGGACTGCCGGTCGAGGACGTCGACGTCGAGACGCTGCCGATCTTCGACGCCTACGGGCGGGGCAGCCTCACCTGGCTCTATCGCGCGGCGAACGCGGTTCACTTCCGCACCCGCCCCGGCACCGTCCTCTCCCAGATGCCCTTCAACGAGGGGCAGCCCTGGACGCCCGATCTCAAGAGCGAAACCGAGCGCGTCCTCCGCGGTCTGTCGTTCCTGATCCCGGTCCTGGTCCAGGGCAGCGGACAGGACTCGGCCTCGATCCGGGTCGTCACACGCGACGTGTGGACCACCACCCCGGAGTTCAACTTCGAGAGCTCGGGGGGGAAGCGGTACGGCAAGATCGGCCTCGCCGAGCGCAACCTGTTCGGGCTCGGCAAGACGCTCGCCTTCGCGGTGAGCCAGCGACCCGAGGGCACGACACGCTCGTTCGAATACAACGACCCTGGAATCGCGCGGTCGCGCATCCGCGCGCGCGTCGGCTTCGGTGACGGCGCCGAAGGCGCGAGCAGCTCGTTCGGGCTGTATCAGCCGTTCTACGCGCTCGATACCCGGCGCACGTTCGGATACACGTTCGACCGCAGCACGTCGCGCGTCCGCCTCTACGCGAATAACGCCGAGGTGGCCGGCACCGACCGGCGCCTCGAGCAGGCCGAGCTGTGGTGGGGACACGGCAGCCGCGTCGAAGGCGTGATCCGCCGGTTCCGCTACTCGCTGCTCCATTACGACCGCCGGCTCGGCCCGGCGGACACCCAGCCCGGCGCGCCGGTCGAGTTCGAGGGCGGGGAATCGAGCCTGAGACTGAGGCGCCTGAGCGCGGAGTTGATCCTCTGGAACCCGCGTTACCTCGAGCGCTGGAACGTGGACCGCATGCGGGTGGTCGAGGACATCGACGCCGGTCCGCTGGTCGGGTTCCAGGTCGGCTACGCGCCGCTCTGGCTCGGCAGCTCGCAGAACGAAGGATACGTGCGCACCCAACTCGGCCTGGGCACCGATCAGGGATCCCTCGGGTACGGCACCCTGTGGGGATCGGTGGAAGGGCGCATCACGGCGACCCCCAAGGAGACCTTGTACCGGCTCAACGCGCGCTGGGTCACGCAGGCCATGCGGCAGCACACGCTCGTCCTCGCCGCCCTGGGCGAAGCGGCGACGAATCCGGAGCGCGATTTCCAGATCGTGTACGGCGGGCTCAACGGACTGCGCGCCTACCCGGTGCACGCTGTCGCGGGCACCCGCGGCTGGCGGCTGAACGGCGAGGCCCGCATCGCGCTGCCGACCCCGAGCCCCGACTTCCTCTCGTTCGGCGTGGTGGGTTTCACCGACGCGGCACGCATGTGGGGCGCCGGGGCGGCCGGCACGTCGTGGTTCAGCGATGCCGGCGTGGGTTTGCGGGTTTCGATGCCGCGGCTCTCGCTGGGGCGCATCGTGCGGGTGGACGTCGCGTGGCCGATCAGCCCGACCCGGGACGAGGCCCGTGAGCGGGTGGTTTCGATCGGCTCGAGCCAGGCGTTCTAGCCACGCGTTCCAGGGCGGCTTGACCCCCTGCGGCGCGGCTGCGTAGCGTTCGCGCGTGAACCTCCACACGGTGGCACTCGAGCTGCCGCCCGACGGCAACCTGATCGTCGGGCAGGCGCACTTCATCAAGACGGCCGAGGATCTTGCCGAGATCGTCGCGGTGATCCCGGGGGCGAGGTACGGGATCGCCTTCTGCGAAGCCTCGGGCCCGCGACTGATCCGCACCGAGGGCAACGAGCCCGCACTGGTGGCGCTGGCCGCCGAGAACGCGCGCCGCGTCGGCGCCGGACACGCGTTCTACATCGCGCTCGCGGGGATCTTTCCGATCACCGTGCTCGAGGCGGTGAAGCGCTGTCCCGAGGTGTGCCGCGTGTTCTGTGCCACCGGCAACCCGGTCGAGGCGATCGTGGCGGAGACCGATCAGGGCCGCGGCATCCTGGGCGTGGTGGACGGACAGCCGCCGTTAGGTCTGGAGGACGATGCGGCGCGCACGAAGCGCCGCGAGTTCCTGCGCGCGATCGGATACAAGAAATGACGTGCGCTGTGGCCTGCCGGAGGACCGCCTGATGCCGCTGCTCCATCTCGCGCTCCGACTCGGCCCGCTCGAGAACAACACCTACATTCTCGCCTGCCAGAGCACGCGCCACTGCGCGATCGTCGATGTCGGCTTCGAGGCGGAGGTCGTGATTCGGAAGGTGCGCGGCGCGGGGCTCGACGTGCGTCTTCTCCTCAACACGCACGCCCACTACGACCACGTGGCGGGCATGCGTGCCGTGCAGGACGAGCTGGGCGGCGAATACTGGCTGCACCCGGCCGACCGCCCGCTGCTCGAGCGGCTCTCCGAGCAGGGAGCGGCGTTCGGATTCCCGGCCGCCGCGCCGCCGCGGGACGTGCACGATCTCGAGGACGGCCAGCGGATCACACTGGGCGACGAGCAGCTCGAGGTGATTCACACCCCCGGC
>DAIUEO010000099.1:0-3068 GCA_036845125.1 Candidatus Eiseniibacteriota bacterium | reverse complement strand
CCGGCCATTCACCGGGCGGCGTGTGCTTCCGGCGCTCCGGCGACCTGTGGGTGGGGGACACGCTGTTCGCGGGCTCGGTCGGTCGCACGGACCTGCCGGGTGCCTCCTTCGAGCAGCTCGAGCGTTCGATCCGCAACCGCATCTTCCCGCTCGGGGACGACGTGCGATGCCTCCCCGGACACGGCGCGGCGACGACCGTGGGCGAGGAGCGGCGGCACAATCCCTTCGTGGGCGAGCCCGCGAGGATGGCGTGAGCGCCGCCGGCTGGACGGCGCGGCTCCGCATCCATCCCACCGCGTTCCTCGCGCCCGGCGCCGTCGTGACCGGCGACGTCGAGATGGGCGAGGGTTCGAGCGTGTGGTTCAACACCGTGGTGCGCGGGGACACCGACCGCATCGCGATCGGTGCGGGAACGAACCTCCAGGACAACTCCGTGGTGCACGTCGATGCCGGAATGCCGGCGCTCCTCGGTAATCGTGTGACGGTCGGGCACCGGTCGATCATCCACGGCTGCCGGATCGAGGACGATTGCCTGATCGGGATGGGCTCGGTGGTGCTGTCCGGAGCCCGCATCGGGGCGGGATCGCTGATCGGCGCCGCGTCCCTCGTTCGTGAAGGCCAGGAGATTCCCGCGGGAAGCCTCGCCTTCGGCTCCCCGGCCAAAGTGGTCGGCCAGGTCGCCGAGAGTCACCGGCGGGCCATCGAGAACGGCGCCAGCCATTACGCGGAGCTCGCCCGCAGCTACCTCGAGCGCGGGTTCGCGATGCCCCACCCGGTGGAGCGTGCCGACACCGGGCGCACGTCGCGCGAGCGCGGCCCGATGAGCTGGTGGGAATGGGATCGGCTGCTGGAGAGCCTGCGGGAGAGCCCCGAGTGGGCACGTCGTCTCCACGACCGCACGGGCACGGAGCGCTGGACCCGCGGTCCGGCCGCGGGGAAGTGGAGCGCCGCGGAGGTCGTCGCCCACCTCGAGGCCGGCGATCGCCTCGTGTTCGCGCCGCGGCTAGACCTCTTCCTCTCGGAGTCCCAGCCGTCGCTGCCGTTCGTGGACCTCACGAAGCATCATTCGAGTCCCGGCGACGCCGTGGGGGCGCTCGATCAGTGGACGAAGCTCCGCGGCGGGCAGGTAGCGCGGCTCGGCACCCTCGGCCCCGGGGACTGGGCGCGGCTCGGCTGGCACGAGCGACTGGGTCCTTACCGGCTCGCCGACATGGTGCGGTTCTGGGTGGAGCACGATCTTTCGCATCGGCGCCAGGTGCGGGCGGCGCTCGACGAATGGTCCTGACCCCGGTGTCGGAATCGCCCCCCGAGCCGCTGGGGCGCCTCGTGCGGCAGGCCGGAGCCGGCCGCAGCGATTCCAGCTCGCGAATCATCGGCGTCGTCGGGCCCGGAGAAACTCAGGCCCAGGTCCGCGGATGGCTCGGCCGGAACCCGGATGCCGGCGGCCTCGTGGTGCTGGGATGGGGAGGCACCCATCGCGACGCCCGCGCCGCCGCGCTGCGCGCCCAGTGGGACCTGGAAGAGGCGTGCCGTGCGCTCCCCACACGCGTGCTCGTCCTGCGCGTTGCGCCGCTGGTCGGTGCGGCCTCGCCGTTCTGGCTCAGGCTCCGTTCGGCAGGCGCGAGCGGAAACCGTCCCTTCCAACCGGTGGCCGAAGCCGACGTCGTCGAGACGCTGCGCCGCGCGGCGGTGGACGACGGCGGGTGGGGCGAGTGGTTCGACGTCGCGGGGCGCGACGCGTGGACCCTCACCGAGCTCTCCGCGATGGCCGCGCCCCGGGGACCGGGTGCAGGGCCCGGATCGTGGGAGCCCGAGCCCGAGATTCTCGCGGAGCAGAAGCTCGTGGATCCTGCGCCGTGGATGGCCCGATTCGGGATCTCGCCGGTCCCTTTGGCCGAGGAGATCGGCCGGTGGGCCGCCTGAGCGCGCGTCCGAAACGGCGGCGCCCCGCACACGCGACGCCGGCCACCGGGCCGATCGGGTGCGCGGTGCTCACCGTAAGCGACACGCGCGGTGAGGGCTCGGACCCGGGCGGCGACCTCCTGTGCCGGCTCCTCGAGCGCGCGGGACATCGGATCGTGACGCGGGTCTGGGCCCGTGACGAGATCCGCGCGATCCGCGCCGCGCTCAGGCAGGGGCTCGCGCACGCCGACGCCGACGTCGTGCTGGCCACCGGGGGCACCGGCATCGCGCCGCGCGACCGCACGCTCGAGGCCGGTGCGCCGCTGATCGAGCGCTGGCTGCCCGGCTTTGGCGAGCTGTTCCGGCAGCGCTCGCTCGACCAGGTGGGGACCGCGGCCTGGCTGTCGCGCGCGGCGGCCGGTGTGGCGCGGCGCCGTCTCGTGGTATTTCTCCCCGGCTCGCCCCGCGCCGTCGAGCTCGCGCTCAGCGAAGTCCTGCTGCCCGAGCTCTCCCACGCCGTCGGGCTTCTCGAACGTCGTTCCCACGGGGAGTGAAGGATGTCCATCAAGGCTGACCGCTGGATCCGGAAAATGTGTCTCGAGCACGGCATGATCGAGCCCTTCGAAGAGAAGCAGGTGCGCCAGGGGGTGATCTCCTACGGCGTCTCCTCCTACGGCTACGACATCCGGATCGCGGACGAGTTCAAGATCTTCACCAACGTGAACTCCACGATCGTGGATCCCAAGCAGATGGATCCGAGCTCGATGGTGGACTTCAAGGGCCCGGTCGCGATCATCCCGCCGAATTCGTTTGCGCTCGGACGCACGGTCGAATACTTCCGGGTGCCGCGGAACGTGCTGACGGTGTGCGTCGGCAAGTCCACCTACGCGCGCTGCGGCATCATCACCAACGTCACCCCGTTCGAGCCCGAATGGGAGGGCTTCGTGACGCTCGAGATCAGCAACACGACGCCGCTCCCGGCCAAGATCTACTCCAACGAAGGCATCGCCCAGGTCCTGTTCTTCGAGAGCGACGAGGTGTGCGAGACGTCGTATAAGGACAAGGCCGGGAAGTACCAGGGCCAGAAGGGCATCACGCTCCCGAGGATGTGATGCCTCACGCGCGCGCGGCGACTTGATCGAGGAGCCGCGCGGCGAGCCGCTCCC
>DAIUEO010000098.1:0-14404 GCA_036845125.1 Candidatus Eiseniibacteriota bacterium | reverse complement strand
GCCGGTGTTCGTGGCGTCGGACTTCGCGAAGCAGATCGCCGACATCGAGAAGGGCCGCAAGCCCCCGGTGCTCCACGTCGGCAATCTCGAAGCTCAGCGCGACTTCACCGACGTGCGCGACATGGTGAAGGCCTACTGGCTCGCACTCGAGAAGGGCGAGCCGGGCGAGGTCTACAACATCTGCAGCGGCTCGGCGTGGAGGATCCAGAAGGTGCTCGACCATCTGCTCGGCCTCTCGAAGATGAAGATCGAGGTGAAGGTGGACGAGGCGCGGCTGCGGCCGAGCGACGTTCCGATCCTGCTCGGTGACTATTCCAAGTTCCACGCGGTCACGGGCTGGAAGCCGACCATCCCCTTCGAGAAGACGCTGGCCGACATGCTGGAGTACTGGCGCGAGCGCTAGTCGCGAGGCAGGGTCCATGAAGCTCAACGGCGCGAACGTCATGGTCACCGGCGCGGGCGGGTTCGTGGGACCGCACCTGGCGCGGGTCCTCGCCGCGCGCGGCGCCCGGGTCCACGGGCTCGGGCTCGAGCCGCCGGCCGCGAGTGCCATGCTCGCCGGGTTCCGGGTCACCGATCTCAAGGACTCCGCGGCCATCGAAGCCGCCATCGCCGCCGCCCCGCCCGAGGCAATAGTCCACCTCGCGGGGCAGTCGAGCGCAGCCGCGTCGTTCGAGCAGCCGGTCGAGACCTTTGCCGTGAACGCGCTCGGCACCTGGAACCTGCTCGAGGCCGCCCGGCGCGCGGCGCCGCGGTCGCGCGTCCTGATCGTCACGAGCGGCGAGATCTACGGCCCTCAGCCCGAGGGATCGAGGGCTTCTGAAGACACGGCATTCCGGCCGGTGAGTCCGTACGCACTCAGCAAGGCGGCGGCCGACGCGTTCGGCGCGATCGCCGCCGAGGGTGGTCAGGACGTGATCCGCGCGCGCTCCTTCGGCCACACCGGCCCGGGGCAGGCGCCACGCTTCGTGGTGCCTTCGATGGCCCAGCAGATCGCGGCGATCGAAGCGGGGAGCGGCGAGCCCCGGCTCCGCGTCGGCAACCTCGAGGTGACGCGCGACCTCACCGACGTGCGGGACGTGGCCGACGCCTACGCGGATCTCCTCGAGCGCGGGGCCGGGGGAGCGGCCTACAACGTCTCGAGCGGCCGCGGGGTGCGTCTCACCGACGTGATCGCCGCGCTGGCCGGCATGTCCCGGGTCGCGGTCACCATCGAGCCGGACCCGGCGCGGTTCCGGCCCGCCGACATTCCCTACCTGGTGGGCGACCCGGCGGCGATCCATCGCGATACCGGCTGGCAGGCTTCGATCCCCCTTGAGCGGACGCTGGGGGACGTGCTGGAGGAATGGCGGGCAAACTTTCGGTCCAATAGCTCATGACGAATGAATCCAAGCGTCAGCTGCAGCTGGAGTGCTCCAACGCTTGTAGCCTACGCAGCCCGATTACGATACTCAGCGGCAGTCTGCGCACCGGATAGAGTGGCCGGGCGCGACCGATCGAGGGACCGCTGGATCAGTGCCGCAACCAGGCCAAGGAGACCTCCAATGAGAAGAGCCCAGAAGCCGATCATCAGATAGATGACCATGGACATAGTTGCAGCTGCTTGAGCTTCACCGTCTCCCGTGCCCGGGTTTGAGCAAATGCTCAACACGAAGGGAAGATGCGGCGACATCTGGGCCAGGAAGCCCGCTAGCGCACCTGCAGCAACTCCTCGAAGTGGATGAGTCGGGCATTTGCGGCCGATGGCCAACCACCAAATAACGGGTGAGACAAAGAGGGTTGGCAATAGATGCTCACGGGCCGACTCCCAGTCCAACAGTTTCCACCAGATCGTAATGGACGCGAGGATGAACAGCGTGGTTGCCAGGGACGTTCCCCGCAACCCAGTCATGAAGCGTCTCATCGGACGACCTCTCTTTGGGCTTGGGAGAGGTCGTCCGACGCCGCTCGACCTCGCCAATGGTCAGCGTCGCAGCACGATTTTCCGTTGGAGTCGTTCACCCGCGACTTCAAGGCGACACAGGTACACTCCGGTGGCAAGCCGCTCGCCCGACGTGCCACGTCCATCCCAGTCCACGGAATGGCTGCCGGGCAGAGAATTTGTCCAGCGCCAGCCCTGAACCCGACGACCCAGGATGTCGAAGATGTCGAGCGAGACGCTCGCTGCCCGCGGCAAGCTGAACGAAAACACCACACCCCGAGATGTTGGGTTCGGATGTGGGGGGTCGAAGCGCAGACGTGGCGTGGCGTTCCCGAGATCGACGCTAACCGGTGACCCGAGCACGATGACCCGGGACGCCGTATTGTTCGAATAATCGCTTTCGTCCAAGACATAGGGACTGACCTGCACCTGGATCTCATGCGAGTCCGGAGCCGCCGGCACCCACGGCGCCTGAACGGTCACGGCGCTGCTTGCCGCAATGTCCGCCGTGCTCGTACCTAGTACGGCATCGGCACGAAGATCGCGGATCTCCACCGTCACGCCCATCGCAGCCTTCGAGCTGTTGTTGTGGACGGTCGCGTAGACCGTGAGCGAATTGCCGGCCTCCGGCACATTCCTGGAGAGCCGGATGTCGCTGGACTGCACCGCGAGATCCTGGACGTCGGCTAGCGATCCTCATCCGCGTACGGGGCCAGGTCGCAAGCAGCGCCCTCGTTGCGGGCGTGCGCAACGGCTCGGTATCTGTCCCTCATGGTTTCTGTCACCCGCGAGATCGACTCGGCGTGGCGGTGTACGCGATCCCAACCGTGTCGAATACCACAGGCACTCCGGGACGGCTTCTTGTTCTCGATCATGCTGACGTAGGCGACTACAAGGAGTATTCGCTATCCCGTGACCGCACATCGATCCGGCGAGGACGCGCTTGGGAGAGAATAATGCCTGAAGATATTTCACGCCTGCCCCGCCTTGGTCTTCCCCCTTCGCAGACGCGGGTCTCGCGTACGCGATTACGCAAGACCGGCGAGGGCGCTGGTGGCGAAGTTTGAAGCTCCGCGAAGTGAGGTTGAGAGTCATCTCCGCTGGAAATTACGCAACGCGGCAGGGATGGATTGAACCTGTAAATCAGAGTCCGCTTGCCCGAAGGCTTTCAGATCCTGGGGAAGATGAGGACGAGCAGGAGGTAATCGGACCACGGTGAGGGGCAGATGGTTGGGTTGGGGGTGCGACACACGGCCCAGGTGCCCCGCGAGAGAGCAAGCTCCGGGAAGAGATCACCATGTTCTCCGGGCTTGATTCCGCTCTCTGGGGTCCGGATGGGTGGTGAAGGCGGGCATCTTCCGATCCGATGACGGGGAAGTGGGTGGGGGAGGTCCGGGGATGTCTCGGGCTTCGCCCCATTGACCGGTCCGCCGCGAACCCCTAACCTCTTTCGCTCGCTCGCCTTGTTCGCGGCAACCTACGCTTCGACGGCCCAGGGCCCCCAGGACCTCGAGAGGACTTCCCCCTGTACACCATCACCGTAGTCGGGACCGGCTACGTCGGCCTCGTGACGGGCGCCTGCCTCGCGGACTTCGGAAACAAGGTCCTTTGCGTGGACACCGACGCCTCGAAGGTCGAGCGGCTCCGCCAGGGCCAGGTGCCGTTCTTCGAGCCCGGGCTCCCCGAGATCGTCGCCCGCAACCTGCGCGAAGGCCGGCTCTCGTTCGACACCGATCTGCCGCGCGCCATCAGGAAATCCAAGGTCGTTTTCATCACCGTCGGCACCCCGCCCCGCGCGGACGGCAGCGCGGACACGAGCGCCATCTACGCGGTGGCGAAGACGGTCGCGGAGAACCTGGACGGCTTCAAGCTCGTGGTGCAGAAGAGCACCGCACCGGTCGGAACCGCCCGCGATCTCCGTGGATTCATCCGGCGGCACGCCGCGAAAGGCGCCGAGTTCGACGTCGCTTCGAACCCCGAGTTCCTGCGCGAAGGCTCCGCGATCGAGACGTTCATGCGTCCTGACCGCGTCGTGATCGGGGCCGAGAGCGCCAAGGCGGCCGCCATCCTCAAGAAGATCCACCGTCCGCTGTTCCTGATCGAGACCCCGATGATCGTCACCGGTCTCGAGACCGCCGAGCTCATCAAGTACGCGTCGAACTGCTTCCTCGCGACCAAGATCTCGTTCATCAACGAGATCTCGGCCGTATGCGAAGCGCTGGGCGCCGACGTCCAGATGGTGGCGAAGGGCATGGGCATGGACCGCCGCATCGGCTCCAAGTTCCTGCACGCGGGCCCCGGCTACGGCGGCTCGTGCTTCCCCAAGGACACCCAGGCCCTCTCCGCGTTCGCGCGCGAGGCGGGTGCGAAGGCCGGCATCGTCGAGGCCACGATCGAGGCCAACGAGCGCCAGATGGCGCTCATGGTGGAGAAGGTGTTCCGCGCGGCGGGCGGCAAGAAGGGCGCGCGGATCGGCATTCTCGGCGTCTCGTTCAAGCCCAACACCGACGACATGCGCGAGGCGCCGTCGCTCACGATCGTGGCGGGCCTGAAGAAGCGCGGCTGCTCGATCGCGGCGTACGACCCGGTCGCCATGCCGCACGCGGCGGTGCTAACCCCGTTCCGCGGTGTCGAGTGGGCCAAGGACGCCTACGCGGCGGCGCGCGGCGCGGACGCGGTCGCGATCGTGACCGAGTGGAACGAGTTCCGCGGCATGAACCTCGGCCGGCTGAAGCGCGCGATGCGCCGTCCGGTGCTGTGCGATCTGCGCAATCTCTACGATCCGGCCGAAGTCGAGAAGGCCGGGCTCACCCACGTCGGCGTCGGCCGCGGCCGTCCGGATGTGGCGAAGCCGGCGCGCGACGGTGCCGGCCGCACCGCCGAGAAGCGCGGACGCGGGCCTGCGGGCCGGCTGGCGCGGGTGCGGATGTCGGAGCGGGCGGCGACGGCGGGAATGGTCGCCACGGTTCCTGGGGCCAAAGCGACACGAAGGGGGAACGGCAACCGATGATCGACGGAGTGAAGGTCAAGCGCCTCAAGGTCATTCCCGATGAGCGTGGCTGGCTCATGGAGATGCTGCGCGACGACGACGAGTTCTTCCAGCGCTTCGGCCAGGTCTACCTCTCGGTGGTGTATCCGGGCGTGGTGAAGGGCTGGCACTACCACAAGAAGCAGACCGACCACTTCGTCTTCGTGAAGGGGATGGCCAAGGTGGTGCTGTACGACGGGCGCGATCAGAGCCCGACCCGCGGCGAGGTCAACGAATTCTTCATGGGCGAGATCAACCCGATCCTGCTCGTGATCCCTCCGTTCGTGCTCCACGGCATGAAGGGCATCGGCACCGAGCCCGCCTATCTCGTGAACACGCCGACCGAGCACTACGTCTACGATCAGCCCGACGAATTCCGGACGCCGCCGCACGATCCGAGTGTGCCGTACGACTGGAGTCGCAAGGATGGCTGAGACGACCCGCGGCGGCGATCCCCGCCGCGACACGTCGAATCTCGAGATCAGCCGTCCCGAGCTGAGCGCGCGCAGCACCCAGCCGCTCGTTCTTTCCGGGAAGCGCGTGCTGGTCACCGGCGGCGCCGGGTTCATCGGCTCGAGCTTCGTGCACGGCCTGCTCGCCCGGCACCCCGACTGCCACGTGGTGGTGCTCGACGCGCTGACCTACGCGGGCCGCCGCGAGAACCTCGACGGGCTGCCGGCGCGGTCGCTGACGTTCGTCCACGGGGACATCCGCGACCCGGAGGCCGTGGCGCGCGCCATGGAAGGATGCGACTTCGTGCTCAACTTCGCCGCCGAGTCGCACGTCGACCGCTCGATCGAAACCCCCGGCGAGTTCATCCAGACCGACGTCTACGGGGTGTTCGTGCTGGGCGAGGAGGCGCGCCGCCGCCGGGTGAAGCGCTTCATCCAGGTGTCGACCGACGAGGTGTACGGCGAGGTGATGGAGGGCCACGCCACCGAGGAGTGGCCGCTCATGCCGCGGAGTCCCTATGCGGCGAGCAAGGCCGGCGGCGACCGGCTGGCCTACGCCTATTACACGACCTACGGGCTGCCCGTGGTGGTGACGCGCTGCTCCAACAACTACGGGCCGCGCCAGTACCCCGAGAAGCTGGTGCCGCTCTTCGTCACGAATGCGCTCGACGACCAGCCGCTCCCGGTCTACGGAACCGGCCTCAATCGCCGCGACTGGCTGCACGTCGACGACCATTGCGTGGCGCTCGAGACGCTCCTGACCCATCCGGGCGTCGAGGGCGAGACCTTCAACATCGGCGCCCAGCACGAGCTGGACGTGCTCACCATCACCGACACCATCCTGCGGCTGCTCGGCAAGCCGAAGACGCTGATCCGGCACGTCGAGGATCGTCCGGGCCACGATCAGCGCTACGCGGTGGACTCGGCCAAGCTCACCCGCGTCACCGGCTGGCGTCCGGCCATCGCCTTCGAAGAAGGCATCCGCCAGACCGTCGAGTGGTTCCGCACCCACGAATCCTGGTGGCGCCCCATCAAGGAGGGCGAGTTCCGCACCTACTACGAGCGCATGTACGGCCAGCGACGCGTGCTCAAGGAAGTAAAGGCATGAGCGGGTCCCGTTCGCTGCGCCTGATGTTCATGTTCTTGGGCGTACTGGCCGCCGGCCCGGCCCGCGGCCAGGGGGGCTACTCGGGCAGCGACGATCTCCAGCCCGACAGGAAGGGGGAGGCGGTCCGCCGCGAGAAGCTCACCGACCTCACCGAGCGCGCGCGGGTCGAGCTGCCGGGCGCGGTGGATCCCGATCTCTACCGGGTCGGGCCCAACGACGTGTTCCAGCTCACCCTCTATGGCGGCATCTCCCGCACCGAGTTCCTGGAGGTCGGGCCCGAAGGCACCGTGTTGCTGCCGTCGGTGGGCAGCGTGAAGGTCGACGGCATGACGTTGCGGGTGGCGCGCAACGAGATCCTCTCCAGGCTGCGGCCCGAGTTCCGCGGCGTCAGCCTCGAGCTCCGGCTCGCGCGCCCGCGCACCTTCCTCGTGTACGTCACCGGGCAGGTCACCGCCCCCGGCTCCTTCGACGCCTCGGCCGCACTGCGCGTGAGCGACATCATCGCGACCGCCAAGCCCGCGCCGAACGCGGGCCTGCGCAACATCGAGGTCGTCCACCGCGACCAGACCCGGGAGGTCTCCGATCTCGAACGCTTCAATTTCACCGGGGACCAGACGCTGAACCCGTTCCTGCGGGACGGCGACGTGATCAACATCCCGGTGGCGAGCCGCTCCGTGTCGGCGCAAGGTGCGCTCTCGCGGCCCGGCATTTACGAGCTCGGCCCCCAGGACAGCCTGCGCACGCTGCTCGCGATCGCCGGGGGAACCATCCCGGCCGCAGACTCCCAGCGCGTGCTGTTCACCCGCTGGACCGACGCCACCCGCACCGACTCGACGTGGTCCGACCTGGTCTCGATCGACAGCGGGCGGTTCAACCCGCCGCTCAAGAACGGCGACCGCGTCTACGTGTACTTCGTCCCGCAGTACCAGGTACAGAACGAGGTGACCGTGCTCGGCCACGTCCAGCGTCCCGGCATCTATCCGATCCGGGTGGGCCGCGAGCGCATCTCCGACGTGATCCGGTCGGCCGGCGGGTTCCTGCCGGGCGCCGACCTCGGATCGATCAGCGTGCGCCGGCGGTCACAGACCACGGCGCCCGACGATCCCGAGCTCACGCGTCTGCTCCAGCTCTCGCGCCAGGAGCTGACCGAGGCGGAGTATTCGGTGTTGCGGACGCGCCTCGCGGGACAGCGCGAGACCTACCGCGTGGACTGGAACCAGCTGCTCCAGGTGGGGCCGGCCCTCGACATTCTGCTCGTCGGCGGCGATATCATCGAGGTCGAGCGGCTCGTGAACTCGATCCGCGTGGATGGTGAAGTGCGCCGCCCGGGCATCGTCGAGTTCCAGGCCGGCATGACCACCATGGATTACATCGACAAGGCCGGCGGGTATTCCAAGCGGGCCTGGAAGAGCAAGGTGCGCGTGACCCGGTCGGTCACGGGGCAGACGCTCCTCGCCAGGGACGTGGCCACCCTGGATCCCGGAGATTTCATCTGGGTGCCGGAGCGACCGGAAGCCACCGCCTGGCAGCAGGCCACCATCCTGCTCGTGGCCGCCGGGCAGATCGCCACCATCATCCTGGCGATCGACGCCATCAAGGACAACACCCAGTAGGAGGAGCCGGCAGCCCGGCGCGAACCATCATGGCCATCGAGCATTCGCCGAACACGAGCCCGGAGCCGCTGCGCAGCGTCACCGCTGCATCGACCAAGGAGTTCGATCTCCGCGACCTCATCGCCCGCCTGTGGGGCCATCGCCAGCAGGTGATCACGGCGATGATCCTGGCGTTCGGAATCGCGCTCGGGATCGCCTTCCTCATTCCCAGGTGGTACAGGGCGACCGCCGTCATCCTGCCGCCCGAGGACACCGACCTCTTCTCCAACATGAGCCTCGCGCAGCGCGCGCTGACCAAGTTCCCGGCGTTCGGCGTGCTCGGCGACTACTTCACGCCGGCCGACGTATTCAAGGCGATCCTCAAGAGCCGGCGCGTGCAGGAGAAGGTCGTCGACCGCTTCGACCTGCAGAAGGTCTACAAGCTCAAGAGCCGCGAGAAGACGCTCAAGGCGCTCAAGACCAACTACGACGTCAAGCTCGCCCCCGAGGGCACGATCGCGGTGTCCGTCGAGGACCGCGATCCCAAACGCGCGGCGGCGATGGCGACGGCGTTCCTCGAGGAGCTCGACCACTTCAACATCGAGAACCGCAACACCGGTGCCGGACGCACGCGGCGGTTCCTCGAGCAGCGCGTCTACGAGACCGACTCGCTGCTGCGCCTGTCCGAGGAGGCGCTCAAGCTCTACCAGGAGGCGAAGCACACCGTGGTGCCGACCAACATCGAGGCCGGCGAGGTGAAGTCGGCGGGTGAGCTGATCGGGCGGAAGATCGCGCTCGAGGTTCGGCTCGAGATCCTGCGCACCTACCTGCGCGAGGACAGCGACGAGATCCGCACGATCCGCACCGAGCTCGACCAGCTCAAGACCATGATCCGCACGCTGCCCCAGCTCCAGAGCGAGCTGTCGCGCCTGATCCGCGACCAGAAGATGCACGAGCAGGTGTTCATACTCCTCACCGCCGAGCTCGAGCAGGCGCGCATCCGCGAGGCGATGGACACCCCGACCGTGCAGGTGCTCGACGTCGCGGTGCCGCCCGAGCGCCACAGCCGGCCGAAGCGGCTCACGATCGCGATCATCGCCGCGGTGCTGACCTTCATCGGCGCCACCATCTACCTCGGGTTCCAGAAGCCCACGGCGGCTTGAAATGCAGGAACATGCGGCGAGCCCGGGCCCCGCGGGGGTCCCGGGACTCGGCGCCGTCATCGCCCGCAACGCCGCCTTCACCGTGGCCGGACGGCTGTTCTTCCTCGTCGGCTGGGCCGCGGTCACGCCGTTCATGCTGTCGTCGCTCGGTCCCGATCGCTTCGCGATCTGGGCGCTGTTCTTCGCCCTGAACGGCTACTTCGCGACCTTCGACCTCGGAATCGCCCAGGCACTGCTCAAGTTCGTCGCCGAGTTCTCCGCACGCGGGGACCAGCGCTCGATCCGTGGCGCGATGACGCTCGGCGCGCTCACCTACGCGGCGCTCACGCTCCCGATGGTGGCGGCGTTCGTGCTCCTCCAGGGCCCGATCCTCACCGCGATCCACGTGCCGCCGGCACTCTGGGCGGAGGCCGGATTCTGCCTCGTGGGCATGGCGGTGGCGCTCGCGGCGTCCAACCTGGTCGGCGTGCTCACCGCGGTGCTCAACGGATTCCAGCGGATGGATCTCACCAACCGCATCCAGCTCGTGGTGACGGGCCTCCAGCTCGGCGGCGTGATCGCGGTGCTCTCGGCCGGCTACGGTCTGCGCGGGCTGGTGGCGGTGGCCGGCGTGGCCGCGGTCCTGACCGGTGTGCTCTCGTGGCGCGAGCTCCGCCGCGTCGCCCCCGAGACGCGCTTCGACGCGTCCGCGATCGATCCCGCCATCCGCCGCCGCATGTTCGACTACAGCGCGGCGCTCCAGATCATCAACTTCGGAACGTTCTTCCAGTTCCAGCTCGACAAGTTCCTGCTCGCGCACTTCCGCGGGCTCACCGAGGTCACGCCCTTCGAGCTGGCCTACCGGCTGGCGCTCGCGGCCTGGGTGGTGCCGATGCTGGTGCTGCCGCCGATCGTGCCGGCGGTTTCGCACCTCGGCTCGCTCGCCGATCGCGAGCGCATCGCGCGTCTCTACGCGCGCGCCTCGCGCATCCTCGCCGCGATCTCGGTGCCGATCGGCATCTTCACGATCGTTTCCGCGCCGGCGATGGTGACAGCCTGGCTCGGCCCCGGTCACGGTGCCGCGGCCGTCTACCTCTCGGCGATGGCGGGTTTCCTGATGCTCACGATCCTCACCGGCGTCGGCACCATGGTTTGTCGCGGGCTCGGACAGCCGTGGGTCGAGGCGATGTACCACGGGCTCGGGACCGTGGTGCACCTCGGCTTGAGCCTGTGGCTGGTGCCGCGCTGGGGGGGATCCGGAGTGGTGGTCGCGCTGCTCGTCTCGGCGGTGATCTCGGTGGTGTGGTTCCTGGGACGGTTCCACCGCCAGATCGGCGAGCCGAACGGCGCGTGGATCCGCGAAGCGCTGGGGTTCCCGGTGCTCGCCTCGCTGGTCGCCGGTGCGATCGTGCTGGCGTTCACGGGCGGCCTGCCGGGAATCCCCGCGGGCCGCGGTGCGGCCCTGCTCGAGGTAGCGCGCAACGGCGCCGTGTTCGCGGTCGTGGTGACGGCGGCCTACATCGCCCTCAAAGTGGTCACCGTCGAGGAGCTCAAGAGCCTGCGCGGCCGGGTGGCCTCAGCGCGCGGGTGACAGCGGGGGTTCTTTCCGCTTCTGCTCCGCCCAGCCCAGGTACGTACCGATGATCCAGTACCACAGGAAGTGGTAGTGGAGGCCCTGGAACGTGGGCTCGAACAGGGTGTTGAGCTGGGAGATCCAGAACGTGAGCTGGAGGGCGTGTCCCGCGGCCTGCGTGCGCGGGTCGCGCGTCATCGCCGAGATGCGGCGCCACAGCACCACGAGCACCGTGATCCACAGCAGCACGCCGGGGAGCGAGAGCTCGCTCGCCATCACCAGCCAGTAGTTGTGCGGGTCCTCCGTGTAGAGCCGGTCGAGGTATCCGTAGCCGCCGCCGAGCCCCATGCCGAAGGGGAAGTGGTCGACGATCCGCACCCAGGCCACGCGCCAGTACCAGAGCCGCACCACGACGCTCGCCATGTCCTTGACGTCGGTGAAACGGTCGACGAGCAGCTTGGCGCCGGGGCCGGTCAAGAGCAGCGTGATCGCGATCGCGCCCGCCAGCACCGCGATCCATGGCCGGATCTTGGAGCGGAAGATCGCGAACAGCGCGACCCCCAACACGAGCAGCGAGCCGCCGCGCGAGGCGGCGATGGTCACCACCATCGCGGTGAGCGGGAGCGCGGTCCATCCCACGGCGCGTGCGAGCGGGTTGGGTCCCGCGGTTGCGAGGAAGATCGCGGTCGGCAGCATCACGGTGAGGAGGGCGGCGATGTAGTTCGAGGTGCCCCAGCCGAGATCGGTGGCGCTCCGGCGCTGGAACTCCTGGACCACCGATTCGAACCAGCCGTGCTCGTACGCCTTGGCGAGGGTGGCGAGTGCCAAGGCCACCGCGGCCGCGGCGATGCCGATCATCAGCAGATCCGGTTTTATGTAGCGGCACAGCCGCAACGAGACCCACAGCGCGATCGCGCCCATCAGCATCTTGCGGACGCCGAACGCGTACCACCAGAGATCGCGCGCCCAGAATCCGGTGAACGCGGCCCAGCCGAACAGCAGCCACACCGCGACTTCGAAGCCGTCGAGCTTGGTGAGCGAGCGGTCGCGGCGCAGGAACAGCAGCAGGAAGAGCCCGTAGGCCGCCATCAGCAGGATCACCTCGTAGGCGAACACCTTCGCGAACTGGGGCGGGATCATGAACACCGGGAGCCACGCCACCGCCATCGCCGGCCAGCGCCAGAGGAACGGCACCACGATCACCAGCGCCGCGACCACCATCATGATGAGGCGCGAGGCGGGCGAGAGGCCGAAGGCCATCGCGGCCCACGTCGAGGCGGCCAGCGCGATCAGGACGAGGGGGAGGAAAGTCCGCCATCCGGGGGTCCGGACCGGGCTCTCGAGGCGTAACGAATCACTCATGGGGCGAACAGGGTATCAGAGGTTGGACAGGCGCGCGGCCTTGAGGCTAGGTTGCCAACGTGAACGATTCTGCACCCCCGCACCGTGGTGACGCGATCGCCGCGGTCGTCGTGACCTACGAGTCATCGTCCGTCCTCGAGCGTTGCCTGAAGGCCTTGTTGGAGAGCGCTCCCCGCCGCCCGCTGAACATCCGGGTGGTGGACAACGCCAGCTCGGACGAGAGCCCGGTCATCGCTTCCCGCGTGCTCGGGGCGGATCACCTGGTCGCCATGGGGTCGAACCGCGGCTACGGGGCGGGTGTGAACGCCGGCTTCGCCAGCGCGCGGGCCTCCTGGTATGCGGTGATCAATCCCGACGTCGAGACCCCGCCGGGATCACTCGACCGGATGGTCGATCTGCTCCTGGAACATCCCGAGGCGGGCATGATCGGCCCGCGGGTCCAGGACGGCACGGGCGGCTTCGAGGATTCGGTGGGGCTCTTTCCAACCCTCGAGCGCGAGCGTGCCCATGCGCTCTACCTCCACCGCATCCTCGGCCGCGAGGGACGGTTCCGTCCGTTCCCGGAGAAGACCGCAGAGGTGGACTGGACCTCGGGCTGCGCGTGGATGATCCGCGCCGAGGCGCTGGCCGACGCGGGCCGGCTCGACGAGGAGTACTTCATGTACCACGAGGATGTCGACTTCTGCCGGCGCATGCACGACGCCGGCTGGTCGGTGCTGGCCACTCCCGACGTGACGGTGTCGCATCTCCGCGGGACGGGCTCGAAGCGCACGGGACTCCTGCCGGCCGACGGCGGACCGGCGCTCGTGCGTTACTTCACCAAGTTCCACCCCGAGATTCCCGAGGCCGAGGTGCGGCGCGTGCTGCGCCGCGGGTGGCGGCTGCGCGCGGCGTGGCACGGTCTGCGCGCACGGCTCGGCAACTCGCGCTCGGCAGCCCTCGAGCAACGCTACCGTCTCGCTTTGGAACGGGTTGTTTCATGAAGATCGTCCACCTTTATAAGGACTATTACCCGCCCACGGTGGGCGGGATGGAGCAGACCGTCGAGCGCATGGCGACCTGGCAGGTCCGCCACGGCCACGAGGTGACGGTGCTCACGTCGGCGGCACGGGAGCGGCACACCACGATCGAGACCGTCGAGGGCGTGCGGGTGATCCGCGTTTCGGAGTGGGCGCGCCTGCTGTCGACGCCGGTCTGTCCGTCGATGCCGGGGCATCTCGCGAAGCTCGAGGCGGATGTCTACCACCACCACTTCCCGAGCCCGCCGGGCGAGGTGAGCTGGCTCTGGGTGAGGCCCAAGGGGGCGATGGTGGTGACCTGGCACTGCGACATCGTGCGCCAGGCGAAATTCCTCGTGGTGTACGGACGCTTCATTGACGACCTGCTCCGGAGCGCGGATGCGATCATGCCGACCTCCGAGCACCAGCTCACGTTCTCGCGCTTCCTGCCCCACTACCTCGACAAGTCGCGCGTGGTGCCGCTCGGCATCGACCTCGCGCCGTTCTCGTCGATGAGCCGGCACGCGGCCGCGGCCATGGCGTTCCGCGAGAAGCACGCCACGCCGATCATCCTGTTCGTCGGGCGCCTCGTCTTCTACAAGGGGCTCGACGTGATGATCGACGCGATGAAGCAGCTGCCCGGCACGCTCGTGATCGTGGGGGACGGCCCGCATCGCGCGAGCCTCGAGGAGCGCTGGCGGGCGAGCGGCCTCGGCGACCGCGTGGTGTTCGCCGGGATGATCCCGCCCAAGGACATCGCGGAGTGGATGGCGGCGGCCGACGTGGGCGTGCTGCCTTCGGTGCTGCCGAACGAGACGTTCGGGCTCTCGATGGTCGAGATGATGGCGTGCGGCGTCCCGTGCGTGTGTACCGACCTCGGCACCGGGACCACCTTCGTGAACCGCGACGGCGAGACCGGGCTCGTGGTGAAGCCCGGCGACGCCGATGCGCTGGCCGCGGCCGTGCGCCGGCTGATCGAAGACCCGCCGCTCCGCCGCCGCATGGCGGAGGCGGCGCGCGCGCGGGCGCACACGATGTTCTCGGTCGACGCCATGATGCGGGGCGTGCACGACGTCTACGACCGGGCGCTCGCGCGGCGCGCCGGCCGTGAACCGTAGGTTGTGGAGCGAAGAATGTTGGCGAGCATCACCGGAGCCGCTCGCTGAGCCGATGGGATCGCGGATCAGAAGGCGAGCCTGAGCTGGTGAAGGCGCGGCCGGGCGATGCG
>DAIUEO010000097.1:0-14470 GCA_036845125.1 Candidatus Eiseniibacteriota bacterium | reverse complement strand
CTCCGCCACTTAGCCCCCGCCGCCGTCACCGCCGCCCTGATCCTCGCCCTGGGCGCCCCACCCTCCCATGCCTTCTGCGGGTTCTACGTCGCCCGCGGGGACGCCAAGCTGCTCAACAAGGCCTCCCAGGTGCTCCTCGTCCGCGACGCCGACCGCACGGTGCTCACCATGGCGAGCGACTTCCAGGGTGAGCCCACCGAGTTCGCCATGGTGGTGCCGGTTCCGACCGTCCTCAGGAAGGAACAGATCCACGTCGGCGATCCGCTCGTGCTCGCCCACCTGGATGCGTTCACCGCACCGCGGCTGGTCGAGTACTTCGATCCCGATCCCTGCCTGCGCGCCGAGCGCAACGCGATCGGCTTCGCGCAGGACGCCGCGCCCTCGGCCCTCAAGTCGATGGCCCGTGAGGGTAAGAAGAGCGGCGTCACCATCGAGGCGCGCTACACGATCGGCGAATACGACATCCTGATCCTCTCGGCGAAGGAGAGCGTCGGCCTCGAGCGCTGGCTGGTCGAGAACGGCTATCGCGTCCCGCCGATGGCCTCCAAGGTGCTCGCGATCTACCTCAAGCAGGGCATGAAGTTCTTCGTCGCCAAGGTCAACGTGAAGGAGCACGCCCGACTCGGCTTCACGAGCCTGCGTCCGATCCAGATGGCGTTCGAGAGTCCGAAGTTCATGCTGCCGCTCCGGCTCGGCATGGCGAACTCCGACGGCAAGCAGGAAATGGTGGTGTACGCGATCACCCGCGGCGGGCGCGTCGAAACCGTGAACTACCGCACGGTGAAGGCGGCCTCCGACCTCGACATCCCGCTCTTCGTGCGCGACAAGTTCGGCGAGTTCTACCGCGACGTCGCGTCGCACCAGGCCGAGAGCCAGCCCGGTGTGGTCTTCACCGAGTACGCATGGAACATGAGCTGGTGCGACCCCTGCGCAGCCGATCCCCTCTCACGCGACGAGCTGCGCTCGCTCGGCGTGTTCTGGCTCGGATCCGACGTCAACGGCGGCGGCGCCCAGGAGGCCTTCGTCACGCGGCTCCGGGTCACCTACGACGCGCAGAACTTTCCCGAGGATCTCGCGCTCCAGGTGACGGCCGATCAGAGCAATTTCCAGGCGCGCTACGTCATGCGCCATCCGTGGAAGGGCGATACCTCCTGCCCGGGATACCGCGCGTACCAGAAGTCGCTGGTCGAGCGGCAGGAGCAGCAGGCCCGCAACCTCGCCTCCCTCACCGGATGGAAGTACGACCGCATCGTCGCGCGCATGAAGGCGAACAATGAATGGGTCGACCCCGCGAGCATCACGACCGCGAACTGGTGGGACGGCCTCTGGAAGAACTGACGGCGCCTTGGAGATCGAGTTGCGATGCCCCACGCCGGGCGGGCCGGCGTGGGGTAACTTCTTCGGACTGGGACCGACGCCCGGCCACGCGAAGGGATGGGCCCGCGCAGCCTCACTCGAACGGAAGGAGCATGGCATGCAACTCCCCCAGCGGGCACTGCGGCGCGCCGCATTCACCGCGCTCATGGTGTCGAGCGTCATCGCGAGCGTCGCTCGCGGCGCGACCCCGACTCCGGCAAGCAACGCCGACATCAAGACGCTCCTGCAGCTGAGCGGAACGGAGAAGCTGGCCAACCAGATGGCCGTCTACATGACGAACGCAACCCTGGACATGATGAAGCGCAACAATCCCGGGATGTCCGACAAGGTCGTGGCCGCAGCCAAGGACGAGCTCCAGAAGATCATGGCTGAAAAGGTGCCCGTCCTGATGGAACAGATCGTGCCGGTGTACGCGAAGCACTTCACTTCCGAGGAGATCAAGGGTCTCATCGCGTTCTACCGCACCCCGCTCGGTGCCAAGATGATCCATGAGACTCCGTTGATCGTCGCGGAGACGAGCAAGGTGGGAGAGGCCTGGGGCAGGGGTCTCGAGCCTGAGATCCGCCAGCGTCTCGAGGCTCGCATGAAGGCAGAGGGACTCGCGCCGCCGCCTCACTAGGGCGATCTGGTTCGGAAGTCGCTCGTCCTGCGTCAGGAGCAGCAGGCCAAGATCCTGGTCGCGCTCACCGGGTGGAAGTACGACCGGGTCGTGGCGCGCATGAAGGCGGGGCAGCGAATGGCTCGACCCGGCGACCATCGCCAGCGCGAACTGGTGGGACGGGATCTGGAGGAACTAATCGTCCGCATCAGCGATAGATCGCTTTGACCCTCCCCCACGTCGGCCGCAGGACCGGCGTGGGGGTATCACAGAATTCAATCCTGCAACAAAGGTCGAAATCATCGAATCGATCGCTGATTCCCTTCAGGATGCACCCATCAAAGTTGCTGATCTCCGACCTCCACAACTCCCCATCCGGAGAAACCGTTCCATCGCGAATCAGAAGGTCGAAGAACCAATAGCACTGATTCTGAACGAAAAACGCGAATTTACCGCGATGCGGAAGCACGGCTGGCGGGTCCAGCTCGAATCGAATCGCGATTGGGTGAATGCCGTCCCCATGACTCACCTGCAGCACAGGGCCCTCGAAAACGATTCGACTTGCTCGTGGACGACCGGTGGAATCAAGCTCGGTGATCCAGAGCTTCATCTCCGCCGGGTTGGGAGTCTCGACGGGGTGACGCCAAACCGTGATAGCCGAAATCAGCGTGTCCTCAGCAACAAAGGTCTGACCCGGCCCTTCGCCCCACATCGCCGCAACCTCAGTCACCGATCCCGTCGTGTCAATCAGGAACACACTTGGTTTGCACTGCGCATGGGCCCCCCCCGGACACAGTTCAATGCTCAGAAAGACTACTGCAGCAAAGGCGCTCCAGCTCCGACTATTCATCGAGGATGACGATCTTGCCGCGATGGCGGTGGGCGCCGTTGACGAGGTCGTAGAGGTAGACACCGGGCGTGGCCCTTCGGCCGCCTACAACCATTCGATCCCAGCGCAGTTCTCCGCCCGATGGCCCTGAGATCCGGGCGACGCGACGTCCCGCAACGTCCACGATGTGAAGGGTGGCCATGTCCCCTCCCGGGACCGGCTCAGTCTGCGCGATCCAGTCCCCGGACCCGTCGCGCCTCATGGCCAATGGTCTATCCATTCGTGCGGCGCCGCTTGAAGTTACCGTGATCTTGGCAATGATCGCGTCCATGGCTCCGTTCTGCGCTCCACCGCTGGCAGTGCCGTTGGTCACCCAAAACTTGACGTAGTAGGTGCCCGTGGGCCCGGCGTTGTCCCAAAAGAACAATCGAAGGCCGGGATCAAAGGACATCCCTGGCTGGTCGACATATGCGACGTGGTAGGTTCGAACACCATCATCTGGATCTGTCGCCGTAACCGTGAAGCTCAGGTCCTGCCCCGCCACAACGGAGAAGTTCTTGACGGCTGTGGTGTCGTGCACCGATCCACCAACGTTCGTGAAGATCGGCGGCAGGTTCATGTTTCGTCGTACCGCATAGAGCTGAGCAGCGCGCAGTCCGAGCCGCGTGCCATCAGGCGCAATGCGGGGGGAAAGGACCGGATCAAGACCGGCGATCGCGTATTTCGAATCCGGATAGTTGAGGATCGGTTTCTTGATCGCGAGATTGTAGTCGAGCGTATGCGCTCTGATATCCGCAATGGTCTCGCTCTTGGCGCCAATCCCAGCGGTCATGATCAGACCGTCGGGAGAGAAGGCCGGGGTGGCCGCGTTCATCCCTGGGCCGGGGTAAAATACCTCCTGTTTGGAAGTCCCGTCGACCTTGACCTTCCAGATACGGTGTCCATTGTGAAAGGAGTTTTCACGATCGTAGACGATCCATTGCCCATCGGCCGACCACTGCGGGTATTGTTCGTTCACCGTATCTGGAGGGGTGAAGAACGTTAGTTGGGTCGCCGTGCCACCACCGATCGGAACCTTCCAGATGTTATATGCCTTCGTCGTCTGATCTTTGCGCGCAAATGCTACGATTTGGCCATCGGGGGAAATCGCGGGGGTCAGGTCCCCATGGAGCGTCGCGCTGCCACTCTGCGACACGACGTATTCGTTGGTATCAGCCGCGACTCCGGGAATACCCTTTCGGATGATTTTCCAGAGGTCCCTCCCGACAGCCAGCTCGTGGCCAAGCGGTGACCATGACGGTCCATAGTCGTCAACAGCGCCGAAGGTGAATTGTCGAAGCGCCCTTGTTGAAGGGTCGGCGGAGACTATGTGGACCCTGCAGTTGTCGTCCGAAGGTGTCTCGATCGTGAAAGCCAGCCACCGGCCGTTTGGTGACCAGGAGATGTCGCTGGACCCAATCGTCTTGAGATCTAGGGGTTCACATCCGCTTTCGCAGAGGTTTGTGAGTCGCTGGGGGGTTCCATGGAGTGCATTGCGTCGCCAATGGTCATTGTGCGCGGCGATGATTTGCTGGTCCACGGCGCCACCCGAAATTCCGTCCCAGTTCAGGTCGCAGCCCGGGAAATCATAGCCGAGTTGATTGACGACGCGGCGCTCCAGGTCGATGTCGGAATCGACTGAGCGAATCTGGACATCCTGGTGCCCCTGCCCCGCACCAGAAACCGCCAGTGACAGCCGGATGCCTCCGCAGCCAGACAAACTGGCGAACGTGAATCTTGTCTGGCCGTTGTAGTTGGTGCTGTCGTCGGCGTAGGTTCCGTTCGACGACTTGTCGTTGATGCGCGCATTGCCTCCAGAGAGCGCCTGCCAGGTGATGTAGAGGGATTCCGGTGGAACGCCGACGCGAGGATTGCAGTTAGCGTCCTGGTAGGTCACGAGAACACGAATGCGCGACGGGTGATTCGCTACGCCGGTGGAGTCGCCGGCCGGGCACCCGGTGACCTGGCCCCCAATCGTCCACGTCACGTTTGGAACCGTGGGCGGGCCAAAGTCCGGACATGCAGCTAACGCACCACCCCCCCAACATGTTACGAGAGTCAATGTGACAACCGGAATGAGCGCGCGGCGCTTCATGGTGAGCCTCCTCGGCGAACCAACTGTCAACTGCCCGAGTTGGGCCCGGAGGGCGCGGCCTGCGTCCTGCGGCTCACTCGAGGCTAGACCTACCCATGCAGTGCGGGAAGCACAATCTGAACCAAACCTCCGAAGCAGGTCGGCAGCTCTTGCCGCAGCTTCGCGAGCCCGAACTCGCGTGACAGTCTCTCGAGGAAACTAGCGTCCTGTCCGCATGTGGGATCGCGCCGTCCCGGAAGTGGGACGGCGCGACCCTTTTGAGGCGGTGCCCTGCACCATCGCTTCGTTGAACGCCAACGGTTTGGAGGCGCCTGATGTCCCGGCACGAAACTGGATGTACCGGCCGCGGGACAGACCGCAAGAAGGAGCCGCCTTGGACGTACCGCGACCCAGACCGAAGAGGAACCGCCTGCCGCTCTACGTGGCGGGAGGAGCGATCCTCGTCGTGACCAGCCTGGGACTCGCCCGGCTTCGCCCGGCGGGACCCGAGGTCGAGCGCGGCACGCTGTGGATCGAAGCGGTGAAGCGCGGCGAGATGCTGGTGGAGGTCCGCGGCAGCGGCACGCTCCAGCCCGAGAACATGAGACTCGTCGCCGCACTCACGGCGGGGCGCGTGGAGCGCGTGCTGGTGCGCGCCGGCGCCCGGGTCGAGCCCACCACCGTCCTGCTCGAGCTGGCGAATCCGGACGTCCAGCTCGAAGCGCTGGACGCCGAGCGCCAGCTCAAGCTGGTACAGGCCGAGCTCGCGAGCCTGCGCACCACGCTCGAGACCCAGAAGCTCGCACAGGAATCGGCGGTGCTGGGTGCGCGCTCGGAAATGCGCGAGGCCAAGCGCGCGCTCAAGGCCGCCGAGCGGCTCGCCAGCGAAGGCCTGGCGTCCTCCAACGAGATCGATCGTGCGCGCGAGCGCGCGGAGGAGACCGAAACCCGGCTCAGCATCGAAGAGCGGCGCCTCGCGCTGGTCAGCGAATCGCTCGAAGCGCAGCTCGAGCTGAGAAAGGCCGAGGTCGACCGCCTGCAGGCGATCTCGAGCTTCCATCGCGAGCGGGTCGCCTCGCAGATCGTGCGCGCCGGGGCCGCGGGTGTCGTCCAGGAGCTCTCGCTCGAGCCCGGGCAGTGGGTCATGCCCGGGCAGCTCCTCGCCCGCGTCTCCGGCCCCGAGCGCCTGAAGGCCGTGCTGCGGGTTCCGAGCTCGCAGGCCCGGGATCTCAAAACCGGACTTCCCGCTTCGATCGACACCCGCAACGGCATCGTGCCGGGGGTCGTCTCGCGCGTGGATCCCGGCGTGTCGAACGGAACCGTGGCCGTGGACGTGACGCTCGAAGGCGACTTGCCGAAGGGTGCGCGCCCCGATCAGACCGTCGACGGCGTCGTCGAGCTGGACCGGATCCCGAACGCCGTCTATTGCGGCCGCCCCACTTCCGTCGTGGGCGGGACGACCGCAATGCTGTTCAAGCTCGATCGCGGCGGACACAGCGCGACCCGGGTGCCCGTCCGCGTCGGGCGCGCCTCGGCCAACGCGATCGAGATCCTCGAAGGACTGGAGCCTGGAGACGAGCTGATCCTGTCGGACATGTCCCGCTATGACGACCGGGATCACCTCCGCATTCCATGAAGCGTGCTGCTTTCGTCACGTCGAACGACACTGCAAGAAAGGAACCGTCATGACCGCCACCATTCTCGAATCGATGCCCCGTGAAGCGCGGCCCAAGGACGCCAATGGAGCGCTGATCCGGCTCGAAGCCGTCTCCAAGGTGTTCCAGACCGACGAGGTCGAGACGCACGCGCTTTCCGGCGTCCACCTCGACATCCGGCGCGGCGAGTTCGTGACGGTGGCCGGCCCATCGGGCTGCGGCAAGTCCACGCTGCTCTCGATCCTCGGCCTACTCGATACGCCGAGCGACGGCAGCTACTGGCTCGACGGCAAGCAGGTACACCAGATCCCGGCCGGAACGCGGGCCCGCATCCGCAATCGCGAAATCGGGTTCATCTTCCAGAGCTTCAACCTCATCGGCGATCTCACCGTGTCGGAGAACGTGGAGCTGCCTCTCACCTACCGCGGGCTCGACGCGGCCGAGCGGCGCCGGCGCATGAGCAACGCGCTCGAGCGCGTGAACATGGCGCACCGCGCGAAGCACCTGCCGAACCAGCTCTCGGGCGGCCAGCAGCAGCGCGTGGCCGTCGCGCGCGCGCTCGCCGGTGAGCCGCTCATCCTGCTCGCCGACGAGCCCACCGGGAACCTCGACTCTTCGAACGGCGAGGCCGTCATGGACCTGCTCCGGAGCCTGCACGAGGCCGGCGCCACCATCTGCATGGTGACCCACGATCCGCGCTTCGCGAGCTACGCCCAGCGCACGGTCCAGCTGTTCGACGGCCGCGTGGTGGACGAGAAGGGACGGCACTGATGGGCTCCTGGCTCGCGGACATCCGTTTCGGGCTGCGCTCGCTGCGCCGGTCGCCCGGCTTCACCCTCGCCGTGATCGGAGTGATGGGACTCGGCATCGGCGTCAACACGATGATCTTCGGAATCGTGCGGGGCCTGCTCTACCGGGACATTCCGGTCATGCACGAGCAGGGGCTGGTTCAGATCGAGCTGGCGATTCCGAAGCTCAACATCGACGACAGCAACCTCTCGGCCAACGACTTCCTGGCGATTCGCGATCGCGTGAAGTCCATGGAAGTCGGGGGCGGATGGGAAAGCTCCGCCTATCTCACCCTGGGTGAGGAGCCCGAGCGCTTCCAATCCGCGGCGGTGACTCCCGGGTTGTTCAGGATGCTCGGCGTGTCTCCAGTGCTCGGCCGTGAGTTCACCCCGGAGGAAGGCGTCTACGACCAGAACTGGACGAGCGTGATCATCAGCGAGCGCATCTGGCGGGAGCGTTTCAAGAGCGACCCCTCGGTGCTCGGCCGCACTTACAACATCAACGGGCGCATGCGTTCGATCGTCGGCGTGATGCCGCCGAACTTCCGGTTCCCCGAGGTCGCGGACTTCTGGATTCCCGCCGCGTGGAAGATGACGGAGGAATCGTGGCATTCCCAGTACCTGGACGTCATCGGACGCCTCAAGCCGGGCGTTACCCTGGCGCAGGCACAGGCCGACCTGCGCGCGCTCTCGAAGGAGATCGGGGCTCAGGAGCCGGAAGCCCGCGCGGAGACGTTCCTCGTCGCCAGCGACTATCGCGAGCGGCTGGGACGCGACATCCGGCCGATGATGATGCTCCTGGTCGTCGCGGTGGGCTTCGTATTGCTTGTGGCGTGCGCGAACGTCGCGAACCTCATGCTGGCGCGCGCCTCGACCCGGCACCGTGAGGTGAGCCTTCGCATGGCAGTCGGCGCGACCCGGCTCGGCATTGGACGGCTCCTGCTCGTCGAGGGCGTGCTGGTTTCGGTCGCGGGCGGCGTTCTGGGGCTCGTGCTCGCCATCTGGGGCCGCGACCTCATGCTGAGCACGATTCCGGAGGAGTTCCCGTACTGGATGAGCTTCGGCATGGATTTCGTGGTGCTCGCCTACACCTTCGGGATTTCGGCGTTGGCCGGGATCCTGGCTTCGCTCGCTCCGGCGTTTCAGATTTCCGACCTCCAGCTCATGGAGTCGCTCAAGGACGGCGGCAACGCCACCACGACGGGCGGCGGACGCCTGCGCCTCCGCCGTGCGCTGGTGGTGGGCGAAGTGGCGCTCGCGCTGGTGTTGCTCGCCGGCGCCGGTCTGATGGTCCGGAGCTTCCTCAATATGGCCGACCAGCAGAAGAAGTTGAGGGCCGAAGGACTGCTGACCGGAACGGTGACGCTGCCGGTCGCGGTCTACAAGGGAGAGGCGGGGTACCGCAACTTCTTCCAGGAGTTCCTGCCCGCCGCCGCGCAACTGCCGGGGGTGGAGACCGTGAGCGCCGTGAACGCACTGCCGCTCGGCAACAACTCCTGGTCCAACATCGTGATGACCGAGGAGAACGTGGAGAAGAAGAACATCGAGCTGCCGCACATGTACTGGGGCATCGCCGCCCCCGGGTACTTCGGGACGATCGGAATCCGCGTCCTCGAAGGCCGTGATTTCGAGCTCTCCGACGACGAGAAGAGCCAGCGGGTGGCGATCGTGAACCGTTCCGCGGCGAAACTGCTGTGGCCGAAGAGCGACGCGATCGGGCAGCGGTTCAAGTTCGGCAAAGACGACACCTCGGGGTGGGCCACGGTGATCGGCGTGGTCGCGGACGTGGACCAGAACCCCGGGAACGAACGGAAGATCATCGCCCAGGTCTTCACGGCGCACGCGCAATCGTCGGTCCAGACGATGTCGGTCCTGCTGCGCACGTCCGGCGACCCGGCCGCGCTGACGACTCCGGTGCGGAAGCTGCTCCAGGCGCGCGACGCCAACCTGCCCTTCTACGATGCGATGACGATGACCAAGGCTCTCGACCGGGGGCTCTGGGAGTCACGTCTCTTTGCGTCTCTGATGGGGTCGTTCTCGGTGATTGCGCTGATCATCGCCGCGATCGGGCTCTACGGCGTCATGGCCTACAACGTCGCGCAGCGCACTCACGAAATCGGCATCCGCATGGCGCTCGGCGCCGCGGCGTCCGACGTGCAGCGGATGGTGGTCGGCCAGGCGTTCCGCATCACGATGCTCGGCATCGGTATCGGACTCGCGGGCGCCTTCGCCGTGACCCGGCTGATGGCGAGCCTGCTCTACGGCGTCGAGCCCGGCGACCCGCCGACGTTCATCGTGGTCACCGTGGTGCTCGCGGTCTCGGGCCTGCTCGCGGCCTGGATTCCCGCGCGGCGGGCGACGCTGGTCGAGCCGGTGCGCGCGCTGCGCTGCGATTAGAAACATGCTCCGCTCCCCCTAGTCCTCACCCGCGGAGGTCGGGACAATGAATGGTCGTGTGGGTTCATGGTGGATCTGGCTGCTCGCGCTGGCGGTGATGCTCGGCCTGATGGTGGCGGGGCTCGTGCTCACGCCCTCCCTCGCGCGGGCCGAGGACGCGGCGCGGCTCATGGAAACCGGGCGCTGGCGCGAAGCCCGGGCCCAGCTCGAGCGCGCCACCGCCGAGCACCCGGACGACGCCCGGGCCTGGTCCCAGCTGGCGCAGGTGCTCGACGGATACGGGGAAAGCAAGAGCGCGCTCGAAGCGGCGGAAAGCGCGGTCGCGCTCGACCCGAAGAGCGCCGACGTCCGCTATTCGCTGGCGCAGGTCGTGGGCGGACAGGCGCAGAAAGCCGGGATCCTGAAGCAGATGGGCCTGGCCAAGCGCTTCAAGCGCGAAGCCGAAGCGGCGGCCGCGCTCGATCCGAAACATGTTCGCTCGCGCTTCGGGCTCGTCATGTTCCACTGCAACGCCCCAGGCATCGCGGGCGGCGACAAGAGGAAGGCCCGCGCCCTGTGCGACGAGATCGCGGCGATCGATCCGGTGCAGGGCTGGCTCGCGCGCGCCAAGCTGGCGGAGGAGACGAAGGACACCACCGCGGTCGAGGGCTATTTCCGCAAGGCGGTCGCGGCCGGCAACGACTACGAGGCGCGCGTCACCCTGGCCAGCTATCTGCTCGCGCCGCACCGCAAGGAGTACGTGGAGGCCGAGCGGCTCGCGAGTGAGGCCGAGAAGATCGACCCCGAACGTACGGGTTCCTACGTTCTGCTGGCCGGCATCTACTCGGCCCAGAAGCGCGCGGCGGAGCTCGATCAAGTGCTGGCGCGCGCGCAGCAGAACGTGCCGTGGAGCCGTCTGTCCTCCTATTCGGCGGCGCGCACCATCCTGCTCGAAGGCGGCGACCTCGCGAAGGCCGAGCAGTGGATGCGCTACTACCTCGCGGCCGAGCCCGAGCCCGGGCAGCCGACGCTCGCGCACGCACGCTGGCGCCTCGGACTCATTCTCGAGAAGCAGGGACGCAGGCCGGAGGCGATCACCGAGCTGCAGACCGCGCTCAAGCTGAAGCCCGATCTCGACGAGGCAAAGAAGGACCTGAAGCGACTGAAAGGCTAGGGCCTCCAGGCCTCCGTCCGGGAGAAGCCCCCGTGATAATCTCGCGCCTCATGGTCCACGGCGGGGACTCACCGATTCGGGCGCTGGTCGCCGACGACGACACCGACGTGCTGGCCGCTCTCCGGATGCTGCTCACCGGGGAGGCCATCGAGGTCGAAACCGCCACCTCGCCCGCCGGCGTGCTGGGGGCGCTCGAGTCGCGGGAGTTCGACGTCGCGCTCCTCGATCTCAACTACGCGCGCGACACCACGTCGGGCAGCGAGGGGCTCGAGCTGCTGGGCCGCATCCGCGCGCTCGACGCCTCGCTGCCGGTGATCGTGATGAGCGCATGGGCAAGCGTCGAAGGCGCGGTGGACGCCGTACGGCGCGGCGCGCGCGACTACGTCACCAAGCCGTGGGACAACGCGCGCCTCCTCACCACGCTCCGCAACCAGGCCGAGCTGGGGCGCGCGCTGCGCTCGGGCCAGCGGCTCGAGTGGGAGAACCGGCTGCTCCGGCGCGGCGAGAACCCGGAGATGATCGCCTCGGCGCCGTCGATGCGGCCGGTGCTCGACCTCGTCGCGCGGGTGGCTCCCAGCGATGCCAACGTGCTCGTCACCGGCGAGCACGGCACCGGCAAGGAGCTGATCGCCCGGATCGTGCACGCCGGGTCGGCGCGCGCCGGTCGCGCGCTCGTCACCGTGAATGCCGGCGGCCTCGCCGAGAACCTGTTCGAGAGCGAGATGTTCGGTCACGTGCGCGGCGCGTTCACCGGCGCCCAGTCGGACCGCGTCGGCCGCTTCGAGCTGGCGGACGGCGGGTCGCTCTTTCTCGACGAAATCGCCAATGTCCCGCTGTCGCTCCAGGCCCGGCTGCTGCGTGTCGTCCAGACCGGCGAGTTCGAGCGCGTCGGCGATTCCCGGACACGGCGCGTGAGCGTGCGGCTGATCTCGGCGACCAACGCCGACCTCAAGGCGGCGGTGGCGGCCGGGCGCTTTCGCGAGGACCTGCTGTTCCGCGTCAACACGGTGGAGATACGCCTGCCGCCCCTGCGCGAGCGCCGCGAGGACATTCCAATCCTCGCCCGTCATTTCCTGTCACGCCATGCGCGGCGCTACGGCAAGACGCTCGCCGGCTTCGATCCGGGGGCGATGGAGATGCTGCTCGCCCACGCCTGGCCGGGCAACGTTCGGGAGCTGGATCACGCGATCGAGCGCGCGGTACTGCTCGCGCGGGGCGACCAGATCGGCGGTGACGCGCTCGCGCTCGGCGCCGCCGAGGGCGCGCCGGAGCTGGACCAGATGACGCTCGATGAAGCGGAGCGCATCCTGATCGACCGCGCGCTGCGGCGACACCAGGGGAACGTCGCCGAGGCGGCCCGCACCCTCGGCCTCTCGCGCAGCGCTCTCTACCGGCGCCTCGAGCGCCATGGCTTCTAAGCGCCGCCCGCGCACCTACGAGACCCGCGCCCTGCTCCGCTCGCTGGCGGCGGGCGCGCCCGCGGTGACGGTGGCGCTCTGGCTGCTGTGGAGCACGCCCCATCTGCTCGGCATGCGCCTCACCGTCACCATGATCGTGGTCGGAGTCTGGGTGGGATTCTCGTTGGCGGTGCGCGAGGGCATCACCCATTCGATCCACACCCTCTCGAACCTCATCGCCGCGCTGCGCGAGGGCGACTATTCGATCCGTGCCCGCGGCCTTCACCCGCGGAGCGCGCTCGGCCTCGCGTTCCTCGAGGTCAACCTGCTCGCCGACAAGCTCCGCCAGCAGCGGCTCGACGTCCGCGAGGCGACGGCATTGCTCGGGCAGGTGATGGAGTCCATCGAGGTCGCGGTGTTCGCCTTCGACGACACCGGACGCCTCGCGCTCGTGAATCCGCACGGGGCGGGCCTGATGGGAGAGCCCGCCGAACGCCTGATCGGGCGCAGCGTGGAGGCGCTCGGGATTCGCTCCGCCCTCGAAGGCGAAACACCGCGGTTGCTCGAGCTGACGCTCGGCGGGAAAACCGGACGCTGGGAGGTGCGCCGCGGCGGCTATCGCGCCGAAGGACGGCCTCATCAGCTCGTCGTGCTCTCGGATCTCACGCACGCCCTCCACGAGGAGGAGCGCCAGGCGTGGCTGCGCCTCGTGCGCGTGCTGAGCCACGAGATCAACAACTCGCTCGCCCCCATCAAGTCCATCGCCGGCAGCCTCAAGTCCCAGCTCGAGCGTTCGGCCGGCGCGCGCGATGCCCCGCTCGAAGCCGGCGTCGCGGAAGGCCTCGCGGTGATCGAGAGCCGCTCCGACTCGCTCGGGCGCTTCATGCAGTCGTATGCCCGGCTCGCGCGATTACCGAAACCGGTGCGCCAGCCGGTCGACGTCGGATCCTGGGTGCGCCGGGTGGCGGCGCTCGAGACGCGACTCCCGGTCGCAGTGCCGGGCGGCGTTCCAGCCACCGTTCAGGCGGATCCCGACCAGCTCGACCAGCTGCTCATCAACCTCGTCCAGAACGCGGTGGACGCGGCGCTGGAAATGCATGGCGGGGTCGCGGTGAGCTGGCTCGTGAACGAGCGCACTCTGGAGCTGGCGGTCGTGGACGACGGCCCCGGGATCGCGGACACCGCCAACCTGTTCGTGCCGTTCTTCACGACCAAGCCGGGCGGCACCGGCATCGGGCTCACCCTCTCCCGCCAGATCGCGGAAGCACACGGCGGCGAGCTGCTACTCGAGAACCGGCCCGGCACCCGGGGCTGCGCGGCCCGGCTGGTCCTTCCCCTCGCCTGATCGGGGCTGGTAACGTCCCGGCCTTCGCACGACGGATGACCTACCGCAGAGACCGGCCCGGGCTGTGGCCGCAGGCACCAGCCCCGGAACACCGCACGCATGGGGGGCTGCAGGCATGAACGCGAAAACGATCGACGGCACTGAAATCGAGCTGAACCAAGAGCTGCTCGACAAGCTGAGAGCGAGGGTCAAGGGCCCGGTGATCGCGCCCGGGGACCCCGGCTACGACGACTCGCGAACGGTGTGGAATGCGATGATCGACCGCCGCCCGGCGGCGGTGGTGCGCTGCCTCGGCGTGGCCGACGTGATCGAAGGCGTTCGCTTCGCCAAGGAATCCAACCTGCTGCTCTGCATCAAGGGCGGCGGCCACAACATCGCCGGGCTCGCCACCGCCGATGGCGCCCTGATGCTCGACCTCACCTTGATGCGCGGAGTGTGGGTCGACGAGAAGGCGAAGATCGCGCACGCCCAGGGCGGTTGCCTCCTCGGCGACGTCGACCGCGAAACGCAGGTCCACGGACTCGCCGCGGTCCTCGGCTTCGTCTCGCTCACCGGGGTCGCGGGCCTCACGCTCGGCGGCGGGTTCGGCTACCTCACGAAGCGCTTCGGCTGGACCTCGGACAACGTGCTCGGGTTCAACCTGGTGACCGCGGATCTCAAGTCCGTGCGCGCCAGCGAGGACGAGAACCCGGATCTGTTCTGGGGGCTGCGCGGCGGCGGCGGCAACTTCGGCGTGGTCACGGGAATCGACTACCGGCTCCATGCCGTGGGACCCGAGGTCGTGGGCGGTGTCGTGGCGTGGCCCGCGAACGAGGCGC